>CAUPCW010000028.1:0-32083 GCA_963509895.1 uncultured Flavobacterium sp.
TTATCACTGGAAATGAAAGAATTAGACGATTATCACAATAAATAGGAGATTTCCAGCCAGAAGCCCACGTAAAAGGATTTCCGGGATTCAATTTAATTGCATTTATTTGCAAAAGCAATTCGGCTGTTTTTTCGGCAGTATCTTTATTAAAAATCATAATACAAATGTATAAAGTTTTTGTTAACGACAAACCACTTTTTTTGACAAATCAAATCTCTAAAGAAACTGATTTTGAATTATTTCTTTTGGAGAGTATTGATGTAGAGCGTATTATAGTCAAAATATTTCAAAATAAAATCCAAAAAGCGTATTTGTATCATCCTGATGAAAGGGAAATAATGAAGACATTAAAAGCTAAAATTCCAGTTTGTAAAGCTGGAGGTGGGCTTGTCTACAATAAAAATGGCGAGGTTTTATTTATTTTTAGAAACGGGAAATGGGATTTACCCAAAGGTGGAATTGAAAAAGGAGAGGAAATTGAAGTTACTGCGATGCGTGAGGTTGAGGAAGAAACAGGCGTGAATAAATTATCAATCACCAGAAAATTGCAAAAAACCTATCATATTTTTAAACGTAATGGTAAATACAAACTCAAAATTACCCATTGGTTTGAAATGCAGTCTAAGTTCGAGGGAACTCCACAAGGACAATTAGAGGAGGGTATTGAAAAAGTAGCATGGCTGAATCCAGAACAAATTAAAGAGGCTTTGAAAAACTCTTATGAAAATATCAAATTGTTATTTGAAGAAGAAAAGCTCCTACAATAGGAGCTTTTTTATTATAAAATACGATAAATAGGGTAGTTTAGATGTGCTTTTTCGTAGTAAGCAGAATGTTTATAAATCCAATCCAATTGTGCTTCAGGATTTGTATTGAAAGCAGCATCTTTTGCTTTTAAGGCTTCAAATTCAGTTTTTAAATTGAGGTTTTCTTTTAATAATTGGGCGGCTGTATCTTCGAAAACATAATCAGAATAGCCTTCTTTTTGTTGCAATAGTGTATCAAAGAAATTCCAATTGAAGAAGGAATCAACTCCTTCTGGCTCGAGTGTTTCTAGAAGGTATTTTACTCCTTTTTGCTGAGTCGAAATTAAAATATCTCCTTTTCTGAAAGGAACTTTTTCTACCGTAGCTTTGATAGTTGTATTACGATGTAAATAATGGCCTTCGTAGGCATTGGGTGTGGTTTTAAAATCCGCAATACGATAACGTTCAACGTCTATTAGGGTATCGTTTTCTATCGGTTTCATTCTGATGCCGTTATGTTTTAATAAATCAATTACTGGCCAAAAACCTTGTGGAATAACATAGTATTTAGGAATTTCTATTTCTTTTACTGCTTTGTATTCTTTGATAAAAGGGACGTCTTTTTTGTACGGTTTTGTTCGATCATAAAACAAGCGATTTCCTGTGGTAGCGTCGCTTTTTTTGTAACTAGCTTCAAAACCTAAAAAGGGTATGGTTGTTTTTTTAGTAGTATCTATTTCCCATTTAATAACGTACTTTTTATTTGGTAAATATTGAGCTTCGTTCTGAACGCGAAGCATTTTGATTTTTTGATAATTAGCATCAGTGAAATCAATTGCAGTACGCATGAATTCATAGGTAACTTTTACTCTATCGGCATAGTTTTTTAGCATATGCGTTTCTACAACAAATCCGATGGTATTGAATAAGGAGGTATAGCCTGTGGTATAACGTGGACTTTCAAAAAATTGCCCAAAACCTTTGTCTGGGGTGTCTGAGAAAGTATTGACATAAGGTGTTGTTTCTATTTTCTTTTTTTGTAGATCATTTACAATAGAAGGCATTATCTCTTCGTTTAAATAATTACCCAATACAGTTCCTAATTTGTTGTGTTGGGTCATGATGTAGGTTAATTTATACTGATAATCTGAGCCATTACTGACGTGATTATCAATAAAAACATCAGGATTTGTTAAACGAAAAATTTCAACAAAACTTTTGGTGTTTTTGGTATCTGATTTTATAAAATCACGATTCAAATCATAATTTCTGGCGTTGCCTCTAAAGCCATACTCTTCAGGACCATTTTGATTGGCTCTTGAGCTCGTATTTCGATTAAACGCTCCGCCAATGTTATATACTGGAATGCATACCAAAACGGTATTTTTAGGTGCTTTAATTTTGCCTAAGACCAAGTCACGATACAATTGCATACTGGCATCAATGCCGTCTGGTTCTCCTGCGTGAATACCATTATTGATTAGTAATACCGCTTTATTGTTTTTAATTGTTTTAAAATCAAACTCTTTTTCAGGATTGAAGATAACAATATGCAACGGCTTACCACTATCAGTCAAACCCATTTCTTGAATTTTGATCGTACTAAAATCAGCTGCCAAAAGTTGGTAATACCGAATAGTTTCATCGTAAGTAGCCGATTGATTTCCATTTCCTTTTTCGAAAAAAGTATCGTATTTGTGGTTTTTCTGCGCTACGATAGAAAGTGAAAAGAATAGAAACAGTGTGGGTATGAATTTCATGTATTTGTGTTATTTGAAGAAAAATCAAATATACTTATTTCTCTTATTATTTTGATTAGTACAACGATGCTAATCACTTAAAATAGGCACTGACAACAATTTTAACTACTTTTGCACTATGAATACACTGCACAATTTTAAACCGATTCTAGCCAATTTAGGGATTTCAGACCTTAATGAGATGCAAGAAGTATCACATGATGCTATTATTAATGAAAACAATGTTTTATTACTCTCACCAACTGGGTCAGGTAAAACTTTAGCTTTTTTACTGCCTATTTTTGAACTGTTACAACCTGAAATTCTTTCGGTTCAATGTTTAATTTTGGTTCCCTCTCGTGAATTAGGATTACAGATTGAACAAGTATGGAAAAAAATGAGCACAGGTTACAAAGTAAATGTGTGTTATGGAGGCCATTCAATTGATACTGAAATAAAGAATTTAAGTAACCCACCCGCAATTTTGATTGGAACTCCAGGAAGAATTGCAGATCATATTGATAGAGGAACTTTTCGATTGGATAAAATTCAGACTCTGGTTTTGGATGAATTTGATAAGTCCTTGCAACTCGGATTTCATGAGCAAATGTCGTTTGTGATTGGAAAATTGACAAAACTTAATAAACGTGTCTTGGTTTCGGCTACTTCGGGAATCGAAATACCTAAATATACTCGGTTAGTAAATCCCTTGATTTTGGATTTTATCCCTGATAATAAAGAAGAAAATAATCTTTCGTTGCAAATGGTTGTTTCAAAAGACAAAGATAAACTCATGACTTTGTTTCAATTGATTTGTTCTTTGAAATCGGAAGCGGCGATTGTTTTTTGCAACCACCGTGATGCTGCAGAGCGCATAAGTGACACTTTGAATGAAAAAGGGATTTATGCTACTTATTATCATGGAGGAATGGATCAAGAAGAACGAGAACGTGCTTTGATTCAGTTTAGAAACGGAAGTATGAGTTACTTAATTACTACCGATTTAGCAGCTCGCGGATTGGATATTCCAGAAATGAAACACGTTATTCATTATCATTTGCCATTAAAAGAAGAGGAGTTTACACACAGAAATGGTAGAACTGCTCGTATGTTGGCTTCGGGTACGGCTTATTTAATTGTGAATGAAAGCGAAAAAAAGCTAGATTATGTAGATTATACTATGCCAGCAATGGAAGTAAGTTCTAATATAGTTCTGCCAAAACCTCCTCAATTTCAAACCATTTATATTAGTGGTGGTAAAAAAAATAAACTCAATAAAATTGATATTGTAGGGTTCTTTTCTCAAAAAGGGAAGTTAGAAAAAGGCGATTTAGGGTTGATTGAAGTCAAAGATTTTATATCATTTGCCGCTGTAAAATATAACAAAGTCAAAGAATTACTTCATTTGGTAAAAGAAGAAAAAATGAAGGGTAAAAAATTCAAGATTGAAGTGGCTAGAAAAGTAATAAAAAAAGAGGAAGAGTAGTTTTTTAACTATTTGATTTTTAGATTCCTATGTAGTTTTTAAGAATTTTATTGTTTTATTGTTGATAAAATAAAATTTGTAATTGTAATTTTTCATATTTATTGCGTTTTTTTAGGGTTGAATAATAAACCCCAAATTAATTATGAAAAAAATTATTACGATTGCAATTTTACTGTTTAGTTTAGTGACTTTTGGTCAAATTAAGGTAATTCAGACTGTACCTGTAGAAAAGTTAGGACGAGTAAATTCTAATTTTTATATCCAAAAAATGGGTGATGAGTACACTGTTTATTATGCTAGTATGCAAAATGAAGAAGAAGCGGCTAGTGTAAAAAAGTTTACATTTAAAGATGTAGATAATGCTTACAACAGTTTGCATACCATCATCAACAATGGATTTAGCGCTTCTCCTTTGAGCGACATTAAATTAGAATTACCAAGTAATTACGTTTGGTTACATTACAATTCTGCAGGCCCTGGAAAAGTAACAGTTCAATTTATGGTATCGAGTAAGGAAGGTGTTTCTAATAATATTTCTGAGCCATTAACTCCAGAACAAGTGGATAAATTGTTCCAAAAGGTGTAATTCTAATAGGATAAGTAATAAACAAAAAAGTCTATTCTTGATGAGAATAGACTTTTTTTATGTGTAGTAACTTGAGTTATATCTTCTTTACATACTGAGTGATGATAACGATTTGTTGACCGTCAACTTTTCCTTCAATATATTCTGCATTTTCATGATCTAAACGAATATTTCTAACAGCAGTTCCTTGTTTGGCCACCATACTAGACCCTTTTACTTTCAAATCTTTGATCAAAACTACAGAATCTCCGTGTTCTAATATTACTCCGTTGCTGTCTCTGTGAATGATTTTGTTTTCGTCCTCATCTCCTTCGCCAGTTGCTTGAGCCCATGCTAAGTCATCTTCGTCTAGGTACATTTGATCCAGTAACTCTTGATTGCGCAATCTGCTCAACATTCGCCAAGAAAGAACTTGAACCGGAAGGTGTTCGCTCCACATACTATCATTTAGGCATCGCCAAAGGTTAATATCCATTTTTTCAGGATTTTCTATTTGGTCAATAAGCGTAGCGTTGATTAAAACAGATTCATCTAGTCCACCTTTTCGAGTGGGAAGAATTTGATATACTTTTAACTCTTCGGTAACACCTGAAAGTTCACATTTTCCTCCACTGCGTTTGTTTAATTCTCTTTCTATACTCATTATATATTCTTAATTATTTGGCAAAAATAGGGCTAATTGTTAGCTTCTACAACTTGTGTACCGCATTGTTATTATTTGTGTAATTTTACTCTCACTGCGTTTGGAACTAGCATTTCATATTCTCCGTGGTTTCGAATGACATCACGCACAATACTTGAACTAATATAAGAAGTTCGAGCTGCTGTTAATAAAAAGACGGTTTCTATTTTAGACAGTCGGCGATTGGTATGAGCGATGGCTTTTTCAAATTCAAAGTCGGCAGGATTGCGTAGCCCTCTCAAAATGAAATTGGCATTGAGTTTGTGACACAAATCGATGGTCAATCCTTCATAAGTAATCACCGTTACTTTAGGTTCATTTTTGAAAGTTTCTTCAATAAAGCGTTTTCTTTCTTCTAAAGAGAACATGTATTTTTTTTCGGCATTGACACCAATTGCAATTACGATTTCATCAAAAAGGGAAATTCCTCTTTTGATGATGTCTTCGTGACCTAAGGTTATCGGGTCAAATGATCCTGGGAATATGGCTTTTTTCATTTTTTTAAAGTTGTGAGTTGCTAAGAACTTAGTAGCTTAGCTACTAAGAAACTTACTTAAGTGCCAACTCAATTGCATTAGTAAACAAATCTTCAAGAGAAATACCTGCTGCTCTGGCTTGTTGTGGAATCAAACTTTCGGTGGTTAGACCAGGGATAGTATTCATTTCTAGCATGTGAGGTTCGCCATCTACAATTATGAATTCACTTCTAGAGAAGCCTTTCATTTTCAAAACTTCATAGGCGCGTTTTGCAATGTCACCTACTTTCTGAGTCATTTCATCAGAAATACGAGCTGGAGTAATTTCTTGTGATTTTCCCTCATATTTGGCTTCGTAATCAAAGAAATCATTTTCAGAAACAATTTCAGTGATAGGCAAAACAGTGATTTTTCCTTGGTAATTGATTACCCCAACGGATACTTCGGTACCATCAAGGAAACTTTCAATAATGATTTCGTTATCTTCTTTATAAGCGATTTCGATAGCGATAGGCAATTCGGCTTCTGTTTTTACTTTAGAAATTCCAAAACTAGATCCCGCTTTATTAGGTTTTACGAAGCAAGGCAATCCTACTTTTTTTACGATTTCCGCAGTGTTAATAAGGTCGCCTTTGTTCAGGTAATAAGAAGTTGCGGTTTTGATACCATAAGGTTTTAAAACCGATAGCAAATCTCTTTTGTTGAAAGTCAGTGCGGCTTGGTAATAGTCGCATGCCGTTTGTGGAATACCCAAAAGTTCAAAATAGGCTTGTAATAATCCATCTTCTCCGGGCGTTCCATGAATAGCATTGAACACACAGTCGAAGGTAATTTTTGTTCCGTTTACAGTTGTTGAAAAGTCATTACGATCGATTGGGAATTCGGCATCATTTGCATCAACACATACCCATTTTTCTTTGAAAATGTGTATTCTATATCCAGTATACTTGGTTTTGTCAAGGGTTTGGTAGACTACGTTTCCGCTAATTAGAGAGATTTTGTATTCACTAGAATAACCTCCCATGACGATGGCAATGTTTTTCATTTTAAAAGTTTAATCGGTTAACCGTTTAATCGATTAAAAGATTAAACGTATTCAAAACAAAATTATCATTTTTTTTGAAACGAAATACCTTTATCTTTGTTGCTTCTTAAAAAATAATTTATGAGTTTACGTAAGTATCTTACTAGTCGCGTTTTTTTCGGGCAATTGTTTATAGCTATTGCTATTATTGCTGTTTTGGCCTATTTGTTTATGCATTGGTTAACGTTTACAACCGATCATGGGCATGAAATTGCGGTTCCGAATTTAGCTAAACTAACTGAAGAGCAAGTAGAAGAGAAGTTGGATGATTTGGATCTTGATTATGAGCTTTTAGACAGCGTAGATTACCGAGATGATTATCCAAAATTTAGTGTGGTAGAGCAAGACCCTTTGCCAGGGACCAAAGTAAAAGTGGGCCGAAAAGTATATATCAAAATTAACTCCTCTGGATTTTCTTCGGTTCGAATTCCAAATTTGATCGAAAAAACATATCGTGAAGCTGTTCCAACCCTAAAAGCATTAGGACTTGAAGCGGGAACAGTGACTTATATTCCTAATTTGGCCAAAGATATGGTGCTAGAAATGCGCTTTAAAGGTAGAAATCTAAAAGCTGGAGACCGTGTTTTGAAAGCCTCTAAAATTGATCTAGTATTAGGAGACGGAAAAGCTACGTATGAAGACGAAGCGGCTAAAGATACTTTACAGGCTCCTGCTGTAGAATCAGAAACACCAGTGAATGAACAATAATATAGAAACCCCAGATTTAGAAGACGAGTTATTCGAACATTATCGATTTGAGGTTCCCAAAGGGCAAGCCATTTTGAGGATTGATAAGTATTTGATGAACCTGATTCAGAATGCTACCCGAAATAAAATTCAGAATGCCGCTACAGAAGGTAATATTTTTGTAAATGATATTCCTGTAAAATCTAATTATAAAGTCAAGCCTTTTGATGTAATAACGGTGATGTTATCGCATCCGCCCTTTGAAAATCATATTCTTCCAGAAGATCTTCCGTTGAATATCGTTTATGAAGATGCGGCTTTATTATTGGTTAACAAAGATCCTGGCATGGTGGTACATCCTGGACATGGGAATTATACAGGAACTTTGGTGAATGCTTTGGCACATCATTTTGATAATTTGCCGATGAACAGTAGCGAACGTCCTGGTTTGGTGCATCGCATTGATAAAGATACGTCAGGTTTATTGGTCGTGGCCAAAACAGAAGCCGCTATGACACATTTGGCCAAACAATTTGAAGCCAAAACTAGTGAGCGTGAATATATTGCTTTGGTTTGGGGAAATGTTGTAGCTGAAAGTGGAACTATAGAAGGAAACTTGGCGCGACACTTAAAAGATAGAATGCAAATGGCTGTTTTTGATGACCCAGAAATTGGAAAACCTGCCATAACACATTATAAAGTATTAGAGCGTTTTGGTTACGTAACTTTGATTTCTTGTCAGTTAGAAACAGGTCGTACCCACCAGATTAGAGCGCACATGAAACACATTGGACATCCGTTGTTTAATGATGAACGTTATGGAGGGCATTTGATACTAAAAGGGACAACGTTTACGAAATACAAGCAGTTTATAGAAAATTGTTTTAAAGCCCTGCCGAGACAAGCTTTGCATGCCAAAACCTTAGGTTTTATACATCCAACAACTGGAGAAATGATGCGTTTCGATACAGAAATACCAGCAGATTTTCAGGATTGTATTGATAGATGGCGCAATTACTGCAAGACGCACGAAACTAGCGAAGAAGAATAAACAAAAAGGACTTGTATTTAAATTACAAGTCCTTTTTCTATTAAAGAGGTATTTTCTCAATCAGGATACTGTTCTGGTTGTTGTCAAAATACGTACACGTTTTTTCGACGATATTTACGGTCCATTGTGCGATTCCGCATTGAGCAGCTTGTTGGCAAAAAGTCAAATAATCGGTTTGACCTTCTTGATGCATTACTAAAAACTCTATAAATCGTTCTTTATTTGCTGAAATAGCTACTGACAAAGTATCATAAGTTTCTGTTGCAGTTGTTCTGTAGTTGTTACTGCCAAAATATTCTACATGACCATCGGTAACAAAAGTGTCGTAACCAATGACTCCTAAGTTGATTAAATCTTGAATGTATTTTGGAAAATCAGCGCCTGATTTTACTTTATTATGTGCTTCTTTAATCTGAGCGTTTGTAAACATAGACGGTATTGTTTAAAGTGAAATAAAATCGGAAGTTTTTGGAAACGAATTCAACGCATCAACAACAATTTGAGGAGTCGGTTGGGCTAATTTTCTTAATTTGGTATCCATCCAAGCACCATCTACGGTTATAGTAGCACACAAAACTTCCTCTCGATAAAATTCATGAACGATAGTCCAACGTGAAGCGTCAGGTTTCATTTTTGCAATTTTCGTTTGCATGATTACCGTGTCCGAAAGATTGATTTCTTTTCTAAAAACACATTCTTCTCTAAACAAAACAGGGCCAAGATATTCCGTTTTCATTACGCGCAGGGTTAGACCTAATTCTTCTAAAATTTCGATACGATGTTGCGCACCAAAATCATAATAAGCGCTGTGACGCATATGAAAATTGGGATCTAAATCGGACCAACGGAACGAGAGTTGTTTGCTAAATGCAGCCATAAGTATGTTTTTTATTCTTTTGTATTGAGATGGCAAAATTACGAATATATATTGTTTTTTGGGAGAAACAATTGGAGATAGCAAGGCTTATTTCTATCATTCAACAAAGTTTGATTTGTTGTTTTATTTTTAATGAGCTGGTTCTTTGTGCGTTGCATTTGCTGCTGTAAAATTGTGAATATCTATTTATAGAATCGTTCCTTTTTTTGGCGTGAAAATCTATCTTTGGCTCCCTAAAAATAATCAAGATGAGCACAATTTGGTACGAATGCAAAGTAAAGTACAGAAAAACAGATGAAACTGGCGGACAGAAGATTACCACCGAGCCTTATTTGGTAGATGCCTTATCCTATACCGAGGCCGAAAAAAGAATCAACGAAGAAATGGCGGCTTACATCAGTGAAGAGTTTAAAATTACCAACATAAAAGTGGGAAATTATGCCGAAATTCATCCTTTTGAAAATGCTGATCGCTGGTTCAAATCCAAAGTGTCTTTATTGGCTTTTGATGAAGAAAGTGGCAAGGAACGCAAGACCAATATGTATCTTTTGGTACAAGCCAATGATGTAAAAGAAGCCTTTGACAATACAACTATTGCCATGAAAAACACCATGGGTGAATATGCTATTCCGGCCATATCCGAGTCTCCTATTATGGACGTTTTTCCGTATTTTAGTGGAGAAGAAGATGAAACGGAAGCGCTAGAGCGTTTCAATGCTTTAAAAGCATCTTCAGCGCCTAAATTCGATTCGGATACCTACGAAACCAAAGCGCTAAAAGCAGAATTACTTCAAGAAATGGAATAATTTTTTTCAGTTTCATATAATCCAAAAGCCTGCAAAAACTTTGTCTTTGCAGGCTTTTTGATGTTTTATAAAACAGAACCTATTTATCAATTGAACCCAAAACACGCTTCATGAACGTGTTCAAAGCTTCTTTTTTATCTGTACCTGTTTTTACCATTTTATGTACTTCCAAAGCACCATACATATTCGAAATCAATTCGCCTATCACATCCAACTCTTCGTCTTTTAAAGAAGGAACTTCTGTAAGTGCTTCTAAAACTTCTATAGTTTCAATGATGTAATCTTGGTCGTTTTCTTCTATAAATTGAGTCAGGTGTTTGATAACAGGTAATTTCATTGGAATAAATGTATAAATATTGGAAATAATTGTAAGGAGGAGTAATTCGTTTTCTTAAGCGATTTCTTTTACTAAATCGGCTAAAACTTCTGCTTTGTTAGTTTGTGTTTCGTTGACTAATTTTCCTCCAACAAACGTTGCAAAAGTAGGTAGGTTACTCACATTCGCTAACTTTCTAGATTCAGGTGAATTTTCAGCATCTACCAAAACAAATGTTAGGTTTTCGTTTTCAGTGGCCATTTTTTTGAATTTTGGCTTCATAATTCTGCAATTACCGCACCAAGAGGCCGAATATTGAACCACTACTTTTTCGTTTTGTGCTACTAATGCCCCTAACGTATCTTCGTTTAATTCGATTAACATAATTTAAATTTTAAAATTCAATTTTTAGAATCCCAAATTCCAATTTTTGATAGTACTAAAACGAACTACATTGGAATTTGGAATTTAAAATTTGGAACTTGTTATTAGTTTAAGCTTAAGTATTCAGCAGTACTTTTTCTGTCAGCACTCATTGCTTCTTTACCAGCTTCCCAGTTAGCTGGACAAACTTCACCTTTTACTTGAATGTGTGTGTAAGCATCTACCATACGCAAGTATTCGTTTACGTTACGACCTAATGGCATATCGTTCACACTTTCGTGGAAAATTTTTCCAGTTTCGTCAATCAAATAAGTAGCTCTGTACGTTACGTTGGAACCTTCAAGAATTACAGAATCAGTTTCTTCGCTGTAGCTAGTAGATTCGATATCCAAAATGCCTAAAATGTTAGCCAAGTTTCTGTTAGTGTCAGCCAAGATTGGGTACGTTACTCCCTCGATACCACCATTGTTTTTTGGTGTATTCAACCAAGCAAAGTGTACTTCGTTAGTATCGCAAGAAGCACCAATTACAATTGTATTTCTTTTTTCAAATTCTGGTAAAGCGGCTTGAAAAGCGTGTAATTCTGTTGGACATACAAAAGTGAAATCTTTTGGGTACCAGAACAACAATACTTTTTTGTTGTTGTTTACCGCTTCTTCAAAAATGTTGATTTTCAAATTATCTCCCATTTCAGAGATAGCATCAACCGCAATACTTGGAAATTTTTTACCTACTAATGACATAATGATTATGATTTAAAATTTTGTTTATTTCTGTTCGGCAAAGGTAGTTAGTAAGTATTCGAATTGCTTAAAGTTTTAATTATAATTAACTATAATCGGATAGGAGTTGCTTATTTTGTAAAAAAATAACAGTTTTTAACGAAAACGTTGTAGATAATTTAAAATATTGATAACTAGTGGTTTGTAGGTCTATTTTGGCTAATTTTTAGGAGCAGGATACTTTAGGCTTTTATGGAAACAAAGTCCCGCTCTCCGCTATATCTTGCTTGCCGAACCCCGGCAATCAAGGATGCCGCTCCCATCGGGGCTAAAAAGCAGCAATGAGCTTTCTGGTGAGCATTAGTCAAAAAAAAACGATAGCTTACCACTATCGTTTATCTATTTTTTTACATTTAGTTATTTCAAAAGCAAAGTCACGGGCAAAGTTCCTTCGTATGCTTGGTTCAAGGTTATTTTTTGAGCTGCCACTTCTTGAAATTCAATAAGGTCTTGGTACGCTACGACAACAATTTTGGCAGCCAAAATATTCGGAAGCACTTGCAGCGCATACGGATTTCCAAACAAATGAAACACCACATTTTTAGTTGACACCACTTGACTTAGCCAAGTAATAATTGCGTCTTCAATTTCAAAATTGGCTAAAGGTTTGGCTTTCGGCACAAATAAAGCAATCATCAAAGTGTCATATTTGTCCATTGCTTGAAGTTTTTCCTCCAGATTTTCCTCTCCCAATGCTACCGAAAAAGAATCTCCCTGAATCGTATGTTCTAATCCTTCAAAAAATGGATTGTCACTTTCTCTATACACACTCACTTTTGCCACGCTTCCGCCTTTGCTAATGAAATCAGTTATAGATGAGGTGCTGTCTTTTTTGACCAAAGTGATGGCTTTTTCAGCACATTTTTGGTTGATTATAGCTGTAGTTTTCCAGTCTAAATTAGTTGCTTCAAATTTGCTATCGGTAATCAAACCAGCTTGTACTTTGCATTTCCAAATACGTTCAAAACTAGCTTCAATTCTAGAAATATCAGCTCTTTTTAAAATTTCCTGAATCCCTTCGGGCACATTTTCTGCAAAGCACAACACATCGTTTCCTGCATTAAAAGCTTCCCATTCCAATATGCCTTTAGTTGGGTACAGTTTGGAAACACTATGCATATTCAACGCATCCGAAATCACCAAACCATCATATCCCAATCGTTCTCTAAGCAAACCTTCAATCACTGCTTTAGAAAGTGTAGCTGAGGTGTTTTCTCCATTGTTCAGAGCAGGAACCGCCAAATGCCCAATCATTATAGAGTCGACTTTGTTTTCAATTCCTTTACTAAAAGGAACTAATTCATTCGACAGTAATTCGTCTAAGTTTTCATTCAGAACGGGTAACCCCAAATGCGAATCGACATTGGTGTTACCATGACCTGGGAAGTGTTTTAAGCACCCCAAAATCCCAGCAGCTGTCATTCCTTTCAAATACTCCAAAGCAAAGGTGGCGACTTTGTTTTTGTCTTCTCCAAAAGAACGATACCCAATTACAGGATTGTTTGGGTCAGTATTAATGTCAGCCAAAGGAGCTAAGTTGTAATGAATACCAGCCGATTGTAAGTCCTTTCCAATTTGCTTTCCTATTTCATAGACCAATTCTTTATCCACAACAGGAATAGCTCCAAGAGTAATGGCATAAGGGTATTGAGGTGTTTTTTCAACGCGCATTGCCAAACCCCATTCAGCATCTATACTCATTAATAGCGGAGTTTTTGCCGCTTTTTGGTAACGAACAATTAAGGCTTTTAATCGTTCGTAACTCTCATCATTGAATTCAATTTTTTTATTGCCTTCATAATTGGTAGCCGCACTAGCTCGACTATGAAAAAAGGTCAAGCCACCAATATTGTATTCACGAATCAAGTGTTCTGTTGCCTGAATGTTTTCCTCGCTGTCGTTAATAAATACAGCAGGAAAAAAGAATTGTCCTATTTTTTGTTCGGTTGTCATTGTTTATGTTTTACGAAATCTAGTGGTGTTCAAGCCTGCTTGACTTTTAATTATGGCGAATTAGCCATAAATAAAATTTGCATTATGAATCCGCTCCCAAATTGTTGGATTGAATCATCGTTATCTCTTTTCCTTGTACGTTTAATTTTGCCATTTAAACTCCAGTTAATTAATTTGTTATAAACTAAACTTACTTTTATAGCATCATATTAATTTTCTTTTTTCCCAAAATCATAAGGAAAAATTAAAAATCGAGATAAAATAATCCCTGGAATTGTTGCTAAAAACACCCAAATGAAGAAGTTACCATAGCCCAAATACTCTTGAATATAACCACTTGCCATTCCAGGAAGCATCATTCCTAAAGCCATAAATCCAGTGGCGATAGAGTAGTGGGAGGTTTTGGATTCCCCCTCGGCTACGTAAATTAAATACATTAAGAAAGCCGCAAAACCAAAGCCATAACCAAACTGCTCTAAAACTACAGTGATGTAAATATAAAGTAGAGATGTAGGATGAAAATGGGCTAAAAGAACAAATCCAATAATTGGCAAATGCATCGTTAAAATCATAGGGAGCATCCACTTTCCTAAACCGTCTCTCGAGATGACGATGCCGCCAATGATTCCGCCAATAACTAATGCGGCGACCCCAAAGGTTCCGTAAATAATCCCAACATCTTCGGTGCTTAATCCCATTCCGCCTTTAGTAACATCATCAACCAAAAAAGGGGAAAGCATCTTCATCAATTGCGATTCTCCCAATCGATATACTAATATGAAAGTAAGAATCAATCCAATTTGTTTCTTTTGGAAAAAAGTTGCAAATACTTCGGTGAAACTTCCTTTATGATTGGCATTGCTTTTTATGTATTCTTGTTCTATTTCAGGGTTTGGTGTCATAAAAAAGTTGTAGACCGTGATGAAAATCATAATCAATGCCACTACAAGCATAGTATACGACCAAGCTTTGCTTTTGTCTCCGTATTTTTCTTCCAAAAATCCAGCCAAAAGCACCATTATGCCATTGGCCGTAAGCATTGACAAACGGTAAAAAGTACTGCGAATACCAAGGAAAAAAGATTGTTTATCTTTGGTTAATGCCAACAAGTAAAAACCATCAATCGCCACATCATTTGAAGCAGATGCAAAAGCACACACCCAAAATAAAGCTAAACTCAACACAAAAAAATGTTGCATCGGAATGGTTAATCCAACCATTAAAAAAGCAATCGAAATCACCAATTGCATCGCTAAAAACCATTTTCTTTTGGTAGCGTGTAAATCGATGAAAGGACTCCAAAGCGGTTTGATAACCCAAGGCAAGTAGAGTAAACTAGTGTACATTCCAATATCTTCATTGCTGATGCCTAAGTTTTTGTACATCAAAACAGATACAGATATGATGATGGCATACGGAAAACCTGATGCAAAATTCAAAAGTGGTATCCAATACCAAGGATTTTTTTCTGATTTCATAGAATGGTAGAAAAGGGTGGTTTAGTCTTCTTTGGGTAAATCAATAATAGTTTCTTTGCTTTCATTACCATAAAAGTCAATAAAAGTAAGGGCAAAAGCTTTGTTTTTATCGACATCGCTTAGCGGAATACTAAAGTTGATTATCGTTGCTTTTGGGTCGACAAAATATTTCTTCATAATTTGACTAGCGTCTTGAAGGTTGATTTTGGAGTCTCGTTTGGCACCATACACCACTACATAACGAATTTTGGTATTTAAAGGCATTGGTAAAGTAAAAGTGCAATTAGCTGAATCTATTTCAATTTTATTAACTACAGGTGTATCTATTACGACGTGTTTTGAATTGGGAACAGGCAACGGAATTGCAGGATATTTATATTGATGATTTTGTAGTAATTGTGTCACGTCTTGATGAGTATTGACAAACCATTTAGCACTATAAAAAGCATTTCCTTGCACATTAGCATAGCTTCGTGTCAAGTTTATTTGGTTGGGAATTTCGTAAATGTTATTCCATTTCTTGTCTGAATCACCTTTGATTTTGTAAGTGCTGTTTCCCATGTAGAGATTAACACCATTGGTGTTTTCTGACCACCATTTTAGTAGTTTGGCATAGGAAGCCGTTTTGTGGTCTATGCTCCAATACAATTGAGGCAAAAGATAATCGATCCATTTGTTCTGCATCCAAAGAATAGGATCGGCATACAAATCATCATAATTGGTTTGTCCTGATTGGGTATCAGAACCTTTCGGATCAACAGATTTGTTTCTCCAAACACCAAATGGACTTATCCCAAATTGCACCCAAGGTTTGTGATTTTTGATTACCGAATGAATGTTTTTGACAAATGTAGTTACATTATTTCTTCTCCAATCCTCAAGGTTCATCCCGTTGCCATATTTTTTGAAGGAATCAGCATCGTTAAATTCTTCTCCTTTAATTTTATAAGGATAAAAATAATCGTCAAAGTGAATAGCGTCTATATCGTATTTCACTACAACTTCTTCGACTACTTTGGCTAAATGATTTTGAACGTCTGGTAATGCGGGGTTATAATACATTTTTCCACCATAAGAAATCATCCATTGCGGATACTTGAAAATATCATGATTTGGGCTAAGTTGTGCTTTATTCAAATCGAAAGTAGCACGATAGGGATTAAGCCAAGCATGAAATTCGAATCCTCTTTGGTGCGCTTCGTCAATCATCCATTCTAAGGTATCATAATATGGAGCAGGTGCTTTTCCTTCTTTACCAGTTAAAAATCGAGACCAAGGCGCTAATTCACTTGGGTAAAAAGCATCGCCTACGCTTCGAATTTGAACAATAACGGCGTTGTAGTTGAGTTTTTGGTACGTATCTAAAATTTGTAAATAATCTGCTTTTTGTTTTTCAACAGAATCGATGTTTTTTTTCGGCCAATCGATATTTACCACTGTTGCAATCCAAACGCCTCTGAATTCGTTTTTTGGAAAATGTTCTTTTTTTTGAGCAATCCCATGAGAAATTACAGCAATAAAGACAACAAATAAGGAAAATAGGAAATTATTTTTGGTCATTATGAATTCTTTTATAATGCATTCAAAAATAGTTTTTTTTACTTAAGAAAAACGAATTAAGCTTCAATAAATTCCCAAGTACCTCATGTGTGTTGATTTTCTATTTGAATTTTGTAGTGAAATAAAATTTTAAGTTAGCTAGTACAAAAAAAACAAAACCACATTCAAGTCTTGCAAGAATGTGGTTTTATTTTGGGCAAAAAAGGTGAATAATAAGTGGTTATTTATTCTTTGGAATGATACTTATTTACCTATTTTGTATACCAGTTTTATATAATTGCTACCAACTACGGGAACTCCATTCAAGCTTTTTCGATCTTTCCAATTTGAGTTTCCATACATAGTATTAATATCAACTCTTGGTAAGGCATTGAACATATATTCTACAGCAATAGAATCAGAGATGTGAATGCGATAAGCAAGATTAGCGCCTACTGATAAATGGGAACTTTTTTGTTCATTGGAAATTCCTCCTCCCCAATTTCCCCATCTATTGATTAAGGTAGGTTCTATAGATGGAATTATAGCCGATTTGATTTGCATACTGCCAATTCTTGCATAAAGCGGAAAATGATACCCAAAACCAATAGTGTTTTTACTATATTGAATCATAGTAAAACGTTCATAACCCACATTAATTTCGAAATTTCTTGAAACCATAGCAAATTGTAAAAGATAATTCAATCCACTTTTATTATCTGTAGGTTCACTGCCTGAAACTAAGTTTCGCGCGTCTAATGCGCCAGAAAATGAAAGGTAATTTTCTTTGTCGCTTTGTGCAAATGCAACGACGCTAGCTAGTAATAAAATTAATGTTTTCATGTTTGTGGGTTTTAAGTTAGAATTTTAGAACATGTTTTTTAAGTTTTGAGTTATTGTATTTTTACCTTATGAAGTGGCCTTCCTCTTTATGATCGAGTTCAAAAATAAAGGTGCTAAGTTCTTTAGTGATTTTATCTAAATCTTTTGCAGAATCCTTGATTAATGCAATGAATTCTAAGTTTTCTTCGTTACTGTTGCCTAAAATGGTTAATAAATTGGCAAGCCCTAATATATTTGTGAGCGGTAATCGAACTTTGTGTGAAATGGTAAACATGATTTCTTCCAAACCTTTATGGAAGTCATTTTTTAGTGTTTTTTCAGATCTTTTCAAATCTTTTAGTTGTTGGAGTAATTGTAAACTTAAATCTTCCTTTTCTATTTGTAAATCAGCTAATGACTTTCTTAAATCATTAATTTCAGAAGTAAGTTTTTTCTTTGTTTTTATAAAAGCATCCATTTCACTATCAAGCTCAATGATTTGTTTGTAATACTTAGGATTTGATAAATAACAATTTAAACTGTTGATTTCTTTTTTATTATCCATTTCGTATGCTTTATGTTTATAAAATAAATAAAGGGGATGGAAGGAGAAGAATTAGCATATAAATATGAATTCTTTTTGGGGTCGGAATGTGTAAGTGTTTTTCGTCTTACTTTATGAACGTTGTTTTTTTTATTATACTAAAGTTATGCAATTATGATATTGTATTTTTTTGGACTATCAAAAATGCTCCACTAATGTTAAAAATTAACAAAATTGCTAGGAATTTTAGGTATATAAATGGATAGTATGCAAAAATATTATTACATTATTGTGAAATCATTTCTTACGTATAATTTCTATTTGAATTTTTTGCTTAAAAAGGAGTTTTTTTTATGATGTAAAAATATTCGATGATTTACATCTTTTTAAAATTTTAGTAAGTAAAATTATGTAGGAAACGAGGTTTTTCCCATACTAATCAAAGGTATTGTATGGTTATGTTGGGAATTGTTTAATGTTCCAGCAACACATTCATTGGCCAATATCGCAAAGAGTAAGGCTTCTTTGGCATCACCATCTATTCCTAAAAGCTGAATTGGTAAAACAGAATACGGTAGTAATTCTTTTAGGTAGGTCATTAATAATGGGTTATGAATTCCTCCGCCAGAAGCATAAATGGTAGTTGAGCTGTTTTTGTCTAGTCTTTTTTCGGTTACCTCTATAATGGCTTCGGCAATGGTTTCGGCACTAAATCGAGCAAGGGTAGCTAAAACATCGGCAACGTTAAGTTCTAAAGTTTTGCTCACTATAAGCGCTTTGTCTAAATAAGCCCTACTAAATAATTCAGGACCTGTACTTTTTGGAAAAGCAACTGAGAAGAAAGCATCACTTTTTAACGTTTGAAGCAAACGTTCATTTATAGTGCCTTTGCTAGCTATGGCTGCATTTTTGTCATATGATATTTCTGGGAAATGAAGTCGAGTGTAGGCATCCATTAATGTATTTCCAGTTCCAGTATCGGTTACAAAAACAGAAGTAAAGGGTTCTGATTTAGGCAGTAATGTGAAATTGGCGATGCCGCCAATGTTGAGCAGTATTCTATTCTCAGTTCGAGAATGAAACAAAAAATAATCGCCATAAACTGCCAATGGCGCACCTTCTCCTCCTGCGGCTAAATGCTTTTGTCGAAAATCAGAAATAGTGATGCATTGTGTCGTTACGGCAAGATGATCGCCATCTCCAATCTGTAAGGTGGCATTTGGAAATTTATCCTGTTGGTGTAAACTTTTTGGGGCATGCATTACCGTTTGACCATGAGAAGCAATCAAATCTACATCATGACTAGTTAATTGCCATTGTTCTAAACATTCCAAAACCATTTTTCCATGCAAAATTCCAATCCATTCATTTAATAGTGCCAAATGCTGAAAATCGATCGTCTTTTTTGCAAACACTTTTCTTATTTCGGCTTTGGTAGCTTCATCATACGGAACGGTTGTAAAGTGCACTACAGTTGCCTTAGTGTTGGTTCCGGATCCAGCTATTTTACAATAGGCGACATCCAATCCGTCGAGAGAGGTACCTGACATTAATCCAATAATATTTCTTTCTGTTTTTTGAGCTATAGTAAATAAGTTTTGGATGTTTGGATTCATGAGAAGCAATTAAAGTTTTGTATTGCTTCCAAAAGTACTATAAAATTAATTGCAGCAAAATGGGAAGTTTAATTTCTATCAGAAAGCTTATTTTTAGCATAAGTCCTTTTTTTTAAAACTCATTTTTTATGTCTTTGGCCTGTTTTATCGCTGCAATCGGAGTTTTCTTAAAGACGAAAAGCATAAATTTTGGATACTTGATTCTTAATGTAGGAGTAGTAGTTTCTTTTTTTTAAAAAGTAAAGTAATGCATGCTTGATACTTAGGATATTACTATTTTTATGTGCTATGTGAATTAATTGTTAGTAAATTATCAGCATAAAATTATTAATTTTTTCTTCTATATCTGTTTTATGTATATATTTGACTTTTTTATTGCAATAAAAAAGAATTATTTGTGTTTGTAATAAATTTTTAAGATAAAGCTAGTTATGGAGCGGGTTGTTTTTAATTTTTATGATGCAATAATTTAATTTTTAGTTTTAAAAGCATTTATTTGCAAAGCATACATTAACTAACCATTACCGATAAAATATAGAAAATGGCATTAAAAGGTTTATTTAGAAAAAAGACTGTTCAAGACATTTTAAAACAAGTTGAGAAAAATAATTTAGACGGGCACGATGCATTAGGAAAGCACTTAACTGCTCGAGACCTTACTGCTTTTGGTATTGCAGCTATAGTAGGTGCTGGAATTTTTAGTACGATTGGTAAAGCTAGTGCTGATGGAGGTCCGGCAGTAATTTTCTTGTTTTTGTTTACAGCGGTGGCTTGTAGTTTTGCTGCTTTTGCTTATGCTGAATTTGCTTCAATGGTACCAGTATCGGGGAGTGCTTACACCTATTCTTATGTAGCTTTTGGTGAACTCATCGCTTGGATTATTGGCTGGGCATTGATTATGGAATATGCTGTTGGTAATATTACGGTAGCAATCTCATGGAGTGATTATTTTACAGGACTGCTGCAAAGTGGCGGTATTACTTTACCGCAATGGGTGCAAATGGATTATTTAACAGCTTCTAATGGATTCAAAGATGCAACGGCTTTAATGCAAGGAGGAAAATCTTTCGAGAATTTATCGGCTGCGACTCAAGCGGCTTATACTGCTTGGACGACGTCACCAACTATTGGTTCTTTTCATTTAGTAGCCGATTTACCAGCATTATTAATTATTGTTTTGATTACCGCTTTGGTATACCGAGGCATGAAAGAGTCTAGAAATGCCAGTAATCTAATGGTAGCTATAAAAGTTTGTATTGTATTATTAGTAATTGCAGTAGGGATTTTTTATGTAGATACAGCCAATTGGTCTCCCTTCGCGCCTAATGGTGTATCTGGAGTATTAAAAGGGGTTTCGGCGGTGTTTTTTGCTTATATTGGTTTTGATGCGATTTCTACAACAGCAGAAGAATGCAAAGATCCGCAACGCGATTTACCAAAAGGGATGATGTGGGCTATCATCATTTGTACACTTTTATATATAGCAATTGCTTTGGTTTTGACCGGGATGGTAAGTTATGACCAATTGAACGTTGGGGATCCATTAGCTTTTGTTTTTGAAAAATTAGATTTAAAATGGATGTCTGGTATTATTGCTGTTTCTGCGGTAATTGCTATGGCTAGTGTGCTATTAGTTTTTCAAATGGGACAACCTCGTATTTGGATGAGTATGAGTAGAGATGGTTTGTTGCCAAAGAAATTTTCTACAGTACATCCTAAATTCAAAACGCCCTCTTTTGCAACAATAGTTACTGGCTTTGTTGTGGCTATACCAGCGTTGTTCTTAAACCTAACCATGGTAACGGATTTGTGTAGTATTGGAACCTTATTTGCTTTTGTATTGGTTTGTGCCGGCGTGCTGTCATTGCAAAACAAAACAGATATTCCACGTGGGAAATTCAAAACACCTTATGTAAATTCAAAATTTATTATGCCTATACTATTGATTGTAGGCTTAGTTTTTGCGTTTGGATTTAATGAAAAAGCGACTATGGATTTCATTACTAATAAAACTCAAGTAAATGAACCTTCTTCCATTGTCACTTCATTAAATAAAGAAGAAACTCAAAAGGTGTCTGAGTATTTAGTAATACTAGAAGGAGCAGCTGCTTCAGCAACTTCATCAGATTTAGAAAGTGTATTGAGTAAACATGCCGAAGATGAAGCGAAATACGCAGAAGTTGTAGCTGGATTACCAGTTTCAGATGCGATTAAATATGAAAGCGGTTTTAATTTATTCAAACATAAAATCCCAATGTGGATTTTCTTGTTCTCCTTAATCGGACTATGTGTATGGGCTTACAAACAAAATTTATCTTTAATTCCACTGCTAGGCTTAATTTGTTGCTTGTATATGATGGCAGAATTAAGTGTGTGGAACTGGATTTATTTTGGCGTATGGTTGTTGATCGGTTTGGTGATTTATTTTAGCTTTAGCCGAAAAAACAGTAAATTGAATACCGATACGATATAAAAAAGAAACAAACAGTTTAACCTCTTAGCGAAAACTAAGAGGTTTTTTTATGCCTTTATTTGAGAGTTTTACCAAGATGTAGTGTGTTGATTTTCTTTTATTTGTATTTATTTTAATATCTTTATACATAATGTTTTACATTTTTAAAATAGTTTTTATCTATTGAAAATAAAAAACCAACAGATAAAACTATGGTACTTTAGCAAGCAGTAAGATATCAATTTAAATAATTATACTATGGAAAGTAACAGTAATTCTTCTAGCGGAAGTGGTAAATGTCCGTTTTCTAGCGGTGCGCTAACACAAAGCGCAAACACAGGTGCAAGCAATCAAGATTGGTGGCCTAAATCCCTCAACTTGGATATTCTTCATCAACATGATAACAAAACCAATCCTTTAGGAGCGACTTTTAATTATGCCGAAGAATTTAAAAAATTAGATTTAGAAGCATTAAAAAGTGATTTAAAAGCTTTTATGACGGATAGTCAAGAGTGGTGGCCTGCTGATTGGGGTCATTATGGTGGTTTGATGATTAGAATGGCGTGGCATTCTGCTGGTACGTACAGAATTGCAGATGGACGCGGAGGTGCAGGAACAGGAAACATCCGTTTTGCTCCTTTAAACAGTTGGCCGGATAATGGGAATTTGGATAAAGCCAGAAGGTTATTGTGGCCGATTAAAAAGAAATATGGTAACAAAATTTCATGGGCCGATTTGATGATTCTTGCAGGGAATATGGCCTATGAATCGATGGGACTCAAAACATTTGGTTTTTCGGGAGGACGTCAAGATATTTGGCATCCGGAGAAAGATGTGTATTGGGGAGCAGAAAAAGAATGGTTAGCCAAAAGCGGTAGTCAAGGCAGCAGATATTCAGGGGAAAGAGATTTAGAAAATCCTCTAGCTGCGGTAATGATGGGGTTAATTTATGTAAACCCTGAAGGAGTAGACGGCCAACCCGATCCTTTAAAAACAGCACACGATGTTCGTATTACTTTCCAACGAATGGCAATGAATGATGAAGAAACGGTGGCACTAACAGCTGGTGGGCATACTGTTGGAAAAGCTCATGGGAATGGTGATGCTTCAAAATTAGGACCAGAACCAGAAGGTGGCTCAATTGAAAACCAAGGTTTAGGATGGTTGAACCCCAAAGGAAACGGAAATGCTGGCGATACGGTAACCAGTGGTTTGGAAGGATCTTGGACGACCAATCCTACACGATGGGATAACGAATATTTTGATTTGTTGTTGAATCATGATTGGGCACTAACCAAAAGTCCTGCAGGCGCTTGGCAATGGGAACCGACGAACATTAAAGAAGAAGATAAACCTATAGACGCACACAATCCATCCGTACGAAGAAATCCAATCATGACAGATGCCGATATGGCTATGAAGATGGATCCAGCTTACCGAGCGATTTCAGAGCGTTTTTATAAAGATCCAGCGTATTTTTCGGATGTGTTTGCAAGAGCTTGGTTCAAATTAACGCACCGTGATTTAGGGCCAAAAGACCGCTATTTGGGAGCCGATGTGCCACAAGAAGATTTGATTTGGCAAGATCCTGTTCCAAAAGTGGAGTACACCTTATCTGATGCTGAAATCGATGAGCTAAAAGCTACGTTATTAAACAGCGGATTGAATAGAGCAGAATTAATCAACACCGCTTGGGATAGTGCAAGAACGTTCAGAGGTTCTGATTTTAGAGGAGGCGCCAACGGAGCACGAATACGATTAGCACCACAAAAAGATTGGCAAGCCAATGAACCAGAACGATTGCAAAAGGTAATCGCTAAACTTACCGAAATCCAAGCGAGTTTGTCTAAAAAAGTAAGTCTAGCCGATTTGATTGTTTTGGCTGGAAGTGCAGCCATAGAAAAAGCAGCGCAAGAAGGAGGCTTCAATGTAAAAGTACCTTTCCATGCGGGTAGAGGTGATGCTACACAAGAAATGACCGATGTAGAATCGTTTGAAGTTTTAGAACCTACAAATGATGCTTTCAGAAACTTCATGAAGGCAAAATATGTGGTGCAACCTGAAGAATTAATGCTTGACAAAGCGCAACTTCTAGGATTATCTGCTGCAGAAATGACAGTTTTACTGGGCGGGATGCGTGTTTTGGGTACGAATTATGGCGGAACCAAGCACGGCGTATTCACCAACAATGAAGGTGTGCTAAGCAATGATTTCTTTGTTAACCTAACCGATATGAACTACAGTTGGAAACCAGAAGGTGATAACTTGTACCACATTGTGGATAAAAAATCAGGGGCTACCAAATGGACGGCTACTAGAGTAGATTTGGTTTTTGGCTCTAATTCCGTTTTAAGAGCTTATGCTGAGGTGTATGCACAAGACGATAACAAAGAAAAGTTTGTTGCAGATTTTATTAATGTTTGGACCAAAGTGATGAATGCTGATCGTTTTGACTTAGTGTAAAATCATTTTTATTAGTATAAAGAAAGTGGGCTTTTGGGCCCACTTTTTTGGTTTTACGAAAGGAAAATCAAAAAAAAGCCTAGTTTAAACTCTAACTTGTAATGTAAGGTCTTTTATAATTTACTTTTAAGTCCATCCTTCCATGAAGAATTCTTGCAATTTCTATTTCGTTTTTGGATTTAAGGAGTAGAAGATAATATGTTCACCAGATTTAAAAACCTAATATTCCTTTTGTGGCGATATCATAATTTCTCCCAAGTTCTGGATTTTTGGCTAAATCATAGGATTAGCTTTTGGCAGTAGTTGTTTATTCTGGCTTAATTTTACTATTAACAGCTTTAAACAAATGCTATAATTAATAAGATTAAGCGTTTATTCTTAACTTTATTTAATTATATAATATGACTATCCGTGACTAGTACCATTTCACAGAATAAATTAGTTGTTGAATGTTTTTCACAAACATAATCCTTTCTGATCTTTGCGTCTTCGCGACTTTGCTAGCCCAATTTCACGCAAAGGCGCAGAGACGCAAAGTATATTGTCATTATTTAGACTGTTGGTATGAGTTACGGGCAGTCATATTATATAAAGTTGAAGATAAATTGAGTTATATTTTTCTTGCTTATCTAGATTTAGACAATATATTTGTAAAACAATTAATATTTTAAAAATGAAAAAAATCTTATTTATTTTAATGTTTTTGGCATCTAAAAATGCATTTTCTCAAACAACTGAAGATGGTTTTATTTATTTAGGTGAAGATAAAGTAGGAATAGGATATTATGTGCTTAAAGAAAAAGAGAATTTGACAACTACTTCAATATGGATAAAAAAAGTAAAACCAATCAAAATTGTCAAAACTAAAAATGGTAAATATAAAAAGACTAGTGGTGGTTGGGATTTATACTTTAATGAAATAGACTGTAATGAGCGAGAAATTTTTATTAAGGAGATAAATACATTTGATTCGAATGGAAAGCTTTTACAGACAAAAAAATCAATGGATTCTTATAAAATTATTCCTGGTTCAATGGGTGATTTAATTAGAAAAGAAATATGTCAGTAGCCAACAAAGATTTAGTTTCATTTTCAAGATTTTATAATGAGAAAGGAATCTTAATGGATGTGTCAATGAATGAAATGAATGCTTTCATTCAAGATGAGCAAAAGAAAGAGTTAATTGCTGAATATGTTTATGAGAGGCTTTATACACGTTTTTTAAAGATTTTTGATTTTCAACATCAATTAGAAAAAGAATATACTAAAAATAGTACTATTCAGAAACGTAATGTTTTTAATGAAGAATATAAAAATGGTTTTCTAATGATGTCAAGTTGTGCTCTATTGATAGAAACTTTTGCGGCATTTCTTGAAGGACATAATGAAACACCAAGAGGAAATATTAATTCATATACTAAAGTTTTCGAAAAAGCTGAAGAATGGGACAATGATTTAAAGTTGTTTAAGAATAGCCATATTTACAAACATATTAGATGTGGTTTGCTTCATCAAGCTGAGACAACAGGGAAATATAAGATTACGAGAAGAAAGGATGTTGGTATTTTGGAAGATAAAACTATCAATGCGCAAAAGTTTTTTGATGCGTTGAAAGAATTACTTCAAAAATACAAAGAACATTTAGCAACAGCTGATTGGAATTGTACTGAATGGCATGCATGTAGAAGCAAAATAGGACATATCGTTAACAATTCTTTGTAGTTTTTTTGAATTTATTTTGGTACTATTTATTCCAAAGACAGTCTGTAAAAAAAAAACTAAAATCAACCTCTTGAGAATTTTCAATTTGATATTTTTCTTTGCCTCTCCGAATACTTTCTAAATTTAAGTTGTTTTTTCACTGCCTGACGTCTTGTTATTACAGCGGATCTGGAACTAAATTAAGCCCTATTTTCGGATTAGCCAATTGCCCAAATCATAGGAGTTGCTGTTCAGCGTTCGTGTTTTATTTAATACTTTCTTTCAAAAGACTTACCATTGAAGCTAAATACTCCACTTGGATTAGCTCCTCCTAACCACAATTCTCCTTGTTTGCTTTTATATATGGTCAAAATGTGTTTACTCTCAAGCCCATCGTCTTGAGTAAAATTTTTAACAGAATTACCATCATACTTCCATACTCCTGATTCTACAGTCCCAAGCCAAATGTTTCCTGAAGTATCCTCTCCAATTGAGAATGCTCTTTCGAGTGAATTGCCTTTTGTGTCCTCTTTTTTCAATTTTTGTTGTGCAGTGAAATTAATTGCTTCTTTCCCATCATATATCAAAACACCTTTTCCATTATTAGCAATCCAAAGATTTCCTTTGCTATCCTCAAACAAGCCTCGAATATGCAAAAAACCATTTTCTCCATTAAGTCCTAGATATTCATCGGTTATAATCTTAAAGTCTGAGCCATTATATCTAATTAACGCCTTGTAAGTTCCAAACCAAATTGTACCATTTTTACTTTTTAAGAAAGGTGTTGAAATTGAATAACCAAATCTACGCTCATCTTCGGATTTTGGTGTAACAGGAAATGTGCGATATGAAAGTTTTTTTCCATCATACTGATAGACACCTGGATTATTTTCAAGTTTGTTGTAACCCTCTATTTCATCACCTTTAAACCAAAGGTCGCTATCAGCCAATTTCCATTGTTTTGATGAATCGTAATTTCTCTTCTTATAAATAGCTATTTTTTTTCCATCATAAATACTTAATCCTTTACCACATTCAAACCATATTATACCATTTTTATCCTCATAAATATTTCTTACTTGATTATGGCTCAAACCGTTTTCTGTTGTGAAATATTGAAATTTACCATTTTGAAGCAAACAGACACCTTCGTTGAAACTTCCAAACCAGATATTTCCCTTACTATCTTCTAAAAATGCCCGAATTCCTGTTGTGTATTTCAATAATTTGCTGTCAATTTTAGTGTGTATTATCAGATTTTCTTTATTTGATTTTCTTTGATTATTACAAGAAATTGTTGCAACAATCAAAATTGTATAAAAAATGATAAATATTTTTTGCTTATGAGATTTTACTTTCATTCTTCTGTTTTTTAACATGACGCACAATGTTCTCGAGCTACAAGCAGTTTGGGTTTAAATCAAGCCTTATCTTCGGATTTACCACCCGAGCGATAGCGAATAGACGAAGTAAATCATCCCAAATACAAAACCAATTTTTCTAGTAAGCCAAATGCCCAAATCCGTTGTGGCTGTTAGCTGCTGTATTTTTTTATATTACTCTATAATTGTCCAAATTAGGCTTTTTTTTCAAATTTTCATTTAAGTTAAATGCTGTAAATTTTGAATAATATGTTTTGCGTTTTTCATTTTGATATTCTAGAATTATAAACGCATTTTTTAAATCATCAGTAAGTTTGTTGTTTAAAGCTTCGTCAGCCTCTGTTTGGTTCATTCCTTTACCTATGTAATAAACCATTGTTATAGTTCTTGGGCTATTTATAGTTAACGGTTCTAATAAGTTTGTTTTATTTCTGAATTTTAAAAAGTCAACTTTCTGTGCAAAGATTTTTATGTTATAGGCATTTTGAATAGAGTTATTTCTAATTATTAAATTAAATTTATGTTCAACTTCATAGTAATAAATTCCGTTCGCTTCTTGTATATAATATCCATCTTCGTTTCTTGGACTTACATTTGGAATAATTTCTCTTGCTTTACGGAAACTTGTGTCCGAAACTATTTCTAATTCTACAATTGGCTTTTCGTTATCAGATGGAAGAAGTTTCATGATAACAAATATTACAATTCCTAATAATGATATAGATATTAAAATGATAGGTTCGTAATCCCAATTTGTATTTTTTCCCCAAATAATTCCACCAATAATTCCAACAAGTTCAGCTAAAAAAGTTTTTATGTTTTCAAGAAATTTTTTCATGTTGTGTGGTAGTATAGCTGCTAACGTTCTTGCGCTACAGCGGGTTTGGGACTAAATTAAGCCCATTCTTCGGATTTGCCAAATTATCACAAATACAAAACCAACTTTCCATTAAGCCAATTGCCCAAATCCGTTGTAGCGTGTGTTAGTGGCTGTTGTGTGTCCTGCGTTGCCTCGGGATACGAAGATATAAAAGTTCTTTGAAAAGGCAACATAACTTTATTAGAGATGATAGGCTTAGAAAGACTTTGGAGACGAGCCACGCCAAGAATCGTGGAGGACTCACGGAAGAAGAGAATCTAAGAATTGGACTATCGGATAGGACTTTCAGGAGTCGTTTTCAAACCGCCTTGAGGTGCTGATTTAAAGAGAATTGGTGTTGAGCGTCAAGGTCAAAGCAGTGCCAACGTTTGTATGTTGAGTAGCTGTATGGTGCGGTTATAGGAGTTGAGCGCAAGCAAACCCTTATTGAGGTGTCGAAAATAACTTTTACAGTGTCAAAATCTATGGGGTCGGCGACCCAGCGAGACAGAGTGTAGCGGATAACCTGATTACTGGCTACACGGCACACGGCATAAAGAGGGCAAGAACTATAACCAGGCTCTAATAAGGAACAGGAGAACCAAGACTAAAATGGTAAGCAAAAATGTCAAAAATCCCAGAGTGGAAAAGGCAGAAAGTAGCAATGTTTAGTTCTTGGGGCGGATGAAGTCGTAGTAGCGAAAATATCCAAGAGAGTAGGAGTAATGACCCTGCGAGCGAAGGGCTTCACTTGATTACGTTGATTATTGTATTACAACTTGAGGTAATTTGAGGATGATTTTGGATAATCAACAGAAGTAGCGATACTTCAATCAAGAAGAGCCGTATGAATCGAGAGGTTCACGTACGGTTCTGCGAGAGGTTTAGGGGTGAGACTCCCCTTTACCTACTCGACTATTTATTATCTTTTAATTTCTATATTTTCATTTCCGTCATCGTCTTGTTCCAAATATAATTTCCAATTTAATTCTTTAGCAACATTCAAAAATGTTTCGATATAAACTGATTGATTAATTTCTATGTTTTTTGAGCAAACAAGTGCAATTAAATTTATAAATTCTAATTCTTTTTTACTTGTAGAGAAATTTTCGTTTTTTGCTTTAACAATATTTATTTCAAGCCAAGGAAAATGGTCGTAATTAGAGAAAGATTGATGATTTATTTGTTTGAAATAAGTTGTTTTAGTAAGTATTTCTATAACTTTTTTCGCTTCAATTTCTTCTGAATGTGATTCATCACTTTGTATGTTATAATAATTGTATTTATCGCTCCACATAATTAATCGCCTAATAATTCAATTTCAATTTTCTTATTTATTAGAAACATTAGGAATCCTTTAAATTCGAGAATGATAGAAGTTTTTAATTTGTTTTTATTTAGGTCAGTAATTTCGATATATTTTTCTATGATTTTCACAATTGTTTCTTGATTTTCAATTGTTAATTTCAAATCTCCGTATTGGTCAATTATAATTCCTGTCCATTGTCTAAATGTATCAAAAATTTCAAATAAATATTCAAACTTATTATTATCCATTTGTAACAATAATTCATTGTTATCTTGTCTATGAAAATCTAATGCCATTCCGTTTTTTTTTGTTAAATTACTGCCAACTAGTGTATAGTCGAAACAAAATTTCATCTACACACCCATAAACGGCTAGATAGGCGAAGATTTGTTTCGCTTTATTGTTTTTCAAATATATTGTTTTTTTTTCTTAGAAATCATCAAAAGGTTTTTGTTTGAAAGAAGGTTGTAAGTGCGTTTAGAATTACCATCGACAGCACTTAGCATGTAGCTTTGTAATTTTCTTATCTATAATTTTATATTCTATCTTTAGCCTTCTGCCTTCTTTTTTTGATTAGTCTCGTGCTAACGTTTCTAGCCCTGATGGAAGTGGAAATCCTCTGGCTCGGGTGGCTATTTTTTGGCAGGTGGGAAAGAGCGACCCAAGAAGCTCCTTTGCCGCCCAGCCAAAAAAGCCTCGCGAGACGGAGATTAGAACTTACAGCAGGATAAAGCTCCTAAAAATAAAGCCTATCATATTGGTCGAGTAGGTCAAAAAGTTATGAGTACGCAAACGTTGGAGTGGGATTTTTTACTTTCAAAGAGCATAAGGCGTACCTTATTGTGACTGGGTTCGGGACTTTTTGCGTATTTTTATAGTTGCAAAAAAAAATAGCATTTAAATGAAACCATTATTTTCCTTATTGTTCCTTTGTTGCCTGAGCTTGGTGTCCGCACAAAAGGTGGAATCGCCAACCGGAACTTTGGCGCTTACGTTTCAGCTCACGCCCGATGGTCAACCAACCTATGCGGTGAGCTACAAAAATAAACCTGTGGTGCAGTCTAGCGCTTTGGGGGTGAGTCTAAAAGATAAAACGGCTTTGGTCAACCATTTTGAAGTGACGGGAACCACAACCCACGCGGTCAACGAAACTTGGAAACCGGTATTGGGCGAGCAAGCCCAAATCATGAACCATTACAACGAATTGATTGTAGCTTTGGTACAGAAAGATTCAAAAGTAAAACTCAATTTGGTCTTTAGAGCCTTTGACGAAGGGGTGGCATTTCGCTACGATTTCCCTAAACAAGAAAACCTAAACTATTTTATCATTTCGGACGAGAAAACGGAATTCAATTTGACCGAAAACAATAAAGTGTTCTGGATTCCGGGAGATTTTGACAGCAATGAATACGTGTACAACGAAACGAAATTCTCCGAAATTGACAACGAAAAACTGAACCTTAACAACGGTATTGGCGTAAAATCCATTCCAGGAAAATACACGGTGCAAACTCCTTTGCAAATGAAATCGCCTTCGGGTGTGTACCTTAATATTTTTGAGGCAGCAGTGGTGAATTATCCTGTAATGCACTTGGATGCCAATGTGCAAAAATACACGCTAAAAGCCAATTTGGTGCCCAACGCCATTGGTGATAAAGCCTATTTGCAAGCGCCTTGCGTTTCGCCTTGGCGTACGATTATGGTCAGCGATGATGCTAGAAAAATTGTGAGTTCCAAAATGATTTTGAACCTAAACGAACCCTCTAAAATCGAAGATACTTCTTGGATCAAACCGATGAAATATGTGGGGATTTGGTGGGAAATGCACGTAGGCAAATCGACTTGGGATTATGCGGGTTCTCAAAATGCACAAAACGCTGCGGGCAATCCAATTCCAACAGGCAAACACGGCGCAACAACCGAAAACACCAAACGCTATATTGATTTTGCGGCCAAGCACGGTTTTGATGGCGTGTTGGTCGAAGGTTGGAACGTAGGTTGGGAAGACTGGGTAGGCAACTGGAAAGAGGATGTTTTTGATTTTACGACGCCTTATCCCGACTTTAATTTAGAAGAAGTTTCGGCCTACGCCAAAGCGAAAAACGTAAAAATGATAATGCACCACGAGACTTCGGGTTCTGTGGGCAACTACGAACGCCACTTGGACCGCGCATTAGATTTGATGAAGAAATTCGACTATCCTGCGGCCAAAACAGGCTATGTGGGCAAAATCATTCCGCGTGGCGAATTCCACGACGGACAA
>CAUPCW010000029.1:0-31538 GCA_963509895.1 uncultured Flavobacterium sp.
ATTTTGTTACTAAAGTGATTATTTTTACCATAGCTATTCGGTTTTGATGATTATTCCGTCTTTATTGATTTTTAATTCTTTGATATCCTTATTGGATTTAATTAAAGTATCTTTTTTAATAGAAATGCCATTTTCATTGATCGTAACATTAGCAGAGCTTGAATCATTTTCTACATCATCCCATTCATCCTCGTCATCAGGGCAATTTAAACATTTTATTTGAGAATCAGTTACTTTGTAAACGTAATTGTCTGAGCTATAGTGTAAATTAAAGAAATCATTATCTGAACGATCGTAGTTTTGTACTGATGCGTCTGGTTTCAATAAAGTGCCTTCTGGCAAATACAAATACAATTCTACTTCTTGGTCACGGAATTTGTTTTTTACATCGGTCAATAAATAATTATCCAAGTACAAATGATTGCCTTCTACTTTGATTCCGTATTGGATTTTTTCTGCTCTGAATTTTGCATCTTGAAACGATTTTCCTTTAGCAGTTCTTTCAATTTGGATGTAAGGTGTTTTTTCATCGGTATACAAAATTCTCAAGCTTACATTGTTAGAATAAATCAATTTGTTGTTCGCAGAATCTTGCACAAATTCAAACTCAGTATGATCGTCAATATCTTTTGTGTAATAATCATTGTATCTGAATTTCACGAATAAAGTATCGTTTGCACGCAAAGGAATGTTTTGTTTTGCTACAGTTTTTCCATCATAGGCTACTTGAGTAGCAGTTTTTACTCCAATAGAGATTAAGATAGCAACAGAGATTAACCACAAAGCCAACATGCTATATTTAGCAATATTTCCGATAGAACCTATTGTTGGTGACAATAATTTAAATCCTAATACAGTAAGGAAAAAGAAAGGGATTCCGATAGCAAAAAACATCAATAGACCAAAGCTCCAAACTGGGTAGTCAGCAAAGTTCCCAGCTTCAACAAAGTTTTGCCAAGGAAAATCGATAAATGCTGAAGAGCCTAAAGTAAATACCCCAATAAACAAGCTAACTAGTGTAAAAAGTCCTGTCAAGATTAAAATAACACCCAAAACTTTAGCGAAAACTTTAAAAAGAGTCATAATAAAATCACCCAATGAATTGCCTAATTTTTCGGCTCCAGATTTTACTTGGTTTCCCATTTTGTCATAATCTGCATTTTTGAATTTGCCAGATACATTTTCAAATTCTTCACGAACTTTTTTTTCAATATTAGAGATCGTTACGGGTTCTCCAGTCATTTCTAGTTTTTCTGAAGTAGTGATTGCTTCAGGAGTTACAATCCAAAGGATAATATAAGCCAATATACCAGTACCAAATCCAGCAAAAACAAAGATTAAGAACATGATTTTTAACCAAACGGCATCAATACCAAAGTAATGTCCTAAACCAGTAGCTACACCACCAATCATACCTTTTTCTTTGTCTCGGTATAATTTTTTATTAGCTCTAGTGCTGTACTCATTAAATTTTTGAGAACTATTGGTTTCTTCCTCGATGATATAGTCTTCTGGTTGTCCCATTACTGCGATAACTTCGTCTACATCTTTCAGACCTACAACGTGTTTATCGCTCTTTTGTTTTTCATTCAACAATTCTGAAACACGCATTTCGATGTCTTTTATGATCTCTTCTTGACCAGAAGATTTAGATAATGAGCGTCTTATAGCTTCAAAATAACGAGTTAATTTTTGGTATGCATCTTCATCAATATGGAAGAACATTCCCCCTAGGTTTATATTTACAGTTTTGTTCATGACTATTATTTTTGGTTGGTTATTAGACTTACGGCTTCGGATAATTCATTCCAAGTGCCGCTTAATTCAGTTAAAAAGGTTTGACCTATTTCGGTTAGACCATAATACTTTCGTGGTGGTCCTGAGGTTGATTCTTCCCAACGATAGTTGAGTAATCCGTCATTTTTTAATCGAGTTAACAAAGGATAAATGGTTCCCTCTACGACTAACAATTTAGCGTCTTTTAAAGTGTCTAATATTTCAGAAGTGTAGGCATCTTTTTCTTTTAATACAGATAAGATGCAAAACTCGAGAACACCTTTACGCATCTGGGCTTTTGTGTTTTCAATGTTCATAATTTTCGTTTTGAATTTTTGTTTGATTAGAACCGTTCGTTTTTTGATTACTTTCCATTACAGGTGATAGTTGAGATGATTTATAGTGTTGATTAGACTACTACATACTACTTTATAATTGATTACTTTATAAAGGGTATAGTGAATGGATATTGGTATTTTTCTCCATTTGATGTTTTCACAGCTGCAATAATTATTAAGAAAAATTCAGCAATTTTGAATCCAACAAAAGCAAGAGCAGCGATGATTCCAACTGTAATAAGTCCAATGTGGTTTTCAAAATTAAAATCTCTCATCACTAATCCTTGATTATGATAGAATTCATCAAAGGTCATATTGTTAAAAACAGTAAAAATTAATATCGGTAACGCAATGGCTGCCATAACCAAAGAGTAAATAAGGATACTCAATTGAAAATTAATAGCTTGTTTTCCGTGATGGTCTACAAATTCTGATTGATCTTTTTTTGAAGTCCAAATCAAGATAGGGAATATATAATTTCCAAAAGGAATTATATACTGGCTCAGTGTACTCAGGTGAGTAAATGTTGCAATGTTTTTTTCTGATGATGTTTCCATGATTTAAAGTATATAGTAATTTCTTATGCAAATATATGTCTAAAAGAAAGTATCTTGTATCGCATAGTAGTAAATATTAACACAATATTAACAATTGTAATGTTTTTTTATCTTTTGCATGCTATATGTCAAATACAAAAGAACATGAGAATTGACAAGAGTTTATGAGAATATCATAAGAGTAAATGAGAATAGTTCTCTATAATTTACTAAAATAATTTAAAATGTTTTGTATAAGTTTTATAGTTTAGTTTCAATAAACGTAAATTATTAGCTTATGCATCATAAAAGAAAATTATCCTTCAAAAACTTTGAGAATAATATTGAAGGAAATATTTGGTCCTTATTTTGGTATGGCAAAATTTACTTTAAATCGAAAGACTCAAGATATTATATTGAAACTTATTTAGTTTTATTGAAAAATGAAAACTATTTTTTAAATAATATTGACAAAAATAGAGTTGAAAAAATTGAAATTCCATTTTCAAAATCAATTTTATTCCCCTTAAGTTCACAATTTAATTATCAAGGAAAGTTTCTTAGAATGTCGCAATTAATTTATTCTAATGATAAGTTATTAAAAAATGGATTATATAAGTTTAAAAAATTAAGTTTAAGTAACATTCACAATTTTAGAATTAAGGAATTAGATACAATCTTTTCAGGTACACTCTTTCCTGAAGTTTCTGAAAACGGATATTCGATATATAAGGATTCTTCATATTTTGCTATACCTACACAATCGACAATACATAAAGCTGAAGAAAATAAAAAAGAAATCAAAAATCAATTTATTATACCTGTTGATGTTATTTTAAAGTACTTTTTTGGGCATTCTTCGTTGGTTTATGACCTTTTAATTACAAATAGATTACAATATGCAATTTTTAATAAATCAATCGATACAACAACTAGAAAAGGGAGAATATTTTATGATAGTAATCTAATCCCGAGAGCTGATGCGTGTTTGATTGCAAAATATTATTTTACTAAAAATAGCTTCGCAGAAAAATTATTCAGAGACATTAGTTCCTATTTTTATGCACAAAGAATAAATAACAATCCCAATGGATCATTTATTAAGTTTAAGATACCATTTGATTCTTCATGTGAATTTGTAATAGTCGGGCAATATTTAACGAAAATTAAAAATAATATAAAAACAAAAAAAATTATCGTAAATCAAATATTAGAAATCGCTTCAAATGAAAAATTTTTCATTGTAGATGATGATATTGACCTAATTGATGTTAACTCTTCACAAAATGAAAATGATGATAAAAATGAATCAGAAGCTAAAGTTGTAAAAAACACTAAAGATGTTAATCCAACTAAAGATCATGAAACAAATGATTTACCATTAGATAAAAACAATAATGACAAAATAATAGAAAACCATGTTGTTTTGAGAAATTGCTTTGTGGAATCCCCTGTAATTAATCCACTCATTCTAGACAAAGATAAGGATGGAAATCAAATTTATCTCAATGATGAAAGATCAGTAGATCATTCTGATTTTCCTTATTATGAAGGCACTAAAAGAAGAAAAATAATAGACTTTAAAGATGTAAATTGGATTGAAATTATAGAAGAGGCAATTGAGTATTTAGTTATTAATAAGGGATACATTTCTGAGAGACTATCTGACAGAGTTAGTGAAAGACTATTGAGAAAAGTGATTTTTAAACTGACTTTGAAAGACGTGAATTATTATATATTAGATTTTGGAGGTAATAATTATTTCCCTCTTTTTAGAAATAAAAACAAAAATGAATCTCTTGATATTAGAATAATTAATGAAATAATGGAAGTAATAAAAAAAGATTATAAATCAAGTTGGTCAGTTGTTTCAAACAAGAAATCTTTAAAAAGTATTGAAAAATTTTCAAGTTTATGTTTTTTAGACAATAGTGATGTTTTATTTTTGAGGAACAACACTCATGAATTAATTGGTGATGCAAATGAAGATATTAGAACAAAGACTATTGAGAATCTTGCAAATAAAATACACAAAAAGATATTAAAAGATTTAGAATAATTATCTGAAAATTAATTCTTTTTCAAACCAATATGGTAGTTGACCAAATTCCCTTTTTAAATTGTACTTTTTAGGAAAAACATATCTAATTCTGTTTGGAAAATCTTCTAGTAAATAAAAAGCAATTGGCAGCAGATGCTGTCTATCCGATAGAGTCCATTTGTTTGAAGGTACTTTGATGTCCATAATCATATCAGGATATACTTTAAATAGCTTTTTTTTATTTCTAGATGCTTTGATTATGTTTTTAATCATAGAAGCTGTAAAAATAAGTACATTCAAATATGTAAAGGAATATTGAGTATGGTCGTTAAATCCATTTTTGATTGTAAAATCAATATAATTTTGATAATCAATTTCCAATTTAGAAGAACAAAAGGGAAAAGAAAATTTGGAAATATCACAACCGCATTTACAAGTTGTTATTGAGCAATTAATTTGAATAGAATTCTTATTTGAATTCCAATATGAAAAAGGTTTGTAGCAGCTAGGACAATGGTCTATTAAATAGGATTTACATTCACAACAAACAATAGAAGTCGTTAACATCCATTTTTTACGAAAGTATGGAATCCCTTTTGCTAAACAATTGGGACAAAATATAATTCTTTCTTCATTGCCTTTTATACCCTTAAATTTCAAGAAAAGTACAGATTTAAATATTTCTTCAGGAATGTTATTTTCTATAATATTAGATTCATAATCGGGTAAAAATAGTTTAGTAATTTCTTCTATTTTTATAGGTGTGTTTTTGGTTATTATATCAATAATATTTGGTTCAGGTTCAATATCGATGTTGTTGATATTAATCTTAATAGATGATTTTTTATCTAAAGATTCATTTATTAGAATTTCTGGACTCACTCTGTGGTTATTAGCTAGCCTACATATCCATGAAGAAAACAATTCATCAGGGAGTGGGTGCATATATAATGGCCAAATATTTTTCCTAAATTTCGAAATGTAGACCATAATCATTTCTTTTTTTATAAAATAAAAGGGTATTATATTTTCATCGCGAAAACTTTAAAACTCTAAAGATATTTTTAATTATATCTTTTCTAGACCAGTTAGCCAAGTTTGTAATTCTTCAACAACTATGTTTGTTTGGGGAGTATTAGCAGGGGATGAAACATTAATAAAACGATGTAAATATGATAGTCCACCTGCATTATGTAAATTTATAAATTCCCATACAGCTGTAAATGAGGATAATTTTGTTCTAGATTCACAAACAATAACATCACAGTCTAATATATGTAATTCTTCTAATCTCATTTTAACGTGTTCGTAAGTATCCCCTTCTGAAATGAATCCTATTCTATAACGACCAACTTGAATATAACCATATCTATCAAAATGTATTTATATAATTTGCAAGAACCCAATTAATAACTTGATTAATAATTGTGGATTTACCAGTATCACTAATGCCTTTTACAATTAATATTTTTTTCATTAATTAAAAATTTTAGCTGGTAAATTAGCGTCCATATTTTTAACTACACTTCTATATGTATTTAATAAACTTTCATCTTTAGATGCGTGATACTTATTCAAAATGTAAAGTGTTAGATCATAAGCTAAATTTTGATTTTTAGCCTTGACATCCATACTACCATTATTCCACAAAACATTTTCAAGGTGACTACCTGGAAAAACAAAACTGAGACTGTTTAGTGTCTTCAAATCATCTAATTCAATATTATTAGTCTTATAAAAAACATAAATTCTAGCGATAAGAATTAATCCTATAGGTCTAAATAATAAGTATGAATTTCTATTTCTTGCAGTTTCTAAAGTAAGTGTTTTATCAATAAAATATTGTTTATAATCATTGATATTATTTAAAATAAAATCATAAAAGTCTGTTGTGATTTTATAAAAGGCATCAATGTTTACAATATCATTTTGCTTTGTTCCATTTGGAATTCTATATATTTTTTTTAAATGCTTATTTACTGTATGTAAAGTAATCAAATTGGTAAAATGAGTACTGTCCTCTTTATCTAAATTTGATTGTTCAGATACAGAAATAATATTTTGTGAATTGAAAAACGAATAATCTTTAAATAACTTTCTAGCAACAATTGCATTTATATCATCTTCATCGATTATTATTCTATCACCTTTAGAGACTGGTTTTGCATTTGTGTTAATATCAGAGAATAGTCTTCGTGTTCTTTTTCTTCCTAAATCATTATCAATATGAGCGATAAATATAACTGAGTATTGGTCATCTTTTATTTTTTCACTTTCTTTTTCTAATGCAATTTTAATACCCTCAACCCTATGTTGACCATCAATAGCAAATATTTGTTCATTACCTTCAAAAACCATAATTCCCATAGAAGCTTCAGAATTTAAAACATCTGTCTCGTTTAGCTCTTCATCAAATTGTTGAGTTAAATCAAATTCAATCCATTTAGGAACATCTCCAAAAACTCCTAAAATTATAGAATTAAAAAATCTAGAATCATTATTTAATAAATATCTAGCGATATCATTTTTTCGTTCTTTCAATTTTCTTTGTAAAACTTCGTCAAGGTTCGCTGCCTCTCGAATTTCTTTAACTGTTGAGACAGTATCAGATATTTGTTTTGCGGACATTAAAGATGAATAATAAACCCAATCTCCAATAACTCCTCTCAAACAAGGTAATGCAATTTTATAATTTTTCATTAGAATGCTCTTTTAATGTTTTTAATTTGAACAGGAAAGTCTCTATCATTACCAATTGGAATAAAAAAACCGTGGAATGCTTTTTCAAGTTCTTCGAGGTTTTGCCAACTAATATTTACTGTAGAATAAGTAACATATGCTTCACCATAATATTTAGATAATAATCTATGTAATTTTGTTCTCTTCTTAATTGTGTTAAAATTAAAATAATCTCCTAAACGATCTTTTAGCGGTCGATTTGAGCCTTTTTCACCAGATATTCCTACATAAATTACAAATTTTGGCAAATCACAAATTAGTCCTAAAGGTTTAATTACAAACATATACAATCCAATATCATTTGTTAAAATTAATGTATTTAAATCTGGTCGGCTATCAAATTTGTATTCATTCCAATTAAATGTGCAATTAAAACTAGTTATAATTTGATGATATTTTTCCCAATAATTTGGGTCTAAAATAAATGTTTCCTCAGAGTTTTTATATCTAAGTTTATCTTCTAAATCAAGATAATTTACTACTTCATTTGTATATGCGGAATCTAAAAGGTCGAAAGTTGATGCTTTAATCATTTAATTATATTTCTTAATCCATTAACTATTTTATCTGTAATAAAATCAAAACCATCTATGTTAGAATGATTGTTTACTTCTTCTTTCAAAAGACATAAACCATCATCGATGTGCATTTTTATATATTTGGGTATGTCTTTGTCTGTTTTGTATAAATTGTAATGTACGCAAAGCATTCCTAAATATAAATCGTAATAATCTCCAAAAAGAACCGCTTTAGAATAATTTTTCCCTCCAGCATCCTTAATGTTATTCAAATCTAATTTTTTATTTTGAGATAATGAATAAGTATAAGCAATTCTTGCCACTATATTTTCAGTACCTAAATTTAACTTCCTCGTCAAAAGTGACACAACCTCCTTATTTTCTTTACTGGTATTAATTTGTGTAAACATCTTTTTCTTGTTTTAAATGTTTAAATAATTGATCTACAGCAAATGGTTTGAAAGTTGAACCTTCATCATTGTTCTCAATTACGAAAACTTTATTTACTGATGGTTTTAAAAATTCATATTCCAATTCGGATAGTTCTTTTTCTAACAATGGAAATAAAACAACTTGTTCTGAAATTGAAGGATAAAATTCTTGAATGATATTTTTAGAATGGTGCTTATCAAATTTTTGCAATGGACTATCAATAAATACTGGAAATTTGAATCCAGATTCATCAACTAACGCTTTGAGTAATGCCGTAGCGTACAATTGTTGTTCTCCTTTAGATAGTGAATCTTTATCAATTACTGCATCATTTTTGTCCAACAAATCAATATCCATAACATCATCAATAACATTAACTCGAACGTTATAAATGAAATCTTCTTTATGCATAATTTTTTTCAAACCAAGCATAATTGATTTTTGCAATGAATACTTTTTATCATCCTTGATTTTATAAATAATCGTATTTATTTTTGACAAAAGTTTTTCTGTAACGTCGTATTTCTTTAAATCCGTTTGGACTAAATTAAAGTTCTTTTCATATTCAGATAAAACCTTGCTTTGCGAAGCCAAATTAGTTTTTAATACCCCTAACTCTTCAATTAATTTATCTTTATCCTTTGATAGATTACTAATTTTGCTTTCAATCACATTCTTTTCTTCCCTTAATTTTTGAGCTATATGATTGTCTTTTCTTGCTTCTGCTTGCTTAATTTTCTGAAGAACTCTAGACAGCAAAATGCGATTATTTTTCTCTTCTTGAACTACGGAACTAAATTGACTTGAAAATGTGGTTTTTATGTTGTTGTAAACGGCTTCAAAATTTCTGAATTGTTCATCATCAAAATCAAGTAATACTTTTTCATTTTTTGATTTTATATTGACAACTTGTTCCTCGGAAATTGTATTTTTTAGAGCTTCTTCAATTTTTAATTTGATACCTAAATCAAATTGCAGCTTTTCTATTTTCTTTAATACTTCCTGTGAAAAATAGCTTAGATGTTCATTAAGAGTTGCTTTGTCAATTGTTTTCGTATGAAAAGTCCTTTCGTAAATTAATTGGTTGTTTAATTCCAGAAGTTTATTGCCTGCAATTACTATCGGAGCGATGTCTATTAGTTTTTTTAACTTACTTTTTATTTCAATAGATTCGTCTTTTAAAACATCTCTTTCAGATTTCATTTTTTGAAGTTCTTCGAGAGTTATTCCGTTGCCTTCACGAATTAATTTTTCCTGAAGATCATCACTATTAATTTTATAATTAGCAATCTCTTTGTCAATATTAGTTCTTTTGGTTTCGTTAATCTCGATAAGCCCTAATAGTTCATTTTCTTTTTCAATAAGCTCATCTAGTTTAGATTGTTCTAGTTTAGATGCTCCATTTCGTTTTAGTTTTGAGAGAAGTATTTCTAAATTCTTTTTTAAATCTTCGTATTTTTTTATTCCAAGCACTTCAGAATATGCTTTGCTCAAATTTTTTAATTCTGATTTAGATTTTGCTTCAGCTAAAGAAACTATTTTTTCAGCATCAAAAAAGAAAAATTTAGCAATTTCTCTAGGTAAAATAAAATCATTTATAAAAACTTCGTAACCAACTTCTTTAGTCAATTCGTTTTCAAGCCCATCAATAAATATTTTTAATTCTTCTGTTTCTGTTCTTAAATCATAAGACCTTTTTAATACAACCGATTTACAAGGAATGGAAGGAATTAATAAATCTTTTAATTCTATTTCAACAGATACTATTGGTGCATTTTTTACATTAGTTTCAAAATCAGATTTAATATCTCTATTCAGTAATGTTTTTAGAAATTTTTCATAACCTCCAGCGTTTTTGATGTCTTTGCGATATTTATCTTCCACCTCGCTCATCATTCGACCATAAAAAACCCAAATTAATGAAGTTAAAAAAGTAGTCTTACCGAAACCATTTTTACCCCCAATAATGCTAATGTTTTTAGTAGGATTAGGCGAGAAAAGAATTTCATTACTTCCTTTATAAATTCTAAAATTTTGAAATATAATTTTATTTATTTTCATAACTTTTCATCATTTACAAAAGATTCGATTCTTTTTTCAACATCATTATGGAGTCCATATTTTGTAATCATTAAGGTTTTTGTTTCTTGTAAAGCAATCAAATTATCAATTAGGTGGTAATAATTAGGTTCTTCACTACATACTTCTTTCACAATTCTTCTTTTGGTGTCGTCAAGAGATTTGATATTATTGGTACTCATTTCTTTATTGTAGATTTTTTTATATAAATCTCCAACTGTAAAATCAAAAAAACCATCTCTATTCCAAGTAACTTGAATAGCGATTAACTCTTGATTATTGATTAAAGTAATATGTGGTCTTTCTTTTTGAATTTCCATTTGAACGGTTAATAAATCCTTTAGAATTTCATATCTATAAGTTTCCTCATAAGTACCATTTTTTGATCCATCTTCTCTTACCGCAATTTGTCCATTACGTCTTTTATCTTTTCTGTTTTCTGTAAGATTTCTGTTTTCAACTAATCTATTTCTAAAATCTAATAATGGTTGCATCCAGTTTTGACCATTACTAACCAATGATGTCATTGATTTGTCATTTTTAACAACAGTGCATGTCCAGCAGCCAAACCGGCTCTGTCCACACGAGCTGTGTTCTTTATTTACAACTACAGTAGGACACTCATAATCATCTGCGCTAGCATCAGAATATATTTTGAAAAGAATCGTATTATCGAAGCCCCAAGGCGATGGAACAACATTGATTATGTACCATACTTCTTCTAAAAACATATCTCTTATTGGTGCATAAACATAAGTATTTGCTGTACTATTGTGCTTAGACAATCTATTTCCAGTTACTTCATGTTTTCTCATCGAGCGTTCTCTAGTAGCACTTTCTTCATATCGTGTTCCAAGTAAAACGATAGCTTCACCTTTTTCATCAATTTGTTCTAAAAGGAAATTTGAGGTAGGTCTAATTTTTAGTTTATCCGTACACCACCTAAAAGCATTATTTGGCACAGGATATCCTTTACCAATTACATTAATCCAAAAGGTTTCTTCAAGTTTTGGAACTGTTTTTTTTACAAAAATTGGCAAGTCTTGATTTCTAGCTTCTTCGCTTATTTTTGATAGAACATCATCTACATAATTTGATATAATAGGATTTTCTACCATTGTGTCGTTGCAAACAACGTAAACTGGTCTTCTTAATTGAAACGGAAACGGTAAATCTCTTCTAATTCTTTGGAGTGCAATCCAAACTAAAGTTAGCAAAACTGTTGAATCTTTTCCACCACTAAAACCAATAATCCAAGGTCTTTCGGAGTTGTCAGCATAAGTGTATTGGTCAATTATTTCAGCAATTATACCTTCAACTTTTTTATTTTTAATTAAAATCATTTGTGTAATTATTTGTTGTAATTATTTAATTTGAAAATAGAATAAATTTTTTAACAACGAAACAAAGATATGCAATATTAAAAATATTGATAGTGTTTAAGTTTTATTAAAAATTTTAATTTTCTAGCTATCTAAATCACAAATCTTTTTCTTTTATCAGGACTTGTATAATCAATTGAGTCAAGTATATTGGGTGTTATCTTCTCAATTTTTGATTCTATAGCCAGTATGGTACTTAGTTCAATAATTTTAGAAATTTCACCAATTAGGCCATCACTCATAGCTAAGATTTTATTTGTCATTGAGTTTTCTATTAGATTTGATTCTTTTTTTAAAGGTAAAATATTCTCAAAACTTAATAATAAACGCTTTAGTTCCTTATCATTTGTCCATCGTGGCAATACTTTTGGTTCAAATCTATTAGACAATTGTGGGTCGGTTTGAATAGCATTAAATGCATCTCTAGTTCCAGCGCATATCAAAGGTATTTGAAGTTCGTTAGATAAATACTTTAGAACATTTAAGAATAACCTTTGCTTTGCTAAAGTACCTGCAAGTACGTGATGTATTTCGTCTATAACTAAAACCTTAGTTTCCATTTCTTTTAAAAGATGTATCAATCTGAGTTGTCGTTGTTCAATTTTTTCAGATGTTTTATAAGGCGCATACAATTTTTCGAAAATTATATTATAAAATCTTTTTTCATCAGGTTCTGGCGGTGCTTGAACAAACAAAACAGGATTGACAACTTTTGAAAAACCATTTTCATCTTCTATAACATGGGCTTGATGGCGCTTATAAAAACGATTTAACAAAGCTGTTTTTCCATTATTAGAATCTCCAACAAGTAGTAAATTAGGCATTCTGCTCGATTTTGGATAATCTAACAAGTCGTCCATTTTTTTTAATATTTTAATAGAGTCAGAGTATCCAATCCATCTAAATTCTTTTACATGTTTAATTCTTTGTTCATCAGAAGCTGATTCAGTAAATTTTCTAGTATTTTCAGATAAATGTTTCATCATCAATTTCTTCAAATGGTTTAATTTCGCTTGTGTCAATTTTTGTTTCAAATTCATTTGTCTCTGAAACGGGAAATATATTTGTATTCTGAAAGTTTTTTATTTCTCTTTTTCTGTTTTTTGTTTCTCGTATGGATTTTTTTTCGATTTCATCCATTTCCCTATATGCATCGAATATTGATTTTTCACTTATAGTAGCCTTGTTTTTTTTGAGAGTTCTAATAACATCATTAAATTCCCAAATTGAAATTGCAGGAAGTGAAGTATCTCTATAAGAAATGTCGAAATACTCTTTTAATTCGGGATCATAAAAATGAACCACGCTAATATCTCTTGGATCTCTTCTGAAAATAAATTTTCTTTTAGCATTGTCTGTTTTTGAATGAATATATCTTCTTAAAACATCATGATAATATGTAATGTAATCAATTACTACTCCATATTCTTGAATAGTTCTTTCTTCAAATGGCATAAAATCTAAACGAAGCTTTCTCTCATTAAACACTCTAGGAATAATGCCTATTCCTGGTTGTTCATTATTTCCTATAATTCCTTCTTTCCATTTATTGATAGGCGATGTATTTATAGATGAATGATTTCTAACATGATAAACTTTAGTTATATAAAGTGTTAACCATTTTTCAAACTCAGATAATGTTAAAGAAGCTTTTCCTTCAGAGTCATAGTTTTTTCTTAGTTCAGGAGATGAAAACGTAGTGCCTGGTAAATCGTGGATATGTTTTGAAAAAGTCCCTAATAATCGCTCTATATGTCCACCAAAATGGGGTGTTGCAATCGGTCTAAATTCTAGATTGATATTATAGTTTTTACAGGCCATTTTTAGCATATTTCCTCTAAACTCTTTTGCGTTGTCTACATGAATAGTTTGCATAAATCCCCATACGCTCCATGATGATTTAACTCCAATTTTTTCTAACCATATTTCTTTAGGTAGAATACTATGAGCGATACATAACCCTGTTCCTAGTGCCCCTGGTGTGTCAAAAGAAATATAAAAACCTACAACCATCCTGCTGTAAACATCTATAGCAACTGTTATCCAAGGTCTTTTATAAGGTTTTCTATAATATTCATCAACTAATATTATATCAACCCTCGTATGGTCTATTTGCACTACACTTAAAGGAAAATCAGCTCCCGGAAAACTACCTCTTAATGGATTGAATTTATAACCTGCCTCTTTTAATCCAATCCTTTTCTTCATTACCTCCTCTTCCGAGAGACCTTTAATTCTATTTCTAATTGTATTTTCATGAGGGGGAGTAATATTTTTACTATGACATTCCGCCACAATTAATCTGATAGTTTTATTCTTTGATGTTCTTGAGTTATTTAAGTAAGTACTTTTTAAATATTTTTTTATAATTTCCTCTTGTTCAGTATCTAATCTACTATCACCTTTTCCTCCTGTTTTTGGCTTCCCGAGAATTGCTGAAATTGTTCCATAATCCTTATATAGTTTAATCCATCTATAAAGTGTTGCCACACTAATTTTACTTTCATTAGAAATCTTTTTAACTAACTCTAAATTTCTTGTACTTTCTAAGAGAGGTTTAATTATTTCAAATCTTCGTTGTGCTAGTTCCCATTTTTGATCAGATAAAATATTTATATCATCAAGTTTATCTTTTCTCTTAAAAATAGGCTTAAGGTCACGAACATGAACTAAATGATTTATGCCTGAACTCACTTCTTCAATAGTAACGGTTTCAACTGTATTCAATCTAGTAATAACAACTTCTGCATCATTATAAATCACTTTCTCTCCTTTTGTCAAATGAATTATATCCATATTTCAGACTCCATATTTAATTTTTTACTCAAATCAGTTTTAACTTTTTTATGAATAACCATTAACCACAAGTATTGAATTAGTTCAGCTCTTTTCAATTCACATGAAGTGCTAATATCTAATAGTTTGTTAATTGTAGTTCGCTTTAGTGCTTTCATATTTTGCTCTAGTAATTCAAACTCATTAAAATATTCTGAATCATTTGAAGTATGTCTAATTAGAACAGCATTCAAAAATTTAATATTGTACAAATAGTCATTCCTTAAATCTTTTTCAGTAAGTATTCTAAATGTCATTCCATTAATATTACAAAATTCATCAGCAGCTTTAAATTTGGCAATATAATTTGAAGCATTTTCTATTAAATCAATATCATACTTAATTTCAATTACTTCTTTTACGCCATTCCAATACTCTACGTAAAAATCAGGAATGTAATATCTATCTTGAAATTCTATTTTTAATGGTTGTTCATAGTAAGAGCGAACATTATCGTCAAACTCTAACAAATAAATATAATCTCTTTCAAGTGAGGACTCAAAATCGACTATATCATTTCTTTTAAGACTTTTTATTTGTCCTGTAAGAGAAAAATCATTCGCTTTTATATTTCTTTTTTTCTTCAAAGATATTCTCATTTTCTTTTGTGAAAATACATAATTTGCTTGAATACTATTTTTTTTTCTCATTTAATTTTGTAAAAAATGGATTAGTAATTATTTTTTTTCTCATTTACTTTTGTAATTAACACTATATGTTTTGCTTTGGTTTACAGTTGTTTAGTGTTATTTTGGCTTTAAAGCGTTTTGAAGAAGGAGGAAGTTTTATTTTTATATGTATGCATAGTATTTTTTTGTATTTTTACCCAAAAACATATATATAATGGAGATAAACGAATCAAAATTAAATAAATTCTTACTTTTTAAATTACCATCAGCATTTTTATGTGGCGTTAGAGTAAAGTCAATTAATGAAAAACAATGTGTAGTTAGTGTAAAACACCGATGGATCAATCAAAATCCGTTTAATTCAATGTATTTTGCTGTTCAAGCCATGGCGGCAGAATTGTCTACAGGAGCATTAGTAATGTATCAAATTCAAAAAAGCGGTAGAAAAATATCTATGTTAGTGGCAAACAATAAAGGGAGTTTTACCAAAAAGGCCACTGGCAGAATTACATTTATTTGTAATGATGGGCATTTGATAGAAGAAGCAATACAACAAACAGTCGCAACAGGGGAGGGACAAACCTTTTGGATGAAATCCATTGGGACCGATGAAAAGGGAGTTCAGGTTTCTGAAATGGATTTTGAATGGAGCGTTAGAGTAAAATAATAAGTTTTAGATTCAAGTAAACAATAAAAAAATGCCTCGATTGAGGCATTTTTTTATTTAGATTTTTTAGAAGAGCAACATTTTTTACCTTCAGCTTTGCATTCGGTCTTTGTTTTAGTTACTTCTTTTTTTGTAGTTGTCGCTTCTTTTTTTGTTTTCTCTTTAGCTGGAGTTTCTTGTGCTTGCATCGATAAAGCAAAGAATGAAAAAGCTAAAATTGTTGCTATTTTTTTCATTGTGTTGAAGTTTAGTTTTTGATTTACTTTTCATCAAATATAATAAGAAAATCAATCGTACGATTTTTGAAGTTCTCTTTTTGATAAAAATTAACAAAACCTTTAATGTATTTATTGATTAGGGTTTGTAATATGAGGTATTGAGAGGATAAAATGGGGTATAAAAAAAGCCTCAAATTTACTATTTGATGCTTTTGGTAGCGAGACCGAGATTTGAACTCGGGACCTCAGGGTTATGAATCGTTAATCTTCAGTTGTAAACTGTTGATTTTATTAATATTCCTCTGCTTCAAAACCGTTTTGTGCCGTTGGAATAAGTTTTCGTCACTGCTTTTCGTCACTCCTCAATCTATTCTTATTTATGGTTAATTTTTAATCCAACCTTTGTCTTTAAATTTCTCTACAGAATAATTTTGTGGATTAATTTTGTATTCCAATTCTTCTCTAAACTGGATTAATTTTGTGTTTTTTGGTTCGAATAATAATCCTCTTTCACAACATTCGAGAGCTTTTTTGTAGTCTTTTAAGTTTCGATTATAATTCAATGCATGACTAAATGAAGAAATTGCATTTGAATGTTTCTGAGTTGGAGTTATTTTTTCAGAACTGTAATATGATTTCTCATAATGTTCATTTGCTTTATGAGCCTTTAATTGTTTTAATTCTTTATTATTGAAGTAATTAATGTCTTTTGATTGAGCTGAATAAGCTTGTGCAAGACCAAGATGAGCTCTTTGATTATCGCTTTCAAGTTTAATAACTCTCTCAAAGTATGATATTGCTTCGTTAATCATTTCTTTTGAAGTTTTATTCTTACCAACTCTATTTTTTAATTCTAGATAACCCAATTCTATTAAAGCTTCTAAAAAATCTTTATCTAAATCAATTGCAATTAGAAAATCTTTTTTTGCTAATTCATATGAATTTGGAAGAAAGCTATTATCTTGAATTTTCCCCTTTATTAAGTATAAAAAAGGAAACTTGTTATTTTGTTTAATTAAATCGTCTATTTTATCGATTGCAAAGTCATAGTCTAGATTAGAAATTGAAAAAGTTTTAATTGCATCTATTGAAGCAACTTTTTCTTTATGATTAGTAGCATTAGAACGATATTGCAATTGTAAACTGTTTAAATCACCATTTGTAAAAGCTCTTTTTTCTTGAGTAAAAGTTTCAAAACGGTCAAGTATTTCCTTTTCATTACCAAGGTTTATGAATTTTTTAGTATAAATCTTTGCTAGATGTGGAATAGTATATCCTATTTCTTCAGAATCAGTTATTTGGGAGAAACATAAAGATATGGATGATAATTTTGGTAATACCATAAAACCAATTTCATCATTATTTAATTCAGTTATATAACATATATCATCAGCGGTCAACAATTCTTCACTTTCTGAAAGTGACAAAATGTATAGTACTTTTTTTTCAGGTTCACTTAATTTATCAATTGAGCCGTGAAAACAGAAAGTAAGTATGTCATGATATGCATCTCCACTTTTTAAATTTTCTAATACATTTTCAATCGGTGTTGAATTAGCAATTTGATGTGTTATTAATTGTCCAGCAAGAGTCATTCCTTTTGTGTAAGAATATAGCTCTTTTAAGTTTGTAGAATACAAATCTGTAAATAAAATATCTTGACCTGTGAAAATTTTGAATTGTGAATTTAAGAAATTAGGAAATTCATTAATTTCTTGAAAACCGCTTAAATTTATTCTAGCCATAAAAAAATCTCCAAGCGTTTCTCTTGTTGTAAGGATAGCTTTAGATTTTGCTGGAAAGTTTTCTAAAAAAGTTATTAAATCTGAGTCATTTAATGTTTCCAGATTGTCAACGACTAGTAATACCTTATTGTTAGATAAAAAACTTTTAACTATTTGTTCAATGTCTGAGGAATCGTCTTCGCTTTCCAGATTGAATTCTTCAATGAATTTATAAATATCATTGATTAAGTCTGAATAGTTTGAGATAAAATCAGTAATATCCTTAATACCTTTAGGTGTGTACTTATTTCTTTTTGAACTTGTCCAAATAATAAATTCGAAATCATTATTAAAATGTTCGTTATTTATTAATTGTTTACAGAAATAATGAACAAAGCTTGTTTTTCCAATTCCACCAATTCCATCAATTTGAATTATTCTATTGTTATCATTGTTTAATTTATGAAATAATTCCTGAATGTGCTCTTCTCTACCAATGAATTCATTATATAAATTATTTTGGAGCAATACATTTTCAATTATCCTGAAATTATTTTTTTTCTTTTTGTAAAATAAATTGTCAGCCTTTATTGAACGACTTCCTCGTCTACAATATACATCACCTCTTTTGAAAGCTATAGAATTTACCTCTTTTGTTGTTTTTCCCCAGACTTTTTTGTTGAATTGACCGTCTTTTTTGAAAGGTAGAATGTCTTTAGACTCATCTATATACATCACGAAGAAAGTTGAATCTTCGATTTCTACAACATTACTAACGAAAGTTATACTACCATCTACGTAATCATCGATTATATTATTGATGTCAGCATCATCAATTTTAGGGTCACTTCTCTCGTCTAGACCAATCCAGTCAGAATTATTGTTAACTCCAAAAATTAAATAACCGCCTTTAGAATTAGCAAAAGAACAAACATCTTTAATAAATTCAACTTTTGATTTGGTATCTGAGATTTTAAATGCTTCTTTGTAATCTAAATCAGTTGTTTCTGATTTTAAATTAAGATTTTTAATCTCTGTAAGCGTTTCGGTACTCACTAAACTTAATCTTTCAATCATAGTGGTTTTGTTATTAGTTTGGTTATAGCAATGGTTTGTTTTTTTTGATTGTTTTATTTAAAAACCTTGAAAATTTTCTATGCGCTAATTTATAAACATTTCTTTACAAATTATAAATCTGTCTTTTAATTTGAAATTACTATCAATAATAAAATTATGATAACATTTTTCTAATCTTCACGATAGTGTTATTTGATAAATTGGTAATCGATGCTAGTTTTCTAATTGAATAGTTTTTGTCATTGATTAATTCTATATGTGATTGATTGTATTTTGATAAAAATTGTTGAGGTGTTTCGATAGTGTTTAACAGTCTACCCTTATAAGTTCCTTTAGTTTTAGCAATCAAGATGCCTTCTTTTTGCCTTTCTAATAATGATGTTCTTTCAATCTCTGCGACATTACTTAAAATATCAGTAATCATTTTGAATATAGAAGTAGGCTTGCTTTCAATCATTGAGTACAAGCCAATATTTTCTACATATACATTTATGTTCAGGTTACTCAACTTGTTTAATACTGTTTGAATATCAAAAGCATTCCTACCTAAACGGCATATCGAATGAACTATTACAGTATCAATCTTTCTATTTGCTAGGTCATTTAATAATTTAATTGCACTAGGACGTTTATTAAACGGAATCGAACCACTACACTTGTCAATATATTCCTTATGGTTAACCGTTGATTGTCTATTAATGATTACAATAGACAAAAAAATATAGATTACTGAGTATGTAGACAAAATAGTAGTGCATATTGTACATCAATTTAATGTGTCCTTCTTTTGCTTGCATATCCAATTTATGATGCTGAGTTGTATTATAAATACTTTTAAATACCTTTGGCTAGTTTTTAATTAAAAATTAGAAAATGATTCACCTTGAAAAACTTCGTAAATGTTTAGATAAAATAGGCGCTTTCTCTGAGGAAGAATTAACTTTAGTTTACGAATCTGCTGTTGTAAGTAAGTTCAAAAAAAGTGAGGTTATACTGAATACTGGGCAAGTTTGTAATTCATTTTATTTCATACTATCAGGTGCTTGCTATCAATACCAAATGGTTGATATTGAAGAAAAAATAATTGATTTATTTACGGAATATGATTGCGCTTTAAATCAACTTAGTTTTATAAGTCAAAAACCCTCTAATGATATAATTAAAGCTTTTACTGATTGTGAAATATTAGTGCTTAATATTGATTCTGTTCACAAATTAATTAAAATATCTAACAGCTTTTTGCAGTTCGGAAAACTAATGAATTCCCAAAACAGACTTGTTTTTTTTGACAATTCAATGAGCCCTGTAGATAAATACAATCATATTTTGATAAATAATCCAATATTTATTCAAACATTTCCTTTAAAATACATTGCCTCTTTTTTGAAAATAACTCCTGAAACCCTAAGTAGAGTAAGAGCATTGTAACAATGTTTATTTTCTTGATTCAAATCAATCAACGCTGCGTTTAAAATTTATCAGTTTTGTAATCTAAATATAAAACAAATGGAAAATAAATTTAAACAGGTTTCAGGTTACAGTCTAATTATTGGTGCTGTCCTTTTGATTGTAGCAATGACATTTCATCCTTCGGGTGGCAGCATTGAGAATATTGTAAGAACAAAATTATCATTCATGGTAGCGCATTCTTTAGCAATTGTAAGTTTGCCCTTTGTAGGTTTTGGTTTCTTCGGATTATCATCAGCTCTAGAATCTAGAGGTAAAATTTCTTTTTTGGCATTATCAATTTCAATTTTTGGACTAATTGCAGCTATGATTGCAGGAGCTGTTAACGGATTTGCATTACCGCTATTTCTTGCCAAAGTCACACAAGAAGAGTTTGATGTTTCTACTGTAACTTCTATAATAAGGTATGGGAGTTATATTAATATTACGATGGATTATATTTGCTTGGGCTTTATGTTATTAGCAATTGCAATTTGGTCAGTATTAATAATTAAAATCATGAAAAATCTTAAATGGTTGGGTTACTATGGTGTGACTATCCTTTTGTGTGGTTTAATTTCAGCAGCTAATGGTTATAATTTGGCAGGGCTATTTTTATTTAGAATTGTTGTTTTCGCAATTGTAAGCTGGATAATGTTAGCTGCATATAAAATACTTATTAAATCAAGACAAGAACAAAAGTAAATCTCAAATTACGATAATTTTAATAATTAAAATTATGAATGTAATGATGACACACTTATTAGTATTTCTTAATTAAAAAAATATAGTTTGAATATGTTAATTGTACCACACAACCCAGAATGGGCAAAAAGTTTTGAGCAAATTAAAAAGAAATTATTCGATTATTTAGATGGTATACATATAAACATAGAGCACATTGGAGGCACTGCAATTAAAGGTCTTTCTGCAAAACCAATTATTGATCTGGACATTATCTACTATCAAGTAAAAGAATTTAAAAAAATTAAAATTGTTTTAGAGTCTGCAGGTTATTACCATAATGGTAATCAAGGAATAGTAGGAAGAGAGGTGTTCAAACGCAGCAAAATAAATTATGATGATGTATTGGATGAAATCACACATCACCTTTATGTCTGTCTTTTTGATAGTGAGGAACTAGAAAGACATCTTTTGTTTCGAGATTATTTAAGAGATAATGATTATTTACGAGCTGAGTACCAAAATCTAAAGTTTGAAATTGCAAATGAAGCTGATAATGATAAAAAAAAATATGCTTCTATCAAAGAAATTAAAGCAAAGAAGTTTATTAATGAAGTGATTCAGCTGGCTAAAAATCACATATAAAAGTGTTATTTAACTTGAGATAATATTTCTCATTGTGTGTATTAAAATCGCAGCTAAACAGTCAGGAATAGTGGATTAAAATGCTGTAAAGTATTTTGTTTTAGAAAGTTTATTGAGATCCGTTTCAATAAACTTTTTTATTTATAAAACTCAAGTAAAACATTGTCCATTCTGTAAAACATTCATACAGATAAATTGGAATAGGAGAAAAAAATTAGCTATTCAAATGCAAAAATTGCGACTAATTATAAATCTCTGACAATACATCTCTTTTAAATTCTAGAAAGAGATTTAGTTAAAAATTAGATAATTGTAGTATAAAAATCAAATTGAAAACAGACTTTCTTTTGCTCTTGTAAGTCAAATTTCATTTATCAAATGATAATCTTTATTTCCTTTTTAGTTTCATTTCTTATCATTTGGTAAGAAGGAACTATTACCATAAAATTAAATTTGCTTTTGTAGTTCATTATAGAATCCATAAAACTCTATCATGGATTATAGGTTTGAATTAATTTCACTCGATTTTATCTTTAGTTACTATAAAAATTTTAATTCTAATAAATAAAAAAACACAAAAATGAGAACTTTTTTTTTAGTTATAATTATGTTGTTTAATAGTTGTATGCTGATAGCACAACATCTACCAGAGTTTAATGACAAACCAGCATACTATGATTCTAAATCAAAGAAGACGACAGAACTGGAAAAATCACAATACAATTCAATGGCAAAAGCCAGAGGGCTTTTCAGTGCGGAAGGTGGTTTCTTTTTAAATGGTGTTTCATCAAGTAGTAAGATTGAAAAACAACCAGAATTAATTTTTGTAGTTAAAGTGATTTCAGGAACAGATCCTACATCAGTATTTGATTTGGTTCGCTTTGAAATTAGAAAAGACAAAAGAGTTTTTATTACCACAAAAGCCAAAGCAACAAGTACTACAACTTCTTTTGAAAAAATAAGTTATGAAGTCAAAAAAATCAAAGATGGATACTATTACTTGATTGTGAAAAATATGGAGAAAGGAGAATACTTCTTTGGTTCTAATGACTTTATGTTTGCATTTAGTATTATTTAGCAACACAAAAAAGCAATTAATAAATTGAAATCTATTTTATGCCAAAGTAAAAATTTTGCTTCCCAAAGTCATAGTAAATTTTTATTGACGTTGTTGGTTTTAATCCAAGAAATGACATCATCCACTTGTTCTCAACAAACAACGTCAATAAAAAATTTACAATAAATTTTGAAGGTGGCAGCAATGCTAATGTTGGAGGTAAAATTAGAATTATCTAAAAATTTTTAAAAACAATTTTAATATAAAAAGGGAAATGATAAAAAAAATGATTTTGATTGTATGTTTTATGCCTTTTCTATTGGCATCAACTTGTGAAAGTGATCCAATTGATGATGTTGTTTGTACCACACAAGCTTTTGCTGGACTACAAGTAAAAGTAAGTTTGCAAAATGGCAATTTACCAAATCCTTCGGGTGTAATAGTAATTGCACGAGATGATAATTACTCTGAAACTCTAAGAGAAATTGGCATGGTTCACACCGATTTTGTTGGAGCATATGAACGAAAAGGAACATATATTATAACTGTTTCAAAAAATGGATACAAAACTTATACCTCAAATTCAATAGTCGTAGAAGCAGATAGATGCCACGTGAGTACACAACAGATTAATGTCGTTTTACAACCTGAATAGAAGGTATATCATTTGATATTTACGAAGAACTAAAAAATATGTAAAAGGACTAAAAGTAAAAAAATAAGTCCAATATAAATTAAGATATAAATTATGGTGAACAAGCTTTCTATAGTTGAAATTAATAATGCTAAAATAATTGGTCTTTTGTTTTTAATGGCTTTTCCTGCTTATGGTTTTGGGCAATACTACTTCGAAAATGAAAACACCAAAACTATTGGTGCACTGTTACTACTTATAAATTCAGTTATTGTAATTTCTATTGGTTTTTTGCTACGAGAAATAATATATCAATTTAGGCCAAGTATAGCCTTTGTTTACCTTTTTACTAGAATATATGAAGGAATATTACTAGTCAGTCCAGTTTTAAATTTTCTAACTGAAATTCGCATCTTTTCTGGTCTTGTTTATTTTATAGCTATGTTGGTTTTAGGCTTAGGAAGCATACCAATGTGTTTAACACTATTCAAGTACAGAATCACTCCTAGTTGGCTAGCAATTTGGGGAATAGTAGGATATGCTTTATTGGCATTTGGTTTTTTAATGGAGTTAATGAATTTAAAGTGGAGCATGTATTTCGTTCCATTAGGAGGATTATGGGAAATAACTTTTGGAGTTTGGCTGATTACTAGAAAAAGACAACAATTAACTCACTGGGTCAAATTATGTTGAGAAATTAAGCAATGTGAATATTACAAAAGTTATGACATACGATTCTTGTACTTGTAAAACAAACCGATGTTGGGATACATATTTATTTGTTTTATTTTAAACAATGACAATAGTTTTAATAACACCAATATCAATAAATTAAAAAAGGATGTGATTGATCCGATGGGTTAAATTAATAAATTAATAAATAAATAAAGGGTATATAATTTTATGAGATTAGAAAATAAAATAGCACTAATAACGGGTGCATCACGAGGTATAGGAAAGGCAATTGCTGAAGTTTTTCATGAGCAAGGAGCAACAGTAATAATAACGGATATTAATAATTATGAAGGTACCATTTTGGTTCATTCACTTGGTGAAAAAAGCGAATATTATCAACTTGATGTCCAAAAAGAAGGGGATTGGATTGAAATTTCAAATCTAATAAAAGTAAAATACGGAAAGTTAGATATTCTAGTAAACAATGCTGGAATAACAGGGTTTCTAGAAACTAATGGGCCTTTTGATGCTGAAAATGTTGATATTGATTCTTGGGAAGAAGTTCATAAGGTCAATGCAACTGGAACAATGTTAGGCTGTAAATATGCAATTTCATTAATGAAAGAAGGTGGAGGAAGTATTATTAATATTTCGTCAAGAAGTGGAATTGTAGGTATTCCAGCAGCTGTGGCCTATGCGTCGAGTAAAGCAGCTGTACGAAATCACACTAAAAGTGTAGCACTTTATTGTGCTGAAAAGGGGTACAAGATCAGATGCAACAGTGTGCACCCAGCAGCAATTATGACTCCAATGTGGGACACAATGTTAGGTGAAGGTCAAGAAAGAGAAAAAATGATTAAACAAGTTGAAGCTGGAATTCCCTTAGGGAAATTTGGAGAAGCTATTGATGTTGCTTTCGGTGTTTTGTATTTGGCAAGTGACGAAAGCAAGTACGTAACTGGAATAGAATTAACAATCGACGGTGGAATTTTAGCAGGAAGTCAAGCAAGACCAGAGTAAATAAATTTTAAATATTTGAAAAGAGTAATGAAGCTAATAAAATGGGGTTTTATAATTGGAATATCATATTTCGTTTTGACAACATTATACTTTGGGTATGATACTATAGATAGCGAAAAAGGTGTCTTCAAATTTTACTGGTCTGGATTACAAGGTTTGCGCAAAGACAGCAAATTTGGATTTGGGTTCAAATTTAATGAAGTTGTTCAAACTAAACTAAACGGGGTTGATGGACCTTATGTTTTTGGAGATATTGTTTATAGTGTAAATAAGAATAATGTATTTCACAATAGTATTATAGATAATAGTAGAAGTATCAAGGTAAACACAAGTTGTAAAGAATTACCATATTTTAATGTTGTACTAAATAATAAAGTGATTATCGAAAAAGACGACTACGAAAATCCTACTAAGTTAATAGCTATACCAGATATTGAAGGCAATTTTACAGGTTTTTATAGTTTCTTATTCGCAAATAAGGTAATCGATAAAAATGCCAACTGGATTTTCGGAAATGGTCATTTGGTTTTAAATGGTGATTTTTTTGATAGAGGAACACAAGTTCCACAAGTTTTATGGTTAATATATCATCTTGAAAATCAATCATTAATTCAAGGAGGGAAAGTACATTTTATTTTAGGAAATCATGAGATTATGAACCTATATGGTGATGTTTCCTATAATGATTACAAATATATGGAAGTAGCAAAAAGAGTGAGTAAACAAAATGATTGGGATAAGGGATTGAGATATTTATACTCTGAAAAATCAGAACTAGGTAAATGGTTAAGAAGTAAAAATATAGTAGAAAAAATTGGGGAAAATATTTTTGTTCACGGCGGTTTAAATAAGTTACATTCTGATGGTAAATATTCAATAAATGAATTAAATACCATTAGTAAGAAGTATTACGGAATTTATCCAACAGAAGAATCGATAAAAGATAAAAGGGACAAACTTTTAATAAGTTCAATCGACAGCCCATTTTGGGACAGAAGATTAAATTTTGATTTGAAATATAAAGTAATGTTTAAATTAAATGGAGTTGATGCTTCGCAAACTACTGATAAAGAATTAGCAACGATACTAAGTTTTTATAACTCAAAAAGAATAATCATCGGACATTCAGTTGTTGACGATATTTCTGCAGGATACAATAATAAAGTTATTAAAATTGATGTAAAGCATGGACAAAAAATGGGTACTGGTAAAACAAAAGGATTATTCATAGAGAAGAATGTATTTTATAAAGTAAATGATTTAGGAATTAAGGAGAAATTATTTATCTAAACGCACGATACAAGTAGCATCTTTTATGAATTGACATTGCAAATGTTTTTTGTAATAAGGAAGCAATAAAAGCAAGTACGTAACTGGAATAGAATTAACAATCGACGGTGGAATTTTAGCAGGAAGTCAAGCAAGACCAGAGTAAATAAATTTTAAATAAATGAAAAACATTATAACAATTAGTTTATAATTTTTTTGCGCAGTAACATTCGCACAAAAAGAGCAAAAATTAAAACTTTATAAGCTCCTTAAAAACAATGAATTATCAACTTTAAACCGGGAAGCAAAAGTAATCGATAGCCTTTCAAATAGTTATATAAAACTTTCAGAAAACAAAAGCGAAGGAATAGTTTGGTTACCAATTAAAAACTTTAAAAATGGCACAGTTAAAATTGAAATGCGTGGTAAAAATGTATTCCAAAAAAGTTTTATTGGCATAGCTTTTCACGGTCAAGATGACAAAACATACGATGCAGTCTATTGCCGACCTTTCAATTTTATTGCAAAAGATTCTATAAGACGGGTTCACGCAATACAATACGTTTCGCACCCAATCTATACTTGGAAAAAATTACGAGAAGAGAAAAATAGTCTTTACGAAAAAGAAATTATCAAGCCCCCAAATCCTGATGATTGGTTTACAATGACAATAGTTGTCGATAATAAATCGGTAAAAGCTTATATAAATGATGCTAAAAAACCAGCATTAGAAGTCGATAAATTGAATAACAATCGAAATGGTAAAATAGGTCTTTTTATGGGTGACGATAGTGGTGGAGATTTTGGAAATATGACTTTAAAATATTTGAAATGAATTTCAAAATCAAGTTTAAAAGTAAAGTAAAGAATAACATATTTATGAAAGAAAAGTGAAAAGACAAGAGTATTAGAATATAAATTATTGAAAACAAGTCAATATTGCAGTTGGTTGATTTTATTTCAAGTCATAAAAACTAATAACCATTTACAAATAAAAATTATCAATATAAGTTTAAGCCTTTACCTAATTAAGAACATTAAAAATATGAATCGACTATTTAAAATTGTGCTTTTTGTTCTAATGCTCAACTTTTTGACAAGTTGTAATGGACAAGTAAAAAATGATCAAACTATGCCAAATAATAAGTCATACGAAGACAAAAAAAATGTTGGTGGTGGTTGTGAAGATTGCGATATCATGTATGTCGAAATGCCTAAAGTAATTTCGTCGAATCATACAAGTATTGGATGGAACGAAGGGAAACAAAAACTCATACTAACAGGTAAAGTTTTTCAACTTGATGGCAAGACACCTGCCAAAAATGTGATTATTTATTATTGGCATACAGACGATAAAGGCTTGTATTCGTCAAATAAAATAACACCAGTTAAGGCAAGAAATCATGGAAAATTAAGAGGTTGGGTAAAATCAGATGAACTTGGAAACTATACGATAAAAACCTCAAGACCTGCGGCATATCCAAGTCAGGATATTGCACAGCATATTCATCTATCAATAAAAGAACCTGATATTAAAAACGAATATTATGCGGACCTTTATTTTGATGATGACCCTCTATACTTAAAACATAAGAAAAAGTATGGAAAACTTGACCGAGCAGGTACAGAAATATTGAGAGTTTTGTTAAGTAATGAAATTCAAGTAGCAGAGCACAACATTGTACTTGGATTAAATATTCCTGATTATCCTACCCAAAAAAGTATTGTTAACCAATCAGGATTAATGATCGGTGAGGATCAACCTTCGTTTATTCCATATCATGCATTTGGTCCAGATAAAGGGTCAAGAACTTGTCCAGTATGTAAGTATGGACGTTTTCATGGAATTATATATTTTGTTGGGAATAATGCAAATTGGGATGAAATTAAAAAATGGTTAGTTTTTTTAGAGCAAGAGAGTATTAATAGGAGCAAGTATTTGAAAGTCTATTTTGTGTATGGAAACGATAAGAGTTACGATGAATCCGAAAGAAAAAAAGAATTAGAAAAAATAGGTATATCACTTAACTTAAAAAATATGGCTTTAACTTTTGTGCCTTCAGTGATCGATTTAGAAAGTGAAATGTATCTTAACAAAATTAATCCGGATTCTGAAAATACATTTGTAATCTTCCGTCACAGAACAATCATTGATAAGTTTATAAATCTAAAAGCAACAGAAGTAAATTTTAAAATAATTTCAAACACGTTAGATAAAACAAAAAGTGAATTTAATAATTTATTAGAACCAAAGCATGAATAGTATTTAGAGATTAATGCATGATTTAATAAATAAAGAGCAATTATTGAAATTTTGAATTATTTAACATTCAAAACGATAAACTTAGAATTTTAATGAGCAACTACTTTGTAGGAGATTTGAATAATGTCATTTTGAAACCATTAAAAAATGAAATTTAATGAAGAACAATAGGGAAATTGTATTTATTCATGGACTTCACGAAAATGCAAATAGTTGGTCATTTTGGATTGTATACTTTCAAAATCTTGGCTATAAGTGTTATGCGCCCAGTTATCCGTTTCATGATGGAAATCCAGCTGAGCTTAGAAAAAATCCAAATCAACAATTGCAAAAAATTGGTTTAAGTGACGTCATAAAACATTACACAGAGTTCATTGAATGTCATAAATTAAATCCAATTTTAATCGGACATTCTATGGGTGGATTAGTTGTTCAAAAACTAATTCAAAACAAAATTGGCATTATGGGTATTTGTATTACTTCGGCAGCACCAAAAGGTATTTGGAGTTTTAAATGGAGTCATATTAAATCTAATTTAAGTACGGTAAATCCATTTATGGGGAATAGTCTTTTTTGTGGTACCAAAAAATGGTTTCGTTATGCTATATGCAATACATTGACTAGTGAGATTTCAGATGAGATTTATGAAAAAGCAGTTGTTCCAGAAAGTCGCAAAATAGCAAGAAGTAGCAGATTGAAGGATGGTTATATCGACTTCAAGAAGCCACATAATCCGTTGCTCTTTGTTAGTGCTGAAAAGGATCACATTATACCGAGTAGCTTAAACAGAAGGAATTTTTGTGCCTACAAAAGTACAACTAGCAAAAAAGACTTCAAAGAGTTTTCATCAAAATCACATTCAATTTGTGTGCAAGAAAACTGGCAAGAAGTTGCAAAATATATTCATGATTGGATAACAACAAACCAAAATAATTCTAACATATAATAAGTTTAATATGAATTCAACATTACATAAAAAAGCACTTAATATAGCATTGATTTTGTTTTCATTAGTTTCAATGGCCCAGACAACCTATTATGTTGATGCTAATAGAGTCGATAATTCAGGTGCAGGTACAAGTTGGGCATCAGCAAAACGCGATTTACAAATTGCTATAAACAGTGCAACAAGCGGGGATGTAATTTGGGTAAAAGCAGGGACCTACTTACCAACACACGACCCCTTTGGAAGTATAACACCAGCAGACAACCGAGACAAAACCTTTACACTCAAAAGCGGTGTGAAAATTTATGGCGGCTTTTTAGGAAATGAAACACTGTTAAGTCAAAGAAATTGGGAAACTAACGTTACTACACTGAGTGGTGATTTAGGAACTCTCAATACTTTAACCGACAACGCCTATCATGTCGTTGTAAGCGTTAACTTGTCTAATGTAACTGCTTTAGATGGTTTTTTAATTACAAAAGGTTATGCAACTGCACCCGGTGCTTCACGAATCATTCTTAATACACGAGAGGTAGATCGTTATAAAGGTGGTGGTCTTTATAACATTAATTCAGCTACAACTTTTGCAAATTGCACTATAAAAGGTAATAGTGCCGATTGCACTAATCAAGATGACGATTCATGGGGAGCAGGAGCCGTTATTTTAAACTGTACATCAGCTTTTACTAACTGTATAATTGATAGTAATTCTTTTCTAATTGGTGGAAGCAGTTTTGGTGTTTTTGGAGCAGGTATGTTAATTTCTGGTGGTAATTGCACCATTGATAAATGTGTCTTTTCTAACAATACAAGTGGCTCAGGGTTCTTAGATGGATCGCGAGGAGGAGCGATAGAATTAAGTGGTACGCATACTATAACTAATTCTGTTTTTTATAATAATTCAGCTCAAAATGCGGCAGCACTTAAATTTGGCGGTGCTGATTCAAATACATCATTAATAGTAAATTGCAGTTTTGTAAATAATACTTCATCTTTTGTAGGAACTGCTTATCAAGGATTTTCTAAAGCAACTTTTAAAAACTGCTTGTTTTGGAACAATGCACCAACTGCAAATGCAGGTGTTCCGGGAAGAAATGAAATTTACAGTGAAGACAATAGAGTTGGTTTTCAACCGACTTTTCAGAATTGTATTATCAGAGATGCCATTGGAAGTCCTTTAGCCATAACCAATTCTGTTTTAATTAGTTGTTTAAACAGTAATCCATTATTTGTTAATGCTTCAGATGGTGATGGAATAGATAATAAATGGGCAACTTCAGATGATGGATTGGCAATACAAAACTTAAGTCCAGCAAAAAACTTTGGATTAACTGGCGTAGGAATTCCAACTATTGACTTTATTGGAACCACTAGAGATGCACAACCAGATTTAGGGGCTTATGAATATGTTGTAGCTTGTGTTAATCCAACTGCATACACATTAAGCGGAGGTGGTAGTTATTGTGCGGGTGGTACTGGACAAGTTGTAGTGGTTTCCGATTCAGAAATTGGTGTTACCTATCAACTTAAAAACAATGGTAATAATGTTGGTACAGTTGTTACAGGGACTGGAAATTCAATTAGTTTCGGTAATCAAACAGCAGCTGGAGTTTATACTGTTGTAGCAACTAGAACAACAGGCAGTTGCTCAACAACAATGACAGGAAGTTTGACAATTACAGTAAATCCGAATGTAACACCAACATTTACAGCTGTAAATGCGATTTGTTCGGGTGCAAGCTTGTCGGCTTTGCCAACAACATCCACCAATGGAATTAGTGGAACTTGGTCACCAGCGCTGAATAATACACAAACCACAACGTATACTTTTACACCAACAGCAGGACAGTGTGCCACCACCGCGACATTGACAATTACAGTAAATCCGAATGTAACACCAACATTTAC
>CAUPCW010000030.1:0-31484 GCA_963509895.1 uncultured Flavobacterium sp.
AGATAACTATCCTGTAACCCATTTTGGAGTTAAATCGTACTTTAAAGACCACGATGAAATCTCTATTGTAGCCAATGTTGGTAATTTTTCGATGGTTCGAGACATCCTCCAAAACAAGGAAATCGATGTATTGGTAATCGATCTAGAACTTGAAGGATTGGCGAGTATTTTTGAAATCAAGGCAATGTTGAAAAACTACCCTAAAACGAAGATTATTATTTTTAGTAGTCTTTCGGAACAAATTTATGCTCCCAATGCAATTAAAGCAGGAGTTTCTGGCTATGTTCACAAATCCGAGAAACTAGAAACACTAGGTCAATCTATTGTGAAGGTACAACAAGGAAAAATTATTGTGAACGAAAATGTTCGTAAAAACATGGCTTTGATAGCCAAACAAAGTAAAAGCGAACGTTTGTATCGTAAATTATCTAACCGCGAAATTGAAGTATTACGCTATTTAAGCGATGGTAAGAAAAACCATGAAATAGCAGAAATTCTTACATTAAACGAAAAGACAATTAGTACCTACAAATTGCGATTATTGACCAAATTAAATGTTACCAACTTGGTAGATTTAGTCAATAAAGCCAAAACATTAGAAATCGTATAATTCGATTTAAGTTGTACTAATTGCTACTAAAGCAAAAAAAGGAAGTCAATAGACTTCCTTTTTTTATAAATATGTAGAACGTATTCTACCTATAGCGCCAGTCAAATTGACTTTTAGCTTGTTGTAATCATTAATCATCACCTTCAACTCTTCGATATCTACCTCGGGATTTGAAGAGAATTCATTCATCAAATCCATAATCAGTTTATTGATTAGGTATTCGCGAATGGATATGATAGTTTCAGAAGTGTGCTGGCTTACTGTTTCTGTTTTTTGTTTCACAAAAATGTTTTGCCCTTCCCAATTATGGAGCACAATTTGTTCTTCTTCCATCAAAATATCGGTAACTTCTTGAGCAAATTCAGGCTTTAAACTCTTCAAATAGTTTTCAATCCCATCAACTTCGTTCTGCAAATAGTAATTGATTAGATCATTAAAAATATCTCTAAACAAAGGATTTGCTAATTCTACCTCATCTTCTTGCAAACTTAAATAGATTCTCTGAAAAACTTTGTATTCCTTTTTTTCAACCACGTGAACAATCTCACCATCGGGGTTTGCTCTTAAAAGTACGTCTTCAAAAACTTCATTTTTATGTCCATAGAGCAATAAGATTTCAATGATTTTTCTTTCCAAACGATAAAGCACATCCACTTTTGCTGCTTGAACTGGATTCTCATTTTTTACAACTTCGAAGGCTTTTTGTTCTTGCTTTTGTTTTTTTCCAACTTCGGCTATGTCTTTTTGGACCAATTGTGCTAGAGTACTTACCAATACTTGCTCAGAAATATCCATAATTCTGGAACATTCTTGCAAATAAATCTCTCTTTGAATGCGGTCCGGAATTTTTGAAATACTCGTCACCATATCCCGAATCAAATCAGCTTTTTTGATGGGATCATTCTTAGCTTCATTCATTAAAAGAGAGGCTTTGAACTGAATGAAGTCCTTTGCATTTTTCTCTAAGTAAGCCACCAAATCATCGTAAGATGTTTTTTTGGCAAAACTATCTGGGTCATCTCCATCAGGAAAAGTACACACTTTTACATTCATCCCTTCCTCTAAAATCAAATCGATTCCTCGAATGGAAGCACGAAGTCCAGCTGCATCACCATCAAAAAGCACGGTAATATTTTTGGTCAATCTATTGATTAATCGAATTTGGTCGGGTGTTAAAGCCGTACCGGAAGAGGCCACGACATTTTCGATTCCCGCTTGATGGAATTGAATCACATCGGTATACCCTTCTACTAGATAACAATTATTTTGTTTGGCAATGGCTTGTTTGGCTTGGAAAATTCCGTACAAAACTTTGCTTTTATGATAAATTTCGCTCTCGGGAGAGTTTAAATATTTGGCCGCTTTTTTATCATTGGTTAAGATTCGCCCACCAAAACCCAAGGTTCTGCCTGACATGCTTTGGATGGGAAACATTACTCTGCCTTTGAATCGATCAAACGGTCTGTCGTCTCTCGGAATGGTTAAGCCGGTGCTTTCTAAATATTGCAATTGGTATCCTTTTCCAAGCGCTTCTTTAGTCAGAGCGTCCCAAGTTTCTGGGGAATAACCTAAGCCGAATTTTTTTATGGTTTCGTTGGTAAAACCTCTTTCTTTGAAATACGAATAGCCAATCGCTTTCCCTTCTTCGGTATTTAATAGCGTGGAATGAAAATAATTTTTGGCGAATTCAGACACCAGAAACATACTTTCACGAACATCAGTATTCGCTTTTTCGGCATCGGTTTGTTCTGTTTCTTCGATTTCGATATTGTATTTTTTGGCCAAATATCGAATCGCTTCGGGATAGGTAAAATGCTCGTGCTCCATTAAAAAAGCTACTGCATTTCCTCCTTTTCCAGAACTAAAATCTTTCCAAATTTGTTTTACTGGCGATACCATGAACGAAGGCGAACGCTCGTCTGAGAAGGGACTCAATCCTTTGAAATTACTTCCTGCTCGTTTTAATTGTACAAAATCGCCAATAACTTCCTCTACACGAGCGGTTTCGAAAACGGTATCTATGGTTGCTTTTGAAATCAATTTAAAAGGGAATAAAGTTTGCAAAGGCCAAAGATACAAAGTTAATCTTGGATTATTAAACTTAGTATTATTACACCATAATTCGTCTATAAAGGTTTTGGCTATGAATGCACTGATTTAAGACAAATTAGTGTGTAATTTTAACCGCAAGGTTCGCAAAGGAAAAATCGCAAGGTTCGCAAAGTTCTGACTTTGTGGTTCAATTGAAAAAAGTCTTAGTGAATCTACTAAATCAATACACGCATTATGGCACGCTGATTTTAGTAGATTTTAGTAGATAGGTGGTGCGAAGTGCTTCAAAAAAATATAATAACTTTCAATTGGCTCCAGCTTTAGCTGGAGTTATGGGGGATTGATTTCATTAGCTTTGGCCTAATAAAAGCAGCTAATTTTGACTAAAGCCTTTAAAACTTTCAAATTGCACCCCTCCAACTAAAGTTGGAGGGGTTTAATATCCAAAAAAATACCTGATTAGCTACAAAATGTAATTTATCATTCACCCGTTACTACCAAATTTCTTCCAAGGAAAAAACATTGCTAATCCTATAGCCCCGACAGAAGGGAAAAACCTCGTGAGCTGGGGTTCAGCTCACGAGGTTTAGGAATGATGGCGGGAACGATGTGGCCTGAAAAAGCCTAATGATTCGCTCCTAAGCTTAATTAAAATCGAAACGAATTCCCATAGAAATATTGTTTTGATCTATTGTATTGTCTCTGAACAATGGGTTTAAGTCGTATTTTACATACAAGCTAGTTTGTTTGTACCCGATGTAAGAACTCAAACCATAAATAAAATTATTAGTATTGAAATCGGCTTTGTTTTTGGCGTAAATTTTATCGCCATTTTCACGATATTCTATCTTTTGTTTGGATTTCAAATTGATTCCTGCGTAACCTCCTAGCCCTAAACGAAAGGATTTATGGGTTCTGAATTGACGCTTGTCGTCGTTCATGGTACTACCAGAAAAATCGAATTCTAAATGCATGGGAACTACTAAATAGACGTTTCTAAAACGGGATTCTTTCAAATCTTTGGAATACACTTCTAGGTTTGTCTGGTCTCCATTTACCACAAAAGTGCGATTTTCTGTGGGGCGTAAGTTATTATACATTACGGACATCCCGTATTTGAAATGCAATAAATTATTATCTTTCAAAATTCTAGTATTGTAGGTCGTTCCCCATTCGTAAAAATGAGAACCTATGAATTTGTAATCTTTGTCTTGTAATTTGCCGTCAACCATAAGGTTATTCAAACCTGCAGCAAAAACAAATTGACTCGTGGTTCGTTTTTCACCAAATTTCTTTTCTTTCTTTTTATTTTTAAAGTTAAAATCGTCGTCCCAATGAATCACTAATGTTCGAGAAGAGTCACTTTCTTTAATTTTTCCGTCTACTTTTAGCTGCACTAATTCATTTAATTGTTCTTGCTCTTTGGCTACTCGGGCTTCGATATTGATGGCACGGGCTTCGGCTAGGACTTTCTTTTTCTCGTCGGCTTTTTCTTTGGTAATTGTACCCGCTTGCAACTGCAGATTTACGGCTTCAATTTCCTCTTTTAGTGCTGCTTTTTCTTCTTTGGTGATTTTTTCAATTCGCGTTGCGATTTCCTTAGCGCGTTTTTCGAAGGATTCTTGCCCAATCATTTTACTGGCGAAAAGACAGCATAGGGCGGCTAAATAAATGGTAAAATTTCTCATGATTACTGGTTTTTAAAAAATTTGATTGATGATTGATTGTTTTTATTCTTGATTGTTTCGGTTGGCCAAAGCCACTTTTACGGTTTGATAATTTTTATTCACTTTGGCAATTACTTTTTCTCTAAAAGAGAGCTCCAATTCTCCATCGACTTGCGATAATAAAGTAGAAGCATCGACTTGAATTTTTTGCTTTTTTTGGATTACTGCGGGTAGTACTTGCACATTTTCATCTATTGCAGCAATGGCTTGATGTGTTGTTTTGGTTTCGGCAGTAGTGATAATTTGATTGCTGATAGTTGTGATTTGATTGTTGTTTGAAAGCTCCTGATGATTTGTTTTTGTAGTGCTCATTTGATTATTGGTGACCTTAGAGACATTCGTTACTACAGCTGATTTAGGCTGAACACTTACTTCATTTGTTGGTTCAATAGAAGGCTGTATCGTAACCGAATCATTATTTTCAGTAGACGTTACCACAATTTCTTGTGATGGCGTTATGATATTACTTTCTTTTGAAGTATTTAAAAAAAACGTTCCTACCAATAAAAGTCCTGTAACACTTGCTGCAACATACCACCAATTGATTTTTTTCTTTGGCTTTTCTTGTATAGACAGCATCGCATCTAATCGATCCCAAGCTTGAGCTGAGGGAGCAATTTCTCGATTGGAGAGTTCCTCTTTGGCTTGTTGTTCAAAATTATTTCGTTCCATTTTGCTTATTTTTTAAGCAGTTGATCTGCTGTTGCAACATTTTTCTAGCGTGCGATAATTGTGATTTTGAGGTGCCTTCAGAAATACCAAGCAATTGAGCAATTTCCTGATGTTTGTATCCTTCTATCGCATATAAATTAAATACCATTTTATAGCCTTCAGGTAGGGTATCAATTAAGGTTTGAATTTCTTCTACGGAGAACTGATCTCCAATGGCATCAAAACTTTCTTCTACAAAAAACTCGTCTTCGGTATATTTCATTTTTTTGTTTACTCTCAAAAAAGAAATACATTCATTGACCATAATTCTGCGGATCCAACCCTCGAAACTTCCTTTGTGTTCAAAATTTCTTAGATTCACAAAAACCTTCATAAATGCGGTAATCATTACATCTTCGGCTTGATGAATATCTTTGACATACTGCCGGCAAACTCCTAACATTTTTGAAGAGAATTTAGAATACAACTGCTGTTGTGCCTGTCTATTGTTTTCAATAGCAAGTTGAATCCATTTTTGTTCTTCATGATGTAATAGAATTACTTTCATATAATAAAACGTGTTGGTCAGCAGTTTTTGTATTTGTAAAACCGACTTCTATTAGCATAGACGAGACAAGCAACAAAAAGGTTGCATGCCGTTGTTTTATTTTCTATAAGAAATAAAAAAAATCAGTGTTTTTAGGGGTTGACGGTTGAAAAAAAAATTATATTTTTCTATCAATTACATATTTTACCATTAAGATCAAAGCTGATTTATAATCAGAAGAGGGGAAGTTTTCTAGAATGGTTAAAGCATCTTGTTGAAAATCCATCATTTTTTGTTCGGCATATAAAAGTCCACCATTATTAATGACAAAAGCAATGACTTCTTTTACTCTTTTTTTGTCTTTATTGTGGTTTTTGATGGAATTAATGAGCCATTTTTTTTCTTTTGGTAAACATGTATTCAAAACATAAATTAACGGTAACGTCATTTTTTGTTCTTTGATATCGATCCCAGTAGGTTTGCCAATAGCTTCTTCGGTGTAATCGAACAAGTCGTCTTTAATTTGAAACGCCATGCCGATGAGTTCTCCAAACTTCCGCATTTGTTCTACTACCTCTTCATTATCAGAAACAGATCTAGCGCCCAAAGCGCAACATGCTGCAATTAGTGTAGCTGTTTTTTTTTGAATAATTTCGTAGTAAACCTCTTCGGTAATATCGAGTCTTCTGGCTTTTTCTATTTGCAATAACTCGCCTTCGCTCATTTCTCGAACTGCTACTGATATGATTCGTAACAAATCAAAATCGCCATGATCTATGGATAATAATAAACCTTTGGACAACAAATAATCTCCTACCAAAACAGCGATTTTATTTTTCCATAAAGCATTAATGGAGAAAAATCCTCTGCGTCTATTGCTATCATCCACAACATCATCATGTACCAATGTTGCTGTATGAATCAATTCAATTACGCAAGCGCCACGATAAGTGCGTTCTTCTATCGTTCCGCCTGTAATCATCTTAGCGGTTAGAAAAACAAACATTGGACGCATTTGTTTTCCTTTACGGTTAACGATGTAATAGGTAATCCTATTCAGCAAGGCAACCTGTGAAGTCATTGATTCATAGAACTTTTTCTCGAAAAGTTCCATTTCTTTTAAGATGGGTTGCTTTATTTGTGAAGTGATATTCATTAAGGGTTCAAATATAACATATAAAACAAAAAAAGCATAAAAAGTGCTACATTACTTTAGGAGGAAAATTATTATTGAGCTAGGCTTCTTTATTCGCCAATTGTCCACAAGCTGCGTCGATATCTTTACCTCTACTTCTCCTCACTTTAACAACAATTCCAATAGCCTGTAGTCCTTTTATATAGGCTGCAATTGCTTCCTCTGATGCCTGCTGAAATTCACCATCATCGATAGGATTATACTCTATGAGATTGACTTTGCAAGGCACATATTTACAAAATTTAACCAAGGCATCAATTGAGGCTTTATCATCGTTGATTCCTTTCCAAACTACATATTCATAGGAAATCTTGCTTTTGGTTTTTCGGTACCAATATTCTAAAGCTTCTCTCAATTCAATCAAAGGAAAATTGGCACTAAAAGGCATAATTCTAGCCCTAGTTTCGTCTATTGCCGAATGAAGCGAAACGGCTAATTTGAATTTAACCTCATCATCGGCTAATTTTTTTATCATTTTTGGAATTCCAGAAGTAGACACCATAATACGCTTTGGAGACATACCCAAACCTTCTGGAGAAGTGATCATTTCGATAGCCTTAATGACATTATTGTAGTTCATCAATGGTTCTCCCATTCCCATAAAAACAATATTAGACAAAGGATGATTATAGTAAAGTCTACTCTCTTTATCTATAGCAATTACTTGGTCATAAATCTCCGCTGGCTCTAAGTTTCTCATGCGCTTTAATCGTGCTGTAGCACAAAAATTACAATCCAAACTACACCCTACTTGACTCGAAACACAAGCGGTGGTTCTTGTTTCGGTTGGGATTAAAACCGACTCGACCACTAATCCATCATGCAAACGAACCGCATTTTTTACGGTACCATCCTCGCTGCGTTGCATGGTATCGACTTTGATATGATTGATAACAAAATTCGTCTCAAGTACTACTCTTGTGGCTTTAGACAAATTGGTCATGTCCTCAAAACTATGGGCTCCTTTCGTCCACAACCATTCATATACTTGATTACCTCGAAAAGCTTTGTCTCCATTACTTACAAAAAAGGTTCGTAATTGTTCTTTAGACAATGCTCTAATATCTTTTTTCTCGATTTCCATGCTGCAAATTTATTCAATTTTTAATGTTATGAATTCAATTTCTACTAATAATAACATTCTTGATTACAATTACAACAAAATGAATCTGATTGGTAATTGCAAAAGAATATCAAACAAAAGCCACTTTTTTGTTCTTAAAATTTAATATGACTCTATCCGTATCTCATACCAAGAGGCTTAATATTGCAAATAACTTTGTGGCTTTGCGTGAAATTTGGCTCGCAAAGACGCAGAGCGCAAAGAATTGAAGCAGTAAGTTTGTAACTGACCTTCAAAAAATATTTTATACTATGAAATGGTACTTGTTACAGATAGTCACAAAATTTAATCCCCATAAAGAGGAACAGCTTCCTATTTATTTTTTTGAATAACAAAAACAATAGGGTTATAAAGTGTAGTACTTCTCTACTATGATAGAAAGTACAACACCTAATTTTCTTTCTTTGGAATCTAATCGTATCATAAACAAAATTGAAATCAATATAACGGGAGTATTACGGTAGGCAAATACAATTATAGTACTAGTTTTCTCAAAAAAGGTAGTATTGTACACAATGTTGCCAATAAAAAAATGTTTCTAAACTCAAATTCAGATGGTTAAATTTGATTGTAGCCCCCGAATGTCAAAAGATGTACAAGCTATTGTAAAAACCAATCAATTTTTTATTAAGCTTTATAACCATAAAAACTTATGGCAGTAACTACAAATGCAATCTTAATTTTTTTATCACGAATAAAACTTTGATATAAATTTACATTCACAAATCAAGATCACAGACTCCAAGGAGTCGCTACTTTAAACTTCTTCGATATTGATTTGATTCTCCAGTAAAAATGAGTGGATTAATAAAGGTAAAATACTAAAATGCAGTTAATTTTACGCTCCATAAACTTTTACATAAATTAAAAATTAAGGATAAAAAGCTTGCTAGCGCAACTCAACAGTGGTTTTTATATAAGTACATTTTTTTTATTGATAAGAATTTACATGTAAAGAAAAAATTGCTCTTTATCGAGTTTTATAACCATTCAACGTAAAAGTTTTTCCTTATTTGAAAAAGAATATAGTTTAGCCTAAACAATTAAATTAATCTTTTCATTTCTCTCTTTTATCATGAAAAAAACAATGCTACTCCTCCTGACATTTTCTTCACTTATAGCTATAGCACAAACACCATTACACGATTTCAAATTTGATGGTAATCTAGTAAACGCTGACAATACAGCTGCTTTTAATGGCAACGCTAAGTTTACTAAAGACAGATCTGGAATTGATAAAAAAGCCATTCGATTAACTAATGAAGGATTAATTGCTAATATTGGTAATTTACCACAAACCAATTCTCCCAGAACTATTTCTATTTGGATAAAATTCAATGATATTACCAACTCAAATTACATTTGGGGATATGGGGCAGCAATGAATAACTCTTATTGTGGTTTAATACATCAAGGAACAACCATTGGCGAATCTCCACTTAACATAGCTGCATGGGGCTATAAAAATGATTTGATAACCACTTTACCACTAACAAAAGGAACTTGGTACAATTACACCTATGTTTACGATGGAAAAAATGCCGCTATTTATAGAAATGGAATTTTAATAGAAAGCTACTTCGCCCCTAATAGAAACACTATAGGATCAATGTTCAAAATTGGTAATGTAAATTCATTGATCAGTATAAATGCCGATATAGATGATCTAAAAATATATAATGTAGCGCTATCTTTCGATGAAATTGCTAGCCAATACAATGTTGGTGCATCATTAATTATAGCCGAAAAAACAACTACTACAACCAAAAAGGGCAAGGGAGTTACAAGAAGCAAATCGCCTATTACAAAAGCAATCGCATTAAACAAGTAAAATAAATAGTCTCTTAGCAAAAGAGTAAGAATACATTTCTTTATTTTGAATTATTTATTATCGGTGCACTCTGGTCGACTAAAAGACCAATAATACAAGTTTTAGAAGTAAAAAGTAACGTTGTAATTTCAGTAAACCGACTATAAATGACTTACAAATATTCACTACAGCAAAAAAAAATCAAATCTTTTCGTGCACGACCGAAAGCTTTAGTTTATCAAATGATAACAGCTGATTAACGCATAGAAACCATCAAAAGAAGCTAAATGGAATACCTTGAAATGATAAAAAAAGATGCAATTTAGCCCGTGAATTAATACCTTTGCGGCTAGAAACAAATAAAGACTTCGAATGCATTTTTTATCTCAAGATTTAGAGGATTACATTGAGCAACACTCTGAAAAAGAACCCGCTCATTTAGCGGCGTTGAACAAAGAAACCTACCAAAAAATTTTATTGCCCAGAATGCTAAGTGGTCATTTTCAGGGAAGAGTTTTGAGTATGCTTTCTAAACTGATTCGCCCTAAGAATATTCTTGAAATAGGAACTTACACTGGCTACTCGGCTTTGTGTCTGTGTGAGGGAATACAAGAAAATGGACAACTACACACGATAGATATCAAAGAAGAATTGGTTGATTTTCAGCGAAAACATTTTGACAAGTCGGCTTGGAGAAATCAAATTGTGCAGCATTTAGGCGAAGGAACCGATATTATCCCTACTATAGATTTGACATTTGACTTGGTTTTTATTGATGCCGATAAGGAAAACTACTTGAACTATTTTGAACTTATTGTTCCAAAAATGAACAAAGGCGGCATCATATTATCAGACAATGTTTTGTGGAGCGGTAAAGTTGTAGAGCCTTTGCAAAAAAATGATTTGAGCACCAAAGTTTTATTGGAATACAATCAACTCTTAGCCAACGACCCAAGAGTGGAAACCGTTTTGCTTCCTATTCGAGATGGACTAACAGTGAGTAGAGTACTTTAACCCAGATTCCGCATTTGAAATCTACTACAACTAAATTACTTCACCATTTTTATATTTTTTAGCGGAGTTCAGTGAATGAATTTCTTCTTCAAAACCAAGAACTTACTCCCATTTTTAAATTCAAAATACGAAAATATTAGCTCATTGGTTTATATTTTTATTAGGTATTCACTGAACATTGTTTCCTTCTTCAAAAATAGTCCGTGAGCTCTTGCTTTTATTGAATAATTCAGTTTCGCTACGAAGTCAAATGCGGATTCTGGGTTTAAATCCTTATACGTCTTATCAAAATACGATTCCTAGCCCAGATGGGAATGAAAATCCTAATTAGTAATTGGAAAATACTTTTTTTGAAGAATTTGATACCCTTTATAGGCTAAAAAACCAAAAGTGAATCCGCAAAAATATCCTGTAAGAATGTCTATTGGATAGTGCAAGCCTAAGTAAATTCGGCTATAGGCAAAAATCAAAGGCCATAAAAAGAGTAGCCCGAAATACTGAAACTTTTTTCGCAACACCAAAAACAAGAAGCTAGCTACCGCCATAGAATTGGCCGCGTGTCCTGAGAAAAAACTAAAAGAATTTCTGGATTGCACAACGCGAATTATGGTATTGATGTCGGTATTATTGCAAGGACGTAAGCGTTGAAACGTGTTTTTGACCAAATTAGTGGTCTGGTCTGTAAATGTGATTAAAACGACAACAAAGAGTAATAGAAAGAACGTTTGCTTGGTTCCTACTTTTTTATAAATGATGTATAAAAGCAACAAAAACAAAGGAGTCCAATTGACTTGTTTGGTGATGAATAACCACAAACCATCGAAGGTCTCAGAACCTAAACCATTTAAAAAAACAAACAACTGAATGTCTAATGCTTCTAGCTTGTCTAACATTATAGTTGTCTTTTTATGGGTCCTTCAGCTTCCTTGGTTTCTTCAATAGCAGGCGTTTCGGTTGCAGAAGGTTTTCCTTCTACGGCATTTGATGCATTGGTAATTTCGGAAGTAAAATTAGTAGCAAAACTAGTAATCGAATGGGTAGAATCGCCTAATAGATTTTGTTTGGCTTTGTCTATTTCGGAATTAATTCCTCCAGTTAAATCGGTTAATGTTTTTTGGTCCAATCCGTTGGCCTCGGCTCCTTTTTGAATTTCATTTTTAATGTCGTTGGTAGCGTGTTTTAGTTGCGCCATGGCTTTCCCCATAGTACGAGCAATTTCTGGCACTTTATCAGAACCGAACAACATCAAAACGATAAACATTATAAAAATTAATTCTCCTCCTCCTATTCCAAACATAAGGTTGATTTTTTTGTTGCGACAAATATATTAATTTTAATACAGTTGCTTTTTAAATATTTCATAAAAAAGAAGCCCCTTGACAATTGACAAACATTCTAAACACTAGGCAATACCTAATTATAAGTTAAAATTTTTATTAATTAAAAGTATTACTATTACTTTTGTAATCAAAATAACTTTTTTGTAATACAGTTACTCATTAAAAAATAATTACTATGAAAACAACGGTTGTTTATGTATTGGTTTTGGTACTTGGATTACAATTAAGTTGGGGACAACAACAGGATTCCCTTCAAATAAAAAAAACATATACCAATTGGGAACAGGCTGCCAAAGAACCTGAAAAAGTATACCGCTTGAATTTAAGCAATCAATCGTTGCCCTTAGACTCTCCTCTTTGGTCTACATTCAAAAATTTAGAATATTTAAATTTAAGTAACGATCATCTCAAAACATTGCCCAAAGGAATTACGAATTTAAAGAATTTAAAAGTTTTAGAGATTAGTGGTAACGATTTCACTAGAGTACCTGAAGAGATTAGCAAAATTGAGAGCCTTGAAGAAGTTTATCTTAACGAGTACACCAACATTAATTTACCCAAATCAATCGAAGCGCTTGCGAAACTTCCAAAACTTACTATGCTCCATTTAGAAAACAATAATCTGGAGCGCTTACCAAATGAAATTGCTTTATTGAAAAACTTAGCGCAACTGTATTTGAATCAAAATCGTTTTAAAGAATTCCCAAAAGAAGTAAGAGGACTAAAGCATTTAGAACAATTGGATATCAAAAATAATGCTGTACCAATTCCTATGAATCCTCAAGAAAACATGAATTTTGGATTTAGAATTAATTTTTAATTAAGCTACCGAATGAAAAAAAAGGCATTCCTACTACTTGTAATTAGTCAAATTACTTTTGCTCAAAGCACTCGAATTACAGATAATAATTCGATTGCATGGTTTGCATACAATGGTACTTTTAAACTTGATCCAAAGATTAGTCTTCACACAGAATTTCAATGGCGAAGAGACGAATGGATCAAAAACAAACAACAAAACTTACTTCGCCTTGGCGTTAATTATCAAATAGATCCCAAAGTGCAATTGCGTTTAGGCTATGCTTTGGCAGAAACCTATCCGTATGGTGATATTCCTATCAACGGTTTTGGGAAAGATTTTACAGAACACCGAATGTATGAAATGGTAACGCTTGCCGACAAAATAAAAGTGGTAGAACTCTCGCATCGATTTATGCTAGAACAGCGTTGGGTAGGAAGATATTCGTCTGCTAATCTTACTAAGGAAGATGATTACTTATTCTCAAATCGCTTGCGTTATATGTTCCGAGCGCAAATTCCGTTAAAAGGCAACACTATTGGTGAGCACACGCCTTATGCAGCAATTTACGATGAAATTCTAATTGGTTTTGGTAACAATATAAATGAAAACATTTTTGATCAGAATCGTTTTGGGTTGCTTTTGGGATATAAATTTAACAACACTTTGAGGCTAGAAGCAGGATACATCAATCAAATTTTACAATTGGGTAGAGAGGTAAACGGACGAAACGTGGTACAACATAACAACGGATTTATAGTAAACACAATTTTCAACTTTGACTTACAAAACAAATCTAAAATAATATCGAAATCATAATTACAAAATGGATAGTATTTTAACCAACCTAAAAATCCAAGTAAACAGCAAAATCTATGTAAAAGATCCTGAAACTTCTACTTTAGGAAAAAAAATCATAGAGCACAGTATTTTACTCATCAACGAAATTGGTTTTGAAGAGTTTACCTTCAAAAAACTAGGCGAATTAATAGGCTCAAACGAAAGTTCTATTTACCGCTATTTCGAGAACAAACACAAATTATTAGTATATTTATCTTCATGGTATTGGAGTTGGATGGAGTATCGATTGGTCTTTTCGACCAATAACATTACCAACCCTCTTGAAAAGTTAGTAAAAGCCATACAAATTGTAACTGAAAAAGTTGAAGATGATCAAGCAACAACCCATATCAATGAGAGTATCTTAAACAAAATCATCATTCAGGAGTTTACAAAAACCCTACATACCAAGGATGTTGATGAAGAGAATCGAGAAGGTTTCTTTTTGATTTACAAGCGAGTCATCAATAGAATTGTTCAAATGGTTCTTGAAGTTAATCCTGAGTATCCTTTTGCCAAAAGTTTGATTTCATCGATTATGGAAGGAGCTTCGCATCAACATTTTTTGATGAATCACCTCAAAACAATAACCGATTGTAATTCAGAAGTAAGCCCATCTGATTTTTATACGCATTTAATAACGACTCTTTTAAAACAAAAATAATGACACCATTACAACGCTATTACAAATTATTGTTACTAGACAAAAAAGATGTCTACCAAATTATATTTTACGCCATTTTTGCTGGTTTAGTGAGTTTGTCACTTCCTTTGGGTATTCAAGCCATTATCAATTTTATTCAATCGGGCAGGGTAACCGTTTCTTGGGTAGTCCTCGTAATATTTGTGGTAATTGGAGTAGCCTTAGTTGGAATTTTATCGCTAATGCAACTCCGAATCACCGAAAATTTACAGCAAAAAATATTTGTTCGGTCTTCTTTTGAATTTGCTGCACGATTACCTAGAATAAAATTTGAAGAATTGTACGACACTTACCCTCCAGAATTAGCCAATCGTTTTTTTGACACAATGACCATTCAAAAAGGCACTTCAAAATTATTGATTGATTTTTCGGCCGCTTTGCTGCAAATCTTGTTTGGAATCATCTTGCTGTCGTTTTATCATTCTTATTTTATCATGTTGGGCTTTTTACTTCTGGTCCTACTTTTTTTAATTTTTAAATATTCATATTTCATAGGACTAGAAAACAGTTTAAAAGTCTCCAAATATAAGTACAAGGTAGCCGGCTGGCTACAAGAAATGGCTCGTAACAATTATAGTTTTAGAAAAGAACGCAACTACGATTTTGCTTTACAAAAAAACGACAAATTCGCCAGTGAATATCTAAATTACAGAGAGTCGCTTTTTAATGTTTTAAAAAGACAATTCAGTCATTTAATCGTATTCAAAGTAATTATTACGGCAAGTTTGCTCTCTGTTGGTGGCTATTTAGTAATTTCTCAGGAAATGAATATTGGTCAGTTTGTTGCCGCAGAAATTATTATATTACTAGTCATCAACTCTGTAGAAAAAATCATCTTAGGATTAGAAACTCTTTATGATGTATTGACTGCCGTAGAAAAAATAGGCTTAGTTACTGACCTAACTATGGAGGAAGATTCCAACTACGAAGCCAATAAATGTTTTCACGCCATTACGCTTACTACAGAAGGTTTAGGCATTCAATTTCCTGGAGCAGCAAAGAAAATTTTAGACGATATTAATCTGAAAATAGATCAAGGAGAACGTGCTTTCATTGAAGGAAAAAATGGTTCTGGAAAAACTACTTTGACGCGAATTTTATCCGGTTTATTACAACCAACAGAGGGTGCTTTGTATATTAATGACGATACTTTCAAAAAAGTAAATCTCAAACAATATCGTTCTCATATTGGAAACATTATCAATAGCGAAACTCCTTTTGAAGGCAGTATTTTAGACAACATTATCTTCAATAACCCAGACTGTTCTGATGAAGATTTAAAATGGGCATTGGACGGGGTACAACTTACGGCTTACATTAAGTCATTACCAAAAGGTCTTGATACCCAAATTTTCCCTGAGGGACAACAATTATCATCATCAAACGCACAAAAAATTCTGTTGGCACGAAGTATCATCAACAAACCAAAAGTATTGTTTTATGAAGATCCAACAGATGCTATGGACGAAAAAGTAGCCAATGAAATTATTGATTTTATTACTTCAGATAAAAACAAATGGACCATTATCGTTTCATCTAAAAATTCGTATTGGAAAACAAAATGCAACAGATTCCTAACCATGGAAAAAGGACAAATCATTTCGGATATAAAAAAATAAAACCATGTTAAATATTTCAGAAGGTAACAAAACCAGCTTAGAATCATTACAGCGCTATAAAACCGTCAAGGATTTAAGCAATAGACCGCATTATAAAATATTGAATAGAATCATCTGGACGGTTTCGATTTTGGCAGTAATCGCGCTATTTTTACCTTGGACACAGAACATTTCGGGTTCTGGAGCCGTAACTACTTTAAAACCTAACCAAAGACCACAATCTATTCAGAGTGTAATTTCTGGACGAATTGAGAAATGGTACGTACAAGAAGGGGACTATGTAGAAAAAGGCGATACTATAATGTTCATTTCAGAGATTAAAGAAGATTATATGGACCCGAATTTGGTAGCGAATACCAAAAATCAAGTCAATGCCAAAAAACAGGCTTTACAATCCTATGGGTCAAAAGTAACCACGCTTTCTTCTCAAATACAAAATATAGAAAACGAAAGAAAACTCAAATTAGAACAAGCCCAAAACAAAATCAAACAAGGTTTGTTGAAAATAAAAAGTGACTCTACAGATTTAGAGGCGGTAAAAACCCAACTCAAAATCGCCAACACACAATTTAATCGTGCATTACAATTAAACAAAGAAGGTTTAAAACCCCTAACTGACGTGGAGGAAAAAAGGTTAAAACAACAAGAAGTCGAAGCTAAAATCATTACCCAAGAAAACAAACTCTTGACTAGTAAAAATGAATTTATCAATGCGAAAGTTGAATTAGGCAGAATTAATGCTGAATATGGTGAAAAAGTTTCGAAAGCCGAAAGTGATCAATTTACTGCATTGAGCAACCAATTTGATACCGAAGCGCAAGTGAGTAAATTAGAAAACCAATATGCCAACTATAGCATCCGAAACGGAATGTATTACATCAAAGCGGTACAAAGTGGTTACATCAATCGTGCGATACAATCAGGGATTGGGGAAACCATCAAAGAAGGAACTCCAATTGCCACCATCATGCCTGCAAAATACGACATTGCTGTAGAAACTTTTGTGAATCCGGTTGACTTGCCTTTAATCAAAAAAGGCGAAAAAATCAGGGTTTGGTTTGATGGATGGCCTACTATTGTCTTCTCTGGCTGGCCGGATATGTCTTATGGAACTTTTGGAGGTCAAATTGTAGCCATTGAAACCTTCATTAGCGAAAACGGGAAATTCAGAGTATTGATTGCTCCTGATCCCAACGAAGCTCCTTGGCCGAAACAACTGCGAGTAGGCTCTGGTGCAGAAACTATTGCGTTGTTGAACACCGTTCCTGTTTGGTTTGAAATCTGGAGAACCCTCAACGGATTCCCTCCTGATTATTACAAAACAACAAAAAGCGATAAATCTACTAAAGAAAAAAAATAATGAAACAGTTCCTGATTGTTTTCTTACTATATGGTACTTTTTTACAAGCTCAAAACACTACTGCCGTTAGTTCAAATAACGAATTCAGCTATAATGAGTTTTTAGGTTATGTCAAAAAATACCATCCCTTAGTAAAAAATGCCGATTTAGAAATCACCCGTGCACAAGCGAATTTGATGATGGCTAGAGGTGGATTTGATCCAAAAATAGAGGTCGATTTTGACAAAAAACAGTTCAAAGACAAAGAGTATTACTCTATTTTGAATAGTAGTTTTAAAATCCCGACTTGGTATGGTATTGAGGTTAAAGCGGGTTTTGATAATAACGAAGGAATTTACTTAAACCCACAAAACACGGTTCCGAATCAAGGGTTGACTTCGTTCGGGATTAGTGTGCCGTTGGGGCAAGGTCTTTTGATTAATCAACGAATGGCTGATGTTCGCAAGGCCAAAATGCAAGTACAATTAAGCCAAGCCGAAAGAAAACTAGAGGCCATTGCGGTTTTGTATGACGCCTCGATTGCTTACTTTAATTGGAAAAGGAACTATGATGAAGTTCAGTTATACAAAGTCTATCAAAAAAATGCTCAAATTCGTTTTAAAGGTATCGAATCCTTAATCCAACAGGGTGACAAACCTGCGATTGATAGTGTAGAAGTTGGAATTATTGTAAAAAACCGAACGCTAAGTCTAGAGGATTCTGAATTGAAATTAGCTAAAGCCAAATTGGAGCTTTCCAACTATTTGTGGTTGGACAATAGTATTCCGCTGGAACTTTCGGATGCGTTAATTCCAGAAAATAAATTGGCCACTACGATTCAGGAAACCTTACGCACGAATGATTTGCAAAATCAAGATTTTTCAATAACAAACCATCCAAAAATCAATGCGTTAGAACGTAAAATTGATATGCTCAATGTAGACCGAAAACTCAAAGCGAATGCTTTATTGCCTAAAATAGATTTGAGCTATTCGTATCTATCCGAACCAAGTTATATTGATAATTATCAATTTAATGATTACAAAATTGGAGTAAATTTTGCCTTTCCTTTGTTTTTGAGAAAAGAACGAGGCGGATTGAAATTGGCGCAATTTAAAGTACAAGAAACACAATATGTTTTGAGTTTAGAAAGAGTCCAATTGACCAACAAAATTACAGCTCAAAAAACAGAAATCACTTCGCTTACCAAACAACGCAATTTGATTGAGGGCTTGGTTAAAAATAATGAAACGATGCTGCAATCTGAAGAACGATTGTTCTCGTTTGGAGAAAGTTCGTTGTTCTTGATTAACACGCGTGAGAACAATTTGGTTTCGGCTCAACTGGCGGCGATTGCTTTAGAGAATCGTTTTTTGATTTCGAATTCGGAGTTGTTTAAGATTATGGCGAATCCTGATTGATTTTTTTGGGTTTAAAAACATATAAGTCATAGAAGTTTTGAGCTAAAATTGTAGGTGTTTTTTGAACCATATAAGGGATTGAAGGACATATAAGAGTTAACCTAAAAGCAAAAAATGAGTGTGATTTAACCGCAAAGGTCACAAGGGGTTACGCAAGGAACGCAAAGATTAAATCAACTTACTTTTAAACATAGAAGTCATCAAAGTCTTGAGCTAAAATTGTGTTTTTTTTGAACCATATAAGGAATTGAAGGGCATATAAGAGTTAGGCTAAAAAACAAAAAAATGTTATCCATGGCTAAATCTAAACGCAAAGAATACAAAGTTTTGTATAAAAAAAGCAAAGACTTAAGCGTCAGTTTAAACGGTTAAACAGATAAACGATTAAACTTTTTAAACATATAAGCCATAGAAGTTTTGGTTAAAATTGTGGGTATTTTTTGAACCATATAAGGAATTGAAGGACATATAAGGTTGAGTAAAAATCCGTTAAATCTGTGTAATCCGTGGCTAAATTTAACCGCAAAAAATTCACAAAGAAAACTTCAATGACCTTATTTGCCTTATATGGTTGAAAAAAGTAACGCAAAGACTAAACAATTAACCGAATAGACAGTTAAACGCTTAACCTTAAAAAAGCACTATTGTTGGCTCTTTAGCCCCGATTGCAGTGGAAATCCTTTTTTTCTACCTGCCTTTAGGTAGAAAAAAAGATTGTAGCGGAAAGCGGGAACCTTGCTGACTGAAAATGCCTATTGATTCGCTCCTAATTTTTTTGGTGGAATTTGTTTTGCTTCTGTAAAAAAAGAAGCGATACAATTATTTTAAAAGTCGTACTTTTGCCCACTGAAAATTTAGCTGCTATGATTATTGTAAAATCAAGAGAAGAAATTGAATTGATGCGCGAAAGTGCTTTGATTGTTTCCAAAACTTTAGGAATGATTGCCTCCGAAATTAAAGAAGGAGTGACTACTTTATATTTAGACAAATTGGCCGAAGCATTCATTCGCGACCACGGTGCAGTTCCGAGTTTCTTGGGATTGTACGGTTTTCCGAATTCGTTGTGTATGAGCCCAAATTCTCAGGTCGTTCACGGCATCCCGAACAACAAACCGCTAGAAAATGGAGATGTGATTTCGGTGGATTGTGGGGCTTTCAAAAATGGATTTCACGGGGATCACGCGTACTCGTTCGAGATTGGCGAAGTGGCACCTGAAACGAAAAAATTGTTACAAGTTACGAAAGAATCGTTGTATGTTGGAATTCGTGAATTCCGATTAGGAAATCGCGTGGAAGATGTAGGAAATGCGGTTCAGAAATATACCGAAGCCCACGGTTATGGTGTGGTTCGTGAATTAGTAGGTCACGGTGTAGGACAGAAAATGCACGAAGATCCCGAAATGCCTAACTATGGCAAAAGAGGTCGTGGTAAACTTTTTGTTGAAGGTATGGTGGTGGCCATCGAACCGATGATCAATATGGGAACCAAAAACATCAAACAACACAAAGACGGCTGGACCATCACTACTGCCGATGGAAAACCAAGTGCTCACTTTGAACACGATGTGGCCATCATTGACGGAAAACCTGAAATTTTATCGACTTTCAAATACATTTACAAAGCATTAGGCATTGAAAGCGACGAAGAAGAAGAATTTAGGAAAGTGCCTTTGGTGGTTTAATAAATCTCTTTTTTGACACAGATTACACAGATTTTCACAGATTATTTTTTTTGGATATGGAGGAATTTTATTTAAAAGAAGAAACATACAAAATTATTGGACTCTGTATGGAAGTACATAAAATTCTGGGTAAAGGTTTCAACGAAATTGTTTACAAGGAAGCTTTACAATATGAATTTATAAAAAATAATATTCCTTTTGAAAGAGAAAAAGAATACAGAATTGAATACAAGGATATTGTTTTATCAAAATATTATTTTGCTGATTTTGTAGTTTTTGATGAAATAATATTAGAAATAAAAGCAATCTCACAATTAACAACTAGTGATACGGGGCAAACTCTAAACTATTTAGCTTGTTCGAAAAATAAAATTGGACTTGTTATTAACTTTGGCGAGGATAGTTTAAAATATAAAAGAGTTATATTATGATAGAAAATCTATTTCACTTATTTAAATCTGTGAAAATCTGTGCAATCTGTGTTTTATAAAATCTATTTCACTTATTTAAATCTGTGAAAATCTGTGCAATCTGTGTTTATAAAATCTATTTCACTTATTTAAATCTGTGAAAATCTGTGCAATCTGTGTCGTACAATTACATTAATCTGAAATTCGTGTTTTAACAATCAATTTTAAATGAAATCTGCTTTTAAACTTATACTCAATACCATTCCGCGTCCATTATTAATTCGTTTGAGTTATGTGGCGCGACCCATCATTGCTTTTACCTTAAAAGGGGACAAATTTACGGATCCGATTGATGGCAAAAGCTTTAAATCGATGTTGCCATACGGGTACGAAACGCAGCGCAATAACGTGCTTTCGCCTAGCACGCTTTCGCTAGAAAGACACCGCTTGTTGTGGTTGTACCTCAACGAACAAACGGACTTTTTTACAGCACCCAAAAAGGTCTTGCATTTTGCACCTGAACAAGCTTTTTACAAATTGTTTCGCCAACAAAAAAACTTGGAATACACCACTACCGATTTGTTTTCGCCTTTGGCAGATGTAAAAGCAGACATTTGTAATTTGCCTTTTGAAGACAATCAATATGATGTTATTTTGTGTAACCACGTTTTGGAGCACATCCCTGACGATACCAAAGCGATGCAGGAATTGTACCGCGTGTTGAAACCTGGTGGAATGGCTATTTTACAGATTCCACAGGACTTAAATCGTGAAGTAACGTTTGCCGATGACTCGATTACCGACCAAAAAGAACGCGCCAAAATATTTGGACAATACGACCACGTGCGCATTTATGGTCGTGATTATTTTGACAAATTAAGAAGCATTGGTTTTACCGTAATCGAAGAGGATTATACCCGCAAAATTGCGCCTGAATTGGTAGAAAAATACTGTTTGGCCAAAGGCGAAATTATCCCAGTTTGTTTTAAATAAAAAGTTTGACACAGATTACACAGATGTTCACAGATTTAAAAAAGTATTAAATAGCATTAAAAAAAACTTTGTGTGCCTTGCGTAAAGCTTTGTGGCCTTTGCGGTTAAATTTTTGGACATAGATTCAACAAATCTTTATCAATTATCAAATGCTAATCTTTGATTTGATAAGGCGAAGCAAATTTGTATTTACAACAAACCAAAATCAAAAACAATCTTATAAATAATTGTATTTGGAACCCGAAAATCATTTCCAGTTTTGCTTTGATCTCAGTTTTGAAGCGAGACTCAATTACTATATTCCTACTGCTTATGTGGTTGGGCATACGGATACCATCACGTATTTAGAGAAAAAAGCAAGTCCTGAGGTCCTTCAAAGTATGGGAATAGTAATTGAAAATTTAGATATAAATACTCAAAAACTACTTTCGATTTTCAAGCAGCTTCAACCCGAAGCGATTTTCAATAAATACCGAACCAAAAGCAAATCGGCTAAAAAAATTGAAGATTTACTGAAAGACGAAAAACTAAAATGGGGTATTGAACAGTTTATAAAAACAAGCTTAGCTCAATTTTATACTTTAGTAAAAGAGAACGATTTCCCGTTTTCGCTGAACTTGGGCAAAGATAAAGATTTTCGCATCAGCTGTATCGCTACTCAAAATCCATCCTTAGCAACCAAACTGCATTTTGACAAACACGATAATGGGATTTCGTATACGCTACTGCTCCAAGATGCTGATACTACGTTTTATCCCTCGAATACTAAAATTACACTCTTATTAGACGATCCTGCTTGGGTTGTTGCACATCATAAACTGTATCAACTAAAGGAGATCAATTCGAAAAAAGTCACGCCTTTTTTGACCAAAAAAGTGGTTGAAATTCCCTCGAAATTAGTACCCGATTATTTTGAAAAATTCATCAAAGACATTGCTAAAAAAGTAGACATTACGGCTACAGGATTTGAAGTCATTACTCGCGAAACCATTCACAATTGTACACTACAGCTAGTTCATGATTTTTTCAAAAACAGCTATTTTATTGGACTTTTATTTGATTATAATGGCTACATGTTTGATGCTACTAAATCCAAAAACACCCATTCAGAAATTGATTTAAAGGATTTGAACAACATCCAATTGGTGCAATACAAACGAGCGGAAGCCGAAAATAATTACACCCAAGCCTTATTGGATTTGGGGTTAAGCAAAAACGAAAACAATGTATTTGAACTCACTCAAAACACAACAAATCAAGACACTTTCGCAACCATTCAATGGGCTATCGAAAATAAAGAGAAACTAGCATCCTTAGGTTTTTCATTAGAAAATTTAAAAATAGACGGAAAGAAAATCGACAGCAATGCCGTAACGATTCAATGCTCCAACACCATTCAAAACGACTGGTTTGACATCAAAATGATTGTGGTTTGTGATGATTTTGAATTTAATTTCAGCGAGTTACTTCCGAATATAAAAAACAAAAATCGTCTGTTTGCTTTACCCAACGGAAACTCCTTTTTGATTCCGTCAGAATGGATGACGCGCTACAGTGCGATGGCAAAATTGGCTAAAATCAAAAATGGAAATCTTGCGGTTCTCAAAAGCAATTTTGCGGTTTTGGAAGACATCCCACAATTGAAACAAGCTTTGCACGTGAAGGAATCTATTCAATACCAACCTTCGCCTTTGGTTAAAGCTACGTTACGACCGTATCAAATAGAAGGTGTGCAATGGCTCTTGGAACATTACAACAACGGATTAGGCGCTTGCTTGGCCGATGATATGGGATTGGGAAAAACACTGCAAACCTTATCCACACTGGTCGCAGTTCAAGAAAAACTAGAGGTTGAAAAAGGCGAAAACATACAACTCGATTTGTTTGGCAACGAAATTCCTGTAGCCAAAGAATACTTAAAAGCTTTGATTGTGCTTCCCTCCTCTTTGGTGTTCAACTGGTATAACGAAGCTAGAAAATTTACGCCGCATTTTCGAAGAATTCAGTATGTAGGACAAGACCGAAAACTACTGTCTAAAAAATTAGAAAAATACGACTTGATTTTTACCAGCTATGCCGTAGTGGCGAGAGATCTTTCCATTTTAGAAAAATACCAATTTCGCTATTTGATTTTGGACGAAAGTCAATACATCAAAAACAAAAATTCGAAAATTTTCAAAGCGATTAATCAACTGCAAACCACTCATAAAATCTCATTGAGCGGAACGCCTATAGAAAATTCATTAGACGATTTGTGGTCGCAAATGCAATTTATCAATCCGAATATTTTGGGGAGTTATGCTTTTTTTGCCGAGCATTACAAATTTCCGATTGAGAAAAAACAAGACGAAAACAGTCTCGCAGAACTCAAAACCTTAGTCAGTCCCTTTATTCTAAGACGTACCAAGGAGCAAGTTTTAAAAGACTTACCAGAACTCTCGGAGCAAGTTTTCTATTGCGAGATGGAACCCGAACAAGAGAAATTATACGAAGAAGAAAAGTCGAAAGCCAGAAACGCCCTTTTAAAAACTGATGGTTCTGGCATTGACAAAATCAATATTATCAATACATTGATGCGTTTGAGACAATTGAGCAATCACCCAAAAATGGTCAATGCTAAGTCCGAAATGGATTCGGGAAAATATATGGCAGTGACCCGTTATTTGGAAACCTTGGTGCAATCCAATCAAAAAACGATAGTGTTCAGTTCATTTGTATCGAATTTGGAATTTTATAAAAAATGGAGCCTCGAGAACAAAATTGATTTTTGCGAACTCACTGGTGCTACCCCACAAAAAGAACGGGCTTATCAAGTTCAGAAATTCCAAGAACAAGAGCGCTCAAAATTGTTTTTTATTTCCTTAAAAGCAGGTGGCGTGGGACTCAATATTACCAAAGCCTCTTATGTTTTGTTTTTGGACCCTTGGTGGAATCCCTTTGCCGAAAAGCAAGGTATTGGTCGTGCCCATCGCATAGGGCAATTGAACAAAGTAAATGTGGTCCGATTCATTACTAAAAACACAGTAGAGGAAAAAATCATTCGTTTACAGGAAAACAAAAAACTGCTTTCGGATGCATTGCTTGATGAACAGCACATCAGCCCAGAACTTGAAGAAAATTTAGATTTTATTTTAACCTAAAAACCATTTCAATAAATACTTATCTTTACTAGAAAATCATTTATAAAATTGAAATGAGAAAAATTTCTGTCCTACTACTTTTTTTATTTTGTTCGTTGGCGGACGCCCAAGCTCTTCAAGAAATAATCCCTCCTTACAACATTAAGACTGTTTCCTTTATGGACAATGGTCAAAATGTAATTCCGGTCTTTAAATTAGGGGAATCTTTTGAGTTGAATTTTGATGATTTATTTGGGAATGAAGCCAATTACTACTACGAAATCATTCATTGTGATTACAATTGGGTGCCTTCGGATATTCCTAAACAAGAATACTTAAAAGGTCTTGATGATCAAAGAATTATTGATTACTCAAATTCTTTCAACTGTCTTCAATTGTATTCTCATTACCAACTTAGTATTCCCAATCAGTTCACACGATTGTCTTTGAGTGGTAACTATGTAATAAAAATATTAAATGAAGACAGAGATGTTGTCTTTTCAAGAAAGTTCATCATTTACGAAGATATAGCTAACGTACGATTACAAATTAAAAGAGGAAGAAATATAAGCACTATTGAAAGCAAACAAAATTTAGATTTTTCAATAACGTCAAAGAGCCTTACTTTTCAAAATCCGTTACAAAATGTCAAAGTGCTTCTTTTACAAAATCGACAATTCAATACTGGAATTAAAAACATTGCACCACAGTACACCATAGGTAACGAATTGGTTTATAGATATGATACAGAAACCCAATTTTGGGGAGGTAATGAATTTCGCTTTTTTGACAATAAAGAAATTAGAAATGCCGCCAATAATGTATCCAAAATAAGTTCCAATGGTGCAATTTACAATAGCTTTCTTTTTACCGACGAAGCCAGAGCTAACTTTCCTTATAGCTTTACACTAGATGCTAACGGAAATTTTGTGGTTCGGAACTTGAACGCTACCAATAACAAAATTGAAGCCGATTATGCTTGGGTTTATTTCAGTTTATCTGCTCCTAGCTTCCGATTAGACAAAGACATCTACGTTAACGGAATGTTTAACAATTATGCCTTGACTCCCGAAAACAAAATGGAGTACAATGAGAAAAAAAATGTTTATGAAAAAGCATTGCTAATCAAACAAGGCTTTACCAACTACCAATATGTTGTTGCGGATGCTAAAGGAAATTTAGACCCCGAAAACAGCATTGATGGAAACTTTTTTCAAACTGAAAATGAATATGAAGTTATCGTTTATTACAGAGAAAACACTCAAAGGTATGATCGCGTAATTGGCTTTGTAGCATTGAATTCGGTTAGTATTACCAACTAAATAAAAAAATATTTTTCAATAGATTTTTTTGTAATTTTGTCGCTATTAAGCAGCTACTTTATATACTATGGTTTCACAAATAACAAGAGGCATAAAAATATCGGTTTTGACTAGTTTTGAAGGGACTTACTTCAAAAACTACAAAATTCATTTTGCCTTTAGTTACCAAATAACAATCGAAAATCACAGCAAAGACTCTGTTCAACTTACTTCACGCCACTGGGAAATCTATGATTCCCTCAATTATAATGAAGTGGTAGATGGTGAAGGAGTAATCGGTAAAAAACCCGTTTTGAAACCAGGAGAACAACACACCTATAGCTCAGGTTGCTTATTATCCTCACCTTACGGCGCCATGAAAGGATATTTCAATATGATTAATTTTACTACTACTAAAAATTTTAAAGTGATAGTACCTAATTTCAGATTATGTGCTTCATTTGCCTTGAATTAATTTGACTTTTATTCTTTGATTTAGAATGAAAATTTCATTTTTACTTTGTACTTTTGCATCAAATTATTGGCGTTAGCCAAATCATCTTAATTTTCTATTCAATTATTTAATATAAAAAATATGCTAAAAGGATTTTTTAACGTACCCAAAGCGGTTAACGAACCTGTAAAAGGTTACGCCCCTAACTCCCCAGAGAAAGCAGCAGTTCTTGCAGCATACAAAGCCATGTGGAATTCAAAAATTGACGTTCCTTTATACATTGGTAGCGAAGAAATCAAAACGGGCAATACTAGAAACATGACCGCCCCACACGATCATCAACATGTGGTAGGAACCTATCATTTAGCCGAAAAAACACATATTGAAAAAGCTATAGCCAATGCATTACAAGCAAGAACAGCATGGGCAAATATGGCATGGGAACAACGCGCCGCTATTTTCTTAAAAGCTGCCGAGTTGATTGCTGGACCATACAGAGCCAGAATCAATGCTGCAACTATGATTGCACAATCTAAAAATATTCATCAAGCCGAAATTGATGCATCTTGCGAGTTGATCGACTTTTTACGTTTCAACGTGGAATTTATGACTCAAATCTATGCTGATCAACCTGCTTCCACTTCTGACATGTGGAACCGATTAGAGTACCGTCCGTTAGAAGGATTCGTTTATGCAATCACTCCATTCAACTTTACTGCTATCGCTGCCAATCTTCCAGCAAGTGCTGCTATGATGGGTAATGTAGTGATCTGGAAACCAAGCGACAGCCAAGTATTCTCTGCGAAAATCATCATCGAGGTATTCAAAGAAGCAGGAGTTCCTGATGGCGTAATCAATGTAGTTTTTGGAGATGCTTTAATGATCACCGACACTGTTTTGGCAAGTCGTGATTTTGCAGGTATTCACTTTACAGGATCAACCCATGTATTCAAAGACATTTGGGCAAAAATCGGAACCAACATACACCATTACAAAACCTACCCAAGAATTGTAGGAGAAACTGGAGGTAAAGATTTCGTGGTAGCGCATCCAAGTGCTATTGTAAAACAAGTAGCTACAGGAATTGTTCGTGGTGCTTTCGAGTTCCAAGGACAAAAATGTTCTGCCGCTTCAAGAGCTTATGTGCCTCAAAGTATGTGGCCTGCCTTAAAAGAACAATTGATTACAGATACTAAATCAATGAAAATGGGGTCTCCAGAAGATTTCGGCAACTTCATTACAGCCGTAATTCACGAAGGATCATTTGACAAATTAGCCAGCTATATTGATCAAGCTAAAAAAGATACTGATGCTGAAATTATTGTTGGTGGAAATTATGACAAATCGGTTGGGTATTTTATCGAACCTACCATTATCGTAACCAGCAATCCAAAGTACACTACAATGGAAACCGAATTATTCGGTCCTGTAATCACAATCTATGTTTACGAAGATGCAAATTGGGCAGAAACATTGAAACTAGTTGACACCACTTCTGAGTACGCTTTAACAGGAGCTATCTTCAGTCAAGACCGCTATGCCATCGAAGAAGCTACCGTTGCTTTACAAAATGCAGCAGGTAATTTTTACATCAACGACAAACCAACAGGCGCTGTCGTAGGTATGCAACCGTTTGGTGGCGCAAGAGCTTCAGGAACCAACGACAAAGCGGGTTCTGCCTTGAACTTATTGCGTTGGGTTTCCCCAAGAACTATCAAAGAAACTTTTGTAACACCCGAAGATTACAGATATCCGTTTTTAGGATAAGGCCCCCTACCACCAAACGGAGAATTAGAAAAAATAAAACCCACAAGAATCATTTTTGTGGGTTTTATTTTTAGCCATATTTTAGTAACAGCATCAAAAGGTATTTTCAGGAAACAAAGTCCCGCTGTTCGCTATATCTTGCTTGCCGAACCCCGTCAAGCAAGGATGCCGCTACCATCGGGGTTAAAAGGACAAATGGGTAAATTTTTGTGGGCAATATAAATTACACTACAAACTTCAAAGGCAAGTACACATATGGCTCACAATGAAAAAACCGCTAAAGATAGTGCTGTGCCTCGGACTTGTTATAAAAGCAAAATAATGTTTACAAAAACAGGTAACTAAGTAGCCTATTTTACTTTCTGCCAGTAAAATTTAAGTTTTCTCTTTTGGAGAATTCAATTGCAAGAATAACAATCTGTTTATTTTCGTGGTCAATGTAATAGTGAATATGATATGGAAATTGGTATAAATTGTGCATTCTAATTTCGTTGTACATTACATCGTCTCCTTTGGGGTTTAGGGCAATATAATTTTTAGCTTCTCTAATTCGGTACAAGAAATCTTTGGCTAAAGTAGGAGAAATGGCTTTATAATAATTGGTAGCGTGTTGTAAATCTTGTTTGACAAAATGTCTATAGACAAATTTATATTTCATATTCCACTTTCTAGCTCGTCCAATAATCCTTCAAAATCCTGAACATCATTCGAGTTTTGTAAATAATCATTTAACCGAACATCAAGCAAACTTTTAGTTTCTGTGGAGCATACAAAACTAGTATCCTCCTCAATAGTAATTGTAATAGGTTTCGATTTAAAAGCAATTTTAATTGCCTCCAAAATATCAGGAGTAAAGTCTTGGGCAGAATCTAAATGATAAGTGGTGTACATAATCGTTGGATTAATAAATTATATTACTTTAATGAATACCTATTTTAAACCAAATTTACAAAAAATTTCCAATCCATATTTTGTATTAATTCACAAACTTCAACGGCAAGTGCACCACTTTTTTGGTTTCGAAAAATTCATCTTCAAAAATGTCTGCCAAATTATATTCTGTAGCTTTCGGAAAATCCTTTAGTTCTTCGGTCAAATCGCCTCCTTTTAAATACAAAATACCATTTTTCAATTCGTGTTTGTGTTGCTTTTTGATTTTGGTCTTTACCCAAGAAACAAAATCAGGCATATTGGTCACCGCACGGCTCACAATAAAATCAAAATCACCTTTTACATTTTCGGCACGAATTTGTTCAGCTTTTACATTTTTTAATTCCAAAGCTTCAGCTACGGCTTGCACAACTTTAATTTTTTTAGCGATAACATCAATCAAATAAAAACGGGTTTCTGGAAATAAAATCGCAAGCGGAATACCCGGAAAACCTCCGCCAGTACCCACATCCAAAACAAAAGTTCCGGGCTCAAATTTATTTATTTTGGCAATTCCTAGCGAGTGTAAAACGTGTTTGGTATACAAGGCATCTATATCTTTTCTAGAAATTACATTTATCTTTTCATTCCATTCGTGATACAATAAATCCAACTTTGCAAACTGTTCTTTTTGGAGATCTGTCAGATTAGGAAAATACTTTAGAATTTCATCCATGGCATTAAATTTTTAACAAAAGTACTTATTTTACAGCGGAAATTTTTAACTCAATAATGTATATTCGAAAATTTATAATAGTTACATTTGCAATTATTTAAAAATTTCTATGAATACTACCGCACCTACTTTTGCAAAGCAAGACAATTTAAAATTTTTCAGAACACTTAACTCGCGGGTTAACAGCTACTTTAAAGAAAACAACATACAAAAAACTGGAAACTGGAAATTGCATTTAAAAACCATCATATTATTTACTATTTTCCTAGCACCTTATTTCATAATTCTTACCCTAAACCTTCCTATTTGGGCCTATCTTTTATTAACTATCGTCATCGGAATTGGCATGGCGGGTGTGGGAATGAATGTAATGCACGACGGAAATCACGGTTCGTATTCTTCAAAAAGCTGGGTCAACAAATTCATGGGGGGATCTATTTATATTTTAGCAGGTAATGTACACAACTGGCAAGTACAACACAATGTGTTGCACCACACTTACACCAATATTCCTGGACATGATGAAGATTTAGATGCCGGAAGAGTTATCCGTTTTACTAAACATGCTCAATGGCACAGTTTTCACCGTTTTCAACAATATTATTCTGTATTCTTATACGGACTACTAACCTTCAATTGGGCCATTACAACCGACTTTAAGCAAATGAAAAATTACTTAAAACGTAAACTTTCCTATGGTGAACCTAAAAGTCCAAAAATGTTATGGACCACTTTGATCATAACAAAATTGATTTATATTTCTATTTGGATTGTATTACCAATTGTTATTGGAATTGCTTGGTGGCAAGTATTAATTGGTTTTTTTGTAATGCACTATACCGCAGGATTAATTTTAAGCATCGTTTTTCAATTAGCGCATGTAGTTGACGAAACTACTAATCCAACCCCTAACGAATTGGGAGAAATGGACAACACTTGGGCCATTCACCAATTATTTACCACTACTAATTTCGCTCCAAAAAACGCTATTGTTAATTGGTACACCGGAGGATTAAACCACCAAATTGAACACCATATTTTCCCAAACATCAGTCATATTCACTACGGCAAAATTGCTAAAATCGTAAAAGAAACTGCTCAAGAGTGTAATCTTCCTTACTACGAATACAAAACGATGCGTAGTGCTGTAATTGCACATTTCAAACATTTGAAAGAATTGGGAATGAAACCAGAATTAGCCTAAATAACTACCGCTAAATCCAACACGAACTAATTACTATTTACTATATAAAATGAATCCACTTTCAGACAGAATTAACAACCTTGCCACTTCGCAAACTTTAGCGATGGCAGCATTAGCAAGAGAATTAAAAGCACAAGGAAAAGATATTATCAGCTTGA
>CAUPCW010000031.1:0-31411 GCA_963509895.1 uncultured Flavobacterium sp.
ACGACTAAATGAAGTATTTCAATTTACATACGCACAAAGCCACCCAAAATCCCAACCGAATCGAGTTGGTCAATCAGTATCCTAACGAGTTCACGAACTCTTTTCCCTATTATTCCATAGGCATTCATCCTTGGTATATTGTGGAGGAACGGCTAGCAAGCGATTTAGAAATCATAGAGCAACAACTCCAAGATCCCAATTGTTTGGCTTTGGGAGAGTGCGGTTTAGACAAACGAATCGCCATTCCGTTCGAGTTACAACAATCCATTTTTGAGCAACAATTGCATTTGGCGCAAAAGTATAACAAACCCGTGGTGATTCATTGTGTGGCTGCGTATCAGGAAGTAATTGCTTGTAGTAAAAAGCTAAAAATCAGCGTTCCGCTTCTCATTCACGGATTCTCAAAGAATGAAACGGTGGCACAATCGTTACTCAACAACGGATTTTATCTGTCCTTTGGGAAGTATTTGGTTCAAAATCCAGCCTTGGCAAGCGTTTTTCAAAATGTACCAGACCATCAGTTCTTTCTAGAAACCGATACGATCGAAAACGGAATCGAAGAAGTCTATGCTTTGGCCGCCCAATACAAAAACACAACCGTTGAAGCCATACAGCAACAAATCAACGCAAACATAAAGCGAGTTTTTGGATTACAACTCGATTGATTTTAGAATAAAAGGAATTTTTAGGAGCAGAAAAAATAGGCATTTTAGCCAGCAAAGTCCCGTTATCCGCTATATCTTTGCTTTTTTAAAGAAAAAAAGCAAAGGATGCCGCTCCTACCGGGGCTAGAAGGGAAGATTGGGGATTTCAAATATTTTTATTTCCTGCAAGGTTTTCAAAACCTTGTAGGTATGTTTCTAGAATTCAAACACCTACAAGGTCAGAAAAAGACCTTGCAGGAGAATAGCATTTTTTACTTCCTGCAAAATTTTCAAAACCTTGTAGGTATGTTTCTAGAATTCAAACACCTACAAGGTCGAAAAAAGACCTTGCAGGAGAATAGCATTTTTTACTTTCTGCAAGATTTTCAAAACCTTGTAGGTATGTTTCTTGAATTCAAACACCTACAAGGTTGAAAAAAGACCTTGCAGGAGAATAGCATTTTTTACTTCCTGCAAGGTTTTCAAAACCTTGTAGGTATGTTTCTAGAATTCAAACACGTACAAGGTCGAAGAAAGACCTTGCAGGAGAATAGCATTTTTTACTTCCTGCAAGATTTTCAAAACCTTGTAGGTATGTTTCTAGAATTTAAACACCTACAAGGTCGTAAAAAGACCTTGCAGGAGAATAGCATTTTTTACTTCCTGCAAGGTTTTCAAAACCTTGTAGGTAGGTTTCTAGAATTCAAACACCTACAAGGTTGAAAAAAGACCTTGCAGGAGAATAGCATTTTTTACTTCCTGCGAGGTTTTCAAAACCTTGTAGGTATGTTTCTAGAATTCAAACACCTACAAGGTCGAAAAAAGACCTTGCAGGAGAATAGCATTTTTTACTTCCTGCGAGGTTTTCAAAACCTTGTAGGTATGTTTCTTGAATTTAAATAAATACTAAGTAATAAAAAGACTTTGTAGAAAAACAATCAAATAACAAAGAATAACTTTAAACAAAGAATATGGCAGAGTGGACAGAAAGAGCCGAGCTTTTATTTAAAGCCGAAGGATTACAAAAATTACAAAACGCCAATGTACTAGTAGTGGGGCTAGGAGGAGTAGGCTCGTTTGCCGCCGAGTTTTTGGCAAGAGCAGGCGTAGGCAATATGACCATTATCGATGGAGACGTGGTAGATATTACCAATATTAATCGTCAATTACCAGCCTTACATTCTACGGTAGGACAACCCAAAGTAACCGTCGTTGGCGACCGATTAATGGACATCAATCCAGCACTTAATCTTACCCGAGTACAAGAATTTTTATCTCCGGAACGCGCTTTAGAAATTGTTTCTAAAGATTATGATTATGTTTTGGACTGTATCGATAGTGTAACACCTAAACTGAATTTGATTTTATCTGCCAAGCGCAACAGAGTCAAAATCATTAGTAGTATGGGAGCAGGAGGAAAAATGTTGGCTTCAAAAGTGAGAGTAACAGACATTTCCAACACCATCAATTGCTATTTTTCCAAAACCATAAGACGTCGATTAAAAGAATTAAAGATTAACAAATTGAAAGTGGTTTTTTCCTCCGAAATTCAAGATGCTGCTAGTCTAAAAATGACTGATGGTGCTAATTTCAAGAAATCTTTTTACGGAACTAACAGTTACATGCCAGGTCTTTTTGGATTGCACGCCGCAGAGACTGTCATTCGTCATTTACTGAAGAATTAGTCCTTAGTAATTAGTAATTAGTCCATAGTGCTTAGTAATTAGTTCTTAGTACCTAGTTATTAGTAATTAGCCCTTAGTAATTAGTTCAATACAAACAAAGCGACTTAGAAACTTAGCTTCATAGCTGCTTAGAAACTTAAAAAAAATATGATACAAACTGTGATTTTTGATATGGATGGGGTAATTGTAGATACAGAACCCGTTCATCGTTATGCTTATTATCAACTATTTGATGAATTAAATATTACCGTTCCCGAGGAAATGTACACTTCTTTTACCGGTTTTTCCACCCGTAATACGTTTCAGCATTTAAAACGTAATTTTGTATTAACAGAAGAAGTCGAGGACTTGATCCAACGAAAGCGTAACCTCTTTAACGATGCTTTTGATACCAAAGAAGATTTAACTTTATTGGATGGCGTTGAAAATTTGATTAAAGATTTGCACCAAAACGGAATGCAGTTAATCGTGGCCTCTTCAGCTTCAAAAGTGACGATTGATCGCGTGTTTACTCGTTTCAATTTGCATCAATACTTCTCACATATTGTGAGCGGAGAAGATTTTCCGCAATCCAAACCGCATCCAGCAATTTTTGAGCACGCGGCCAGTTTATCAAGTGCACCAAAGGAAAATTGTATCGTCATAGAAGACAGTACCAATGGTGTGAAAGCTGCCAATGCTGCGGGTATTTTCTGCGTAGGGTATCAGAGTTTTCATTCCAAAGACCAAAATTTAGCAACTGCAGATTTCATCATTCAAGATTTTAATAAATTGAACGCTGATACTGTTTCAAAATTTGGTTTTTAAAATTAAATTGTGAAAATATTTGAATCTTATTTGTAAATTTGAGCCACTAACTTAATTAAGACACATGAAAAAAATTATTATTGCTTTAGCGATTTTTATTGCAAATTTTACGATTGAAGCACAAGTAAAGACACCAGCTCCTAGTCCAAAAGCTACTATTATGCAAACAGTAGGTTTGACAGATGTAGAAGTGGTATATTCAAGACCTGCTGCGAAAGGAAGACCCGTTTTTGGAAACTTAGTTCCTTTTGGAAAATTATGGAGAACTGGAGCAAATGCTAATACAACCATTTCGTTTTCTGACGATGTAATGATTGATGGTAAAACCTTGAAAAAAGGAAAATATGCTTTGTACACTATTCCAAAAATCGAAAGTTGGGAAATTATTTTCTACACAACCACAGATAACTGGGGATTACCAGAAGAATTCAAAGAAACTAATGTGGCTTTGAGAACTATGGTAAAAGAAGAAGCTCTACCAAAAGCAGTGGAATCTTTCACTATTGGTATCAATACTCTAGATTTGAATTCTGGACATTTAGATTTGGCTTGGGAAAATTCTTCGGTTTCCATGAAATTTGAGGTACCTACTCAAAAAATAGCTACAGCAAGTATTGAAAAAGTATTGGCTGGTCCAACCGCTAATGATTATTTTTCGGCTTCTCAATATTTATTCCAAGCTAATGGAGATATTGCAAAATCAAGAACGTATGTGGACAAAGCTTTAGAATTAAGCGCTGAAAAACCATTTTGGTTCTTGCGTTTGAAATCATTGATTCAAGCGAAACAAGGAGACAAAGCTGCGGCTATCGAAACAGCAAAACAATCTCTTGCAGCAGCTGAGACAGCTAAAAATCTAGATTACGTAAAAATGAACAAAGACAGTATTGCAGAGTGGAGTAAAAAATAACTCGCAATTGTTATCTTATAAAATCCCGTTCTTATCATAAGAACGGGATTTTTTATATTATGACTGTCCATAACTCATACCAAATAGTCAAAGTATTTAATTCACTTTGCGTCTCTGCGCCTTTGCGTGAAATTGAACTCGCAAAGTCGCAGAGTCGCAAAGAAAAGAATGAATCAAGCTTAAGAATAGTGGAGAACTAATTTAAGCTATGAAATAGTCCTAGTTACGGATAGTCATATTTTTTATATTGCCAATGCAGTGCTATGCTTGATTTCTCCCATAACAAATATACTGTGCGTGTTTCCAATATTTTCAATAGTAGAGAGTTTGTTCATTACGAAATCTTGATAGCTAGTCATATCTTCGACCAAAATTTTTAGCATAAAATCATAATCTCCTGCAATGTTATAACATTCAATGATTTCGGGGAGTGCTACAATATCTTTTACAAAGTTGCTTCCCACATTTTTTGCGTGTTCTTTGAGTCGAACATTGCAAAAAACGGTCATGCTAAGATTCATTTTTTTCTTATCTAATAAAGCTACATACTTCATGATATAGCCGTCTCGTTCTAATCGTTTGATACGCTCATAAACAGGAGTAACCGTAAGGAATAGTTTACTGGCTAGCTCTTTTGTATTGATATTTGAGTTTTCTTGTAAGTGTTTTAATATCTGTAGATCGATATTGTCTAGGTTTTGCATAGTTTTTTTTACTGCTAGAATTCAATTTTAAATTAGTTTTCGATACAAATTACTGTAAAATGGATTTAAATTACATCATTTTACTTACTTGATTTACTTTTAAAAGTTTAAAAAACCAATATAATACATTTGTATAGAAATAAACACTAATTAATATGAAAACAAATAATTTGGGTTATCCTAGAATTGGGAACAATAGAGAATTAAAAAAAGCAAGTGAATTATATTGGGCAAATCAAATTACAGCCGATGAATTACTCGAAGTTGGAAAAAACATCAGAAAGAAAAATTGGCACTTGCAAGCTCAATCTGGGATAGATTTAATTCCATCCAATGATTTTTCTTTCTACGATCAAGTTTTAGATTTAACACTCACTTTGGGAGCCATCCCAAATCGTTACCGTGATTTTGCTCAAACTAATAATTCTTTGGATTTATATTTTGCAATGGCAAGAGGTTCTCAAAAAGGAGAGCAAGACGTTGTGGCAATGGAAATGACTAAATGGTTTGATACGAACTATCACTATATTGTTCCTGAGTTCGTGAAAGATCAAAAGTTTGAATGGTTCTCGACTAAAATAATTGATGAATTTGTAGAGTCCAAGAAACTTGGAATAGTTACGAAACCTGTTCTTATTGGTCCAGTGTCTTATTTGTTGTTAGGAAAAGAAAAAGATGAAGGTTTTCATAGAATTGATTTAATCCAAAAAATTATTCCCGTTTATTTTGAAATTTTAACTGCTTTACAAAAAGAAGGAGCAGAATATATTCAGATAGATGAACCCTTTTTAGCCTTGAATTTAACTGCTAATGAACGCAATGCTATTACTTTTGTTTATAACGAAATCAATACTTTTTTTCCTTCTTTAAAAGTTATTTTGACTAATTATTTTGATTGTTTTGGAGAGAATCTAGCAACAGTTTTGGAATTACCTGTTCATACTTTACACTTAGACTTGGTGCGTTGCCCTTCTCAATTAGATGATATTTTAGAGTCTGGAAAGTTGAAAGACAGCGTAAAATTATCACTTGGTATTGTTGATGGAAGAAATATTTGGAAGAATGATTTTAAAAAATCTTTAGAATTAATTCAAAAAGCTACTGAAGCTCTCGGATATGACCGAATTTTAATTGCACCTTCTTGTTCATTGATTCATACTCCTTGTGATTTAGATCTAGAATCAAACGATAACGTCTTGACACCCGAAATTAAGCAATGGTTAGCATTTGCAAAACAAAAATTAGACGAGATTGTTTTACTTCAAAATTTGGCTTTAGAAGAAATTAGCCAAGTTGATTCAGTGACTTTTCAACAAAATACTCTTGCCAACGAGAATCGTAAAATTTCAACGTTAATTCATAATGAAGAGGTAAAATATCGTGTTACTAGTATAAAATATGGAGATGATCAAAGAGAAAACGCATTCAACATTCGAAGAAAAAAACAAATTGAAGCTTTGCAACTTCCTTTGTTTCCTACAACCACAATTGGTTCCTTTCCTCAAACGAACGAAGTAAGAAGCTGGAGAGCCAAGTTCAAAAAAGGAGAGTTAAGCGCACAAGAATATGATGATTTATTAGAAAAAGAGACTACAGCAACCATTCGTTTTCAAGAAGAAACAGGGATCGATGTTTTGGTTCACGGGGAATTTGAGAGAAACGATATGGTGGAGTATTTTGGCGAACAACTAGATGGATTTTCTTTTACTAAAAATGGTTGGGTACAAAGTTACGGCAGTCGCTGCGTTAAACCTCCTATTATTTACGGAGATGTTTCTCGCCCAAATCCAATGACAGTACGATGGGCAAAATTTGCACAATCGCTCACATCAAAGTGGGTAAAAGGAATGCTTACTGGGCCAGTGACAATTTTGCAATGGTCATTTGTTCGTAACGATCAACCCCGTGCTGTGACTTGTACACAAATAGCATTAGCGATTCGTGATGAGGTTGTCGATTTAGAAAAAGCCGGAATTAAAATCATCCAGATTGATGAACCAGCCATTCGAGAAGGATTGCCGTTGCGAAAAGAAGAATGGGCAAATTATCTTGATTGGGCAATAAAGGCTTTCAGAATTTCGGCTAGTGGGGTAAAGGATGCAACTCAGATCCACACGCACATGTGCTACAGCGAGTTCAATGATATTATTGAAAATATTGCCGAAATGGATGCCGATGTAATCACAATCGAATGTTCACGTTCTCAAATGGAATTGTTGGATGTTTTTGCAGATTTTAAATATCCTAACGAAATTGGACCTGGGGTTTATGATATACATTCTCCAAGGGTTCCGTCACGAAATGAGATGGTTCAGCTATTAGAAAAAGCCGCCGCTGTAGTGCCTACTGATCAACTTTGGGTTAATCCAGATTGTGGCTTAAAAACCAGACATTGGGCAGAAACCAAAAAAGCATTAGTTGAAATGGTTGCCGCTGCAAAACAGATGCGTGTTGCGGTAGATGCTACAGTTAGTGTATAAATTTAGTCTTAATTATTAAAATCCCGTTCTTATGACAAGAACGGGATTTTTTTAGTTAAAGATTTGACGTTATACCCTCATTTGTTGCCTTTTACTGCGGCTGCAATAAGGTCAACATCTACGAGTTCTAAGGATGTTACCATATCTTTTACAGTGGTTTTATACTTTTTAAAGTGAACTGTTTCAATATGAGATTGGTAAGCAATTGTATCAGCGTAGATTTCTAATATGGTAATGCTTGTAGGTGTTTTTTTATCAGCAACTGCGTAGTAAGTGAGTACACCTGGCTCAAGTTGAATAGCAGTATTCATTTGCTCTTTTAAGGCTTTGTTATAGGCATCAAGATGGGTTGGATTCACTTTTATTTTTGCAATTCGAACCATTTGCTTTTTTTCTTGTGCTCTAGTATTTTGAGCCATAGCCAAAAACAGTACAATTAAGCTTATTCCTAATAGTTTCCTTTTTTTGATAGCTTTCATCTCTATAGAATTTGTTTTATTAAAAGTATAACTTTCAATGATTTTTTATTATTTAGTTAGTCAACCTCACTAGCTATTTCTTTTTTTGGTATTGCCATTTGAATCACAATAGATAAAACAATAGTTAGTAAAGCACCAATAAAATTCAACCACAAATACCCTAATTTTTCTTCACCACTCGGATAGATGAAAATAGCAAAATAGTAGATAATAAAAATGGTAATTTGACTGATTACTGCACTATAAAAAACAGCTTGTGATTGTACTTTTTTGATATAAAAACCCACTAAAAATATCCCTAAAACAGTGCCGTAAAATATAGAACCAATAATATTGACTAACTGAATTAAGTTCTCGAATAAGGTGCCAATACATGCAAAAAGTATGGCAATTACACCCCACATCAAAGTGAAAAATTTAGTAGCATTCAAATAATGTGTCTCTGATTTTTCGGTTTTGAGATTACGTTTGTAAATGTCAATTGCGGTGGTTGAAGCTAAGGCACTCAATCCAGAAGCAGTTGAAGACATAGCTGCCGAAAGAATAACCGCCAATAACAAACCAATTAAACCTTTGGGAAGATAGTTGAGTACAAAATGGAAAAAGACATAATCTTTATCATTCGTTTCGCTATCGGGATCGGCTTTGGTAATAATGTCTTTGGCACGATCGCGCAAGTCTTTTTCTTTATTAGATAAAGCTACCAATTCCTTGCGCAATGTGGGATTGTCATAATCCTGATTCAATTGATCGATGTACAATAAATTGATAACTTTTTTGTCTTCGGATAAGGCATTGAGCTTGCTTTCTAAGGCTTGATATTCTTTTTTATATTTCGAATTTTCAATCACCGTTTTGTTATTCGGATTGAAATTAAGCGGAACAGGATTGAATTGAAAAAAGACAAAAACCATAACACCAGTCAATAAAATAAAGAATTGCATCGGTACTTTGAGTAGCCCATTCATAATCAATCCCATCTGACTTTCTCGAACCGATTTTCCGGACAAATAACGTCCTACTTGTGATTGATCTGTTCCGAAATAAGCTAAAGCCAAGAAAAAACCTCCCGTAATCCCACTCCAAAACGTATATTTTTGCTCTGGATCAAAAGAAAAATCGACGATATTCATTTTGTCATTGGCGCCTGCTATGTGCAAGGCACTAGAAAAAGTCATATCGTTGGGTAAATAGTGCAAAATCAAGAAAAATGTACTAAACATTCCCAACATAATGACAAACATCTGTTGTTTTTGCGTCACGTTTACGGCTTTGGTTCCCCCAGAAAAAGTATAAATAATCACCGAAATTCCGATGAAAATATTCATATAGGTTAAGTTCCAACCCAATATAGCCGATAAAATAATAGCAGGTGCATAGATGGTTAATCCTGTACCTAATCCGCGTTGTACTAAGAACAGAACAGCTGCTAAAGAACGTGTTTTTAAATCGAATCGTTTTTCCAAATATTCGTAAGCTGTATAGACTTTGTATTTGTGATAAATAGGGATAAACGTTACGCAGATCAATATCATAGCAATGGGCAACCCAAAATAGAATTGCACGAATCCCATGCCGTCATGGTACGCTTGCCCAGGAGTAGACAAGAAAGTAATAGCACTCGCCTGAGTTGCCATCACCGAAAGACCAACAACATGCCAAGGCGTTTCGTTGTTACCTAGGATAAAATCTTCAACGTTTTTGCTTCCTTTGGTTTTCCAAACGCCATAAAAGACAATGAATAAAAGGGTGGTCAATAAAATAATCCAATCAAATAATTGCATGAGTTAGGCGTATAAATTCATGATGAGACAAAAAATCAATATGTAGACTATATTGGCCACCAATACATAGGTGTAGTCCTTTTTCCAAATTTTTTCTTTATTTGGTTCCATAGTGCGGGGTTAGTTGTTAATTTTTGGAGTAGGCATTTTGGTTTCTGATTGTACAGAAATGGTATTGGCCATCAATTTAAAAGCACCAAGAACGCCTTCGGGTAATTCTCTAAAAAAGCTTAATCCAGTGTAAATATAATTGCCTTTTCCGTAAGGCGCTACTAACAAAGCCCCGTTTTTTGGAGTTTCACCTTTGTCATTAGAAGATAAGATAGGAGTGAAGGCAGCATCAAAGGTATTAGGATAGTACAATCCTTGTTCTTGTTTCCATCCTTTGAAATCATTGGCTGTAATCTTATTTGGATAATTCAATATCGGATGATTAGGGGCTAGGAAACGAACTTCGGCGTTTTCTTCGGTTACTCGATCACGAGAAACTTTTAGCGGATAAGGAGCTAGGTTGGGTGTCACCAAATCATCGGTAGTGTTATACTGGACAATCATGGTTTTGCCTTCTTTGACAAATTCAAATAAAAGCGATTGTTTGTTAGCCAAAGCATGTATGGTATTGTAAGCTCGAATTCCAGTCATTACCACATCAAACGTGGCCAAACGCTCTGGAGTAATTTCTTCGGGTTTCAAAATAGTAACTTGATAGCCCATTTGCTCTAAGCTTGCAGGAACCTCATCGCCAGCACCCATAATGTAGGCGATTTTTTCATTATTGGTTTTCAAATCTACACGCAAGAACTTCGCCTCGGCATTTTTGAGAATTTGTTGCTTGGTAATATGATTAAAATCGATATTGATTTGGCTTTTGTTCAACTGTTTGTTTCCAATGACAATAGTGCTTTTGGCTATAATCTCTTGATTGTTTTTTGGTGGAGTTACCGTAAAGTAAACGATTTTTTCGCTTCCTTTTTTATCCAAATTCACTTCAATAAAAGCGGGATTTATTTTCCAATCTTTTCCTAAATCCAACTGAATAATTCCTTTTATAGCATCTTTGCCAGCTTTGACTTTCACGCCAACGGTTTTACTTTTTTCATTGGTAAACAACAAAACTTTTTCTGTAAAGGTTGATGTGGCTTCAGGAACGATATCCAAGAAATTGTACATTTCTCCTTTTACATCGTCATTGTATTTGTAAACTACTGTACGTTCAAAGGGAATTTCAACTCCTTCAATGCTTACAGTAAACACAACTTTCGCATCTCTTTCTTTTTCAGGCAGTCCAATTTCAGTTGGGTTACTAACGGTATACATTCCCACAGTAGCCTCTTCGGCCAACCAATAGGGTTGCGTGTAGGCAATAGTTTCTGGTAATTGCAAATCAAGGGCAAAGTTGAGTAGTTTGTTAGGTTGTAGAGTTGCATTCTGTACCGTTGAGATTTGGTTGGGCAATGTAGTCACACTTTTTAAAACCATCGGAATTGCTGAACGATTTATGGCTTCTATCTTTAATTTTAAACTACTTCCTGGGGTCGCTTCTTGAGTTGGAGCAACGGCTTCAAGGTATAATCCAGCACAGGCTGCAATTATTTTTTTGGTTTCGCTTGCTTTTTGTTTCGACCAATGATTTTCGTCTAACTGCAACATCATTTGGTAGACTTTGACTAGATTTGGAATACTAGCCGCAGGGTTGTTATGATTAAATTCTTTGCTAATTGAAGTAAGGAGTTCGCCAATAGCTTTCCCACCTCTGACACGATTCCAACTCGTATCAATTCCCTCGAAAAGAGAACCATTAGTAGGGACTCTTTCGCCATTTAAAAATTCTAAGTATTCCGTTTCTTCACCACGACTTCCAGTGCTTCCAAATCCTTGTGATTGATGGGAACTTCTGCTCAATGCAGCGATTTCTTGATTGGATTTCCCGATGTTTGAGTAATAAACCCCAGTTTGCATCGCAATTAGATTGGTTTTGTCTGCGGCATTAAATTTTTCTTGCGAGCCATAAAACCACCAAGAAGTATTAAAGAATTGGCGTTTGGCTTGCCAAGGTTGTACGTATTTAAGTTGCTCAGGATAAACAGAAGCATTATTGGTTAAATTAAAACTCTCTACACTCAACATTGCTGATGCGGTGTGATGTCCGTGAGTGGTTCCTGGTGAACGATGGTCAAAACGGTTGATGATTACATCGGGTTGAAATTTACGAATCGCCCAAATTACATCGGCTAGGACTTTTTCTTTGTCCCAAATAGCCAAGGTTTCGGTAGGATTTTTGGAGAAGCCAAAATCATTCGCTCTAGAAAAAAGTTGTTCTCCGCCATCAATTTTTCGTGCTTCGATAAGTTCTTGGGTACGAATAACTCCAAGTAGTTCGCGTAGTTGTGCACCAATTAAATTTTGCCCACCATCACCTCGAGTTAGCGACAAATATGCGGTTCTGGCTTTGGTTTCGTTGGCTAAATAAGAAATCAATCGGGTATTTTCATCATCTGGATGAGCCGCTACATAGAGTACGGAACCCAGAAAATTGAGTTTTTGAATTTGGTTGTAAATTTCAACCGAGTTAAGTTTTGTAGGTTTTTGTGCAAAAGCTAGGGTAGTGGATAGTAATAAAAGGAATGCCGTTTTAACTATTGACTGCTGCATAGAATTTTTTTGTTATTGATACGATTCAAAAATAGTAATTAAGAGTTGGTAATTTTTGTTAATTTTTGTTAATGCTGATTATTTATGATTTTACATCACACATTACTATTTTTACTGATAATATCACTACTTTAGAGTCACTTCTTATTTATGCTATGAAAACAATAACGTATCAATCAGATTATTTAGGAAACGGATTTGAGTTTGCGACTATTGACCAACCCGATGATTATGAAGGTAAAGTCGTTGCAACTGTAATCAGAAAACAAGGCAGTATGCCCAGCACCAAAGCGGTATTGTATGTACACGGTTTTAATGATTATTTCTTTCAGTCGGAGATGGCTCAAAAATTTAATGAAAAAGGATTTCATTTTTATGCGCTTGATTTGCGTAAATATGGACGTTCTACTTTGCCGCATCAAAAGAGTAATAACATGCGCAGCTTAACAGAATATTTTGCCGATTTGGATGAAGCTCTAACAATAATTCGACAAGAAGGCAATGAACAGGTTTTGTTATCAGGTCATTCAACAGGCGGTTTATTGGTTACGTTGTATGCATCGGAACGAGTTGGTAATGAAAAATTTGACGCTGTTTATTGTAATAGTCCGTTTTATGATATGAATATGCCACAGTACCAAAAACGCTTGATGCTTCCACTGGTTGCGTTTTTCGGAAAATATTTTCCTGATGTATTACTTCCTGGAAAGATTTCCGAATGGTATGGTCACAGCTTGCACAGTGAAAAGAAAGGAGAATGGGACTACAATTTGGCATGGAAACCGCATTTGGTTCCCGCCATAAATGCCGGTTGGATTAGTGCAATACATCAAGGACATGTAAAGATTAAAAAAGGAGTAATTCTCTCCCGACCTATTTTGGTGATGCATTCTCACCAATCGATTTATAGCAATGATTGGAATACTTCTTTTTTTGAAGGGGATGCTATTTTGAATGTAAATGACATTCGAGTGGGAGCAGAGAAAATTATTGCTCCCAAACGTACGATACATGAAATCAAAGGCGGAATGCATGATTTGATTTTGTCACCGCTTCAGGTTCGGGAACAAGTATATTTTTCTTTGTTTGAGTGGTTAAAGCAAACTATAAAATGATTTTTATTTATAAATCACCGTTCGGGGTTTATTCAACTCAAAATCTAGTAAACCAAAATCACTCGTTTCAAAAGCATTCGTTCTTAGGTTTTTATCATCGGGACCAAAAGTAGTAGGATAGTAAGCAAACGACAACTGAAACGAACTAAATACCAAATAGTCATTGTTGATGATAATACCCAATCCAATGCTAGAATAGGTTTGATTCTTTAGGTTTGTTTTTTTATCATTTCCAATGACTCCAATGGTATAATTAAAAAACGGATTCAAACGAAAGCCCCAGAGATTCCATGGGGAATAACTTTGTGTTTGCGTGCTAAAAACTATTTTTTTGGTTCCATACAACGCATTGTTGAATCCGGGTATTCCGTATTGGTCATTTAAAGTAATTTGATCCCCTGTTGAAGCTAATCGGTGGCTGCCAATAACAACTCGTTGTTTTAAGAACTGTCTGATTTTCCAATCGCCAATTTCGTATAATTTGGTAAAATAATTGGCTTGAAATGTAAATGCAGCTTGAGATGTTTTGGAATTCTGAAAAAAAGAACCCCATTCAGCATTTACGCTAAAGAATCCCCAGCGGTAGTAATTTCCAAACGAAGCTCTTGTGCCTACATACAACTGTCCTTTGTGATTTTTTCGTTGATATCCTGTGGTCAAACTGTAGGTTTTTCCAATAGGGACGTCTTCTACAATCCCATTGTTAAACAAATAACGTTCTTGAATAAAGTTTCTAGCATTGATACCCACACTTGCGAACAGTAGTTTTTCGTCTGTATAGAATCCAATGCTGTCATAAGCTGCTGACGGATTTTCTAAATAATTGATATTCAAAAAACGTCCAGCTACGATCAAATTGGTAATTTTATTTTTTTCTGAATTGTCGTTATCTAGCGAGAAAGCATGTCCAAGCCAGTAATCATCTGTATTAAATTTGAATCGCTGTTGTGCAAAAACACCATTTTTATCGGACAAAGTATCTTGTCTGAAACGTTGTTCATAGAGAATTCCGCCTCCCCATTTGGTCAAAGGTGAAACAAATAACCTTGAAGCTTCTATGCTTTTGTTGAAATTACTTTCTACATCTTTTTGATTGGTAGCTTGTAATTTGATGAAGGTTTTGCGAAAATTGTTTACCGTGTATTGCAACAAATGACCATTTTGACCATCATCGAAACGTTTGGTGTATTCGCCTCGAATTTCATGACCTTGTCCGAGAAAGTTACGCTCTCTAAGTTTTAGGGTTGTTTCGGTATTGCTAAAAGAAGCATTTGGAATTAAACTCCAAGAATCTAAAACTTGAATAAAAACAGCTACAGAGTCGGGGCTTTCGGGTATCATTTCCAAATGGATCGCTATACTATTAACAAAACGTTGCGTTCGAATTAAACGCATACTTTCTTTAACCATTAAGGAATCCAGTGGTTCATTTTCGTGGATGAGCAATACTTTTCGAATTGTATAGTCTTTGGATTTTAAATGCAATTTATTGCCCCATTCCTCGGCTTTGTTGAGTGCTTTTTGCGAGTTGGTTGTTTCTAAATTTTGTACGCTTTTACCAAACGGATCAAGAGTAGTTATAGTAATGTTTCTGATTATTTTGTCTTGATAGAGACTATAATTTGTTTTAGAAACTATTTTAGGAAGATTTGGTTTTATAGGCTTAAAAACTAAGCGGTGCAAAAAACTGGTTGTCTTTTTCTTTTGAGAAAATTGTTGAATGTTTTTGTAAATTTTGGTACTATCCGCTTTTGGTTTTTCTTGTTGTGAATAAGTAAACTGAGATAAAAAAAACAGCACAACTAGTAAAGTAAAATTTCTTTTCTTATGCATAGTCTGTACTGTTTTTAATAATCTATTTGAAAGGGAAAAAGTTAGTCTCTTCCTTTTCCGTGATTTCCTTTATCTTGATGTTTTCCTTGACCTCTATCATGATGATCGTCACGACGATTGTCTTGACGGTCTTCATAACGATGTTCTTCTTTGTAATGCCCTCTGGCTTTTTGAGGTTTTCCTTTGTATCCTTTATAATACTTTACTTTGTGAGTGTTGTAGTGCACATAAGGAGTATTGCCTCTATAGTCAGTTAAGGGTACTTTATATCCGCGATATAAATTATAGTTGCTGCAATAGCTTGGTAATCTGCGAGAACGAATCCATCGTCCGTTACCTAAATAAATATATTCTCCCTTACGGATATCAAAATAAATTTGAATATCGGGTAAAAAATAATAAGCTACATTGTCATAACCCACAGGGCCCCATGCCGGTGGTGTGCCAATATTAACGTTAATTGAAACCTGAGCTTCAGCAGCAGTTGCTCCAAAGAGTAAGATTCCAATAATAAATAATTTAATTGCTTTCATTGTATTTAGATTTGGTTAGTATTCACTTTTATTTAATCTGTAAATTCATTGTTACTATCGGTAGAACTCTTTTTTATAATTGAAATTCCTTTTTGAAAAAATAAATTATTGGGATAAATGACCATTTCACCTTCTTTGGATCGGATAGTTACGTGAAAAGCACCAATATCTTCAATTTCTCCTTCTACAAGATATTCTTTGTCATGTATTAGAATAACATCTCCAATTTTGAACGGAAACGAAAAGAACAAAATAATTCCCGACGTGATGTTGCTCAATATTGACCATTGCGCAAACATAGCAACGCCAATTACCGTTGCTACGGACGAAATGGTAATAAAAATATCTTTGGGCTGCACGCCCCAAATTAAAATTAAGGTAATAATCGCTAATATATTAATCAAAACAGTAATGTATTTGATCACTAAATTGGTTCTTCTCTCTATGATTTCGCTTGTTTTGGCATACCTTCTAACCAATTTTGCAACCAATGTTCGCGAAAGAAAAACAATCAATAGTAGTATTCCGGTACTAATTTCTTCTTTTAGATATTGATCAAAAAAATCCATGTAAGTTAGTTTAAAGTTGACTTAGATATTCAAACACTTTGTCTGTAGGCATTCCCATAACATTAGTATAGGAACCTTCTATTTTAGAAACTCCAATAAAACCTATCCATTCTTGAATCCCGTAGGCACCAGCTTTGTCAAAAGGTTGGTAATTATCCAAATAATAGTGAATGGCTTCGTCGCTCAAAGCATTGAATGTGACTTTCGTGGTCTCGGATATGACTTCTGTTTTATTTTTTGTTTTAAAGCATACAGATGTGATAACCTCATGGGTGTTGTTTGATAACGACTTCAAAATCTCAAAAGCCTCTTGAGCATCTTTCGGCTTTCCTAACGGACAATTTTTGTGCCAAACAATAGTGTCACTAGTGATGAGAAGTTCGTTTTCACGCAATTCGCCCTCAAAAGCATTGGCCTTCAGTATAGATAGATAGTTGGTGATTTCTTCCCCTTTTAATGTATCAGGAAAAACTTCTTCTATTTCTTTAAGTCGAATTTCAAAATCTAAATCCAAATCTTTAAAAAACTGTTGTCTTCTCGGAGAACCCGAAGCCAAAATAATACGTAAGTGAGCTAGTTTATTTTTAAGCATGGTGTTGAATATTGTAAGTGAGAATGGGCAATAGAAAGAGTCCAAAAAAGACAATCCATTTGAGAACAGTACTCAAGTGATGAAACTCAGTTTTAGCTTTTGCAGTCACTATTTTTATGGTAAAATACAAAAAAGGAGCGATAATAAAAATTAAACTGTACATCGTAATCAGATGCAAATCGTTTAAAACAAAGTAACGATACATATAGTTAAGAAACAATCCAATCGGAATAAAGCTCAAAATGGCAATCAATTTGGTGGTTTTTGAAATGCCTAAGCGAATGGCTATTGTGCTCATTCCTTGCTGATCATCACCTTCTATATCCTCTAAATCTTTGGTAATCTCTCTTATCAAATGAAGCATAAAAGCAAAAAAAGCATAATCTATCAGTATGCTGAAAATTTGTATCATTTGTCGTTGATTCTCAGCATAAGTAACTGGCGACAGATCAAAAACTCCAATAATCAATACGCTTATCGCTAATAGTAATGCAACAATGATATTCCCAATCAAAAGCATTTGTTTTAACGTAGTTGCATAAAAATAGAGTGTGGCAGCAATTAAAATAAACAACGCGGCAAAATTGGGCTTGTCAATCACATTAGAAAGATAAAAACCAATACATACCCCTATAATGGTTAAACCAGCATACAAGTTATACGCCTGACTTTCTTTGATGGTTTTACCAATGATTACTTTTTCAGGTTTATTGATGGCATCGGTATCTTGATCAAAAATATCGTTGATAACATAGCCGCCTGCCGCAATGAAAAGCGTCGCAAAAACTAACATAACATATTGAAAATCGGATAAAGCCAAGCTACAATTTTGTTCTTTCAAGAAACCGAAACGCAAAATCAATTGCATTAGTGCTAATAAAAGTAAGTTTTGATAACGTATTAATTGGAGGTATTTCATTGTTTTTGGACGGGTTTAGTTTTATAATCTTGGATTGGATTTTGATTCCGAAACTTCAGAATTAGTTTTTATAGCTTCTATCTTCTATATTCTAACATCTAACTTAAGACATCTCACTTCTAATCATGTTTCCCATCAAAACTTTCCATCCATTTTCCTTGAACTTTCATGACTTGCTCAATGACATCTCTAACGGCTCCTTTTCCGCCATTTTTATGAGAAATGTATTTTGAAATGGCTTTTATTTCTGGACTTGCATCTTGCGGACAAGTAGGTAATCCTACCAATTGCATCACGTGATAATCCGGAATATCGTCTCCCATGTACAAAACGTGTTCAGGCAGAATAGTATAGACATCAGTATATTCATCAAAAGTAGCCACTTTATCGGGGGTACCTAAATGAATGTCGGTGATACCTAAATTTCTCAGGCGCACTCGAACGCCTTCATTGCTTCCGCCAGAAATAATACAAACATTATAGCCATTATCTACAGCTGTTTTCAGTGCGTAGCCATCGCGAATGTTCATCGTTCGTAGCATTTCGCCTGCATTATTTACAAATACAGAACCATCAGTAAGTACGCCATCTACGTCAAACACAAACGTAGTAATATCATTCATTATTTCTTTATAACTTTTTGCCATGATTTTGTATAGATTGGGTTAAGATTTTATATATAGTCGATTGATTTTTATTGGATAAAAAAGATTCATGCGCCTCGATGGTAGAAATATCATTGCGTTTTGCTGGTCCAGTTTGGGCTTCTTTTGGAGACAAAGTCAATAGTTTTTCGGCGGTTTCTAGTATTAAGGGTTTTAGTATATCAAAAGAGACGTGGTTTTCTATGCAAATTTCATTACCTAATTGATATAAATAGTTGGTAAAATTATTTACAAAAACTGCCGCCACATGCAAAGCTTTTCGTTGATGAGAGTTGATGGTGTGAACATTGTCTGAAATGGCAGTAGCCACTTTTTCAAGAATTGGATAATCCTCAGGGATAGCCGTTTCTAGACATATGGGAATTACTTTGAAGTTTACACTTTTTCCTTTGGTGAACGTTTGCAACGGATAAAAAACACCTTTTCGATTTTTGTCATTCAAAAAATCTAAAGGAGCCGCTCCCGAGGTATGAACGACCAAGCGGTTTTTGAAAGGTAGTTGTGATGAAACACTAGCAATTGCATCATCTGAAACAGCAATGATATACACGTCGGCTTCTTTCAAATCGGTAAAATTTGAAACGATTTTGTTAGCATCAATTTCAGGGACTACTGTTGTTTTATTTCGGGAGTATACTTGTACAATTTCTATTCCTGTTGTGGTTAGAAATGTCGAAATAAGGTGTTGTGCAACGTTACCTGCACCGATAAGTGTTACTTTGATCATCTCGCAAAAATAGTGATTTTTTTATAGTGATAAAAGGGAATGTTTTGGCGTAAATCTCCTCATTACTGAAACTATTTCAAGCTTTTTTTGGCCGGATTTCAGCGCTTAATTTTAGATTAAATTAACAAGTGTGTTCGTTTCAAATCAACAATATTTAAGTACTTTTGCGACACTTTTACAAAATCAATTCATAATATAAATGGATAAAAAATACTACTCCTTTTTATTTTCGACTCGTTTGATGGCTGTTTTATTTATTGGGTATGCAGTGGCCATGGCAACAGGAACTTTTATCGAAAGTAAATACAATACGGATACGGCCAAAATTTGGATTTACAATGCTTGGTGGTTTGAAGCGATTCACGTGTTTTTCTTGATTAATTTCTTCGGAAACATCAAAAGATATCAGTTATTAAAAAAAGAAAAATGGGCTACGTTATTGCTGCATTTGGCTTTTATTTTTATCATCATTGGTGCATTTATTACGCGCTACATTAGTTATGAAGGGATGATGCCTATCCGTGAAGGAGCTACAGAAAACCGAATTTTTTCCGATAAAACTTTTGTGACTGTTTTTGTGGATGGCGAATACAAAGGTGAAATGAAACGTCGTACTTTCGAAAAAAATGTGTTGTTATCTCCCGTAACCAATAATGATTTTTCTATTTCGGATAAGTTTGCCGACATACCATTTGAAGTTACCTATGATAACTTTATCATGGGTGCCAAAGAATATATAAAACCTGATCCTAAAGGGATTTTATATCTAAAAATTGTAGAAGCCGGCGAAGGTGGGCGAGAAGAGCATTTCTTAAAAGAAGGAGAAGTACAAAACATTCACAATGTTTTGTATGCTTTGAATAAATATACCGAAGGCGCTATCAATATTACGACTACGGGAAAAGAGTACACTATTCAAACCCCTTTTGAAGGAAACTTTATGCGAATGGCGGATAAGTTGCAAGGAAAAGTAACCAAAGATGTGGTGCAACCTTTGATGATGCGTTCCCTATATTCTATTGGCGAAAAACGAATTGTTTTTCCTGAACCTGCCGTTAGAGGAGTAATTGCTTATGAATCGAATAATGATTTTAAAGCCAAAAATCACGAAGATGCTATAGAATTGAGTATCACCTCGCAAGGAAAGACTGAAAAAGTAACCATTTTGGGTTCTAAAGGAAAAGTGGGCGAGCCTAAAACCGTAAAAATTGGAAAATTAGATTTTGCTATTTTCTACGGAAGTAAAGAATATATGTTGCCTTTCAAAGTAAAATTGAATGATTTTATAGCGACCAAATACCCTGGAACGGAAAAGAGTTATTCTTCATTTGAAAGTAAAGTATCTGTTTTGGATGGGAAAGAAAATTTCGATGCCCGTATTTATATGAATCACGTTTTGGATCATCAACAATATCGTTTTTTTCAGTCGGGTTTTGATCCTGATGAAAAAGGAACCATTCTTTCGGTAAACCATGATTTCTGGGGAACCAACATCACTTATTTGGGTTACTTTTTATTATATTTTGCAATGATGGCAATTTTATTTACCAAACATTCTCGTTTTGGCGATTTGAAAAGAAAACTAGAAGTAGTAAAAAATAAGAAGGCTAAATTACTTTCTATTTTCTTATTGTTTTTTGGACTGCAAGGTTTTGCACAAAATCAACAAGGACATAATCATACAGAAGGTGACGGCCATAATCACGAGCAATCCGTGATGCATACCCGAAAAGCGCCAACCGAAGCCGAATTGGATGCGTTGTTGAAAACCAATACGGTAAAAGCAGTACACGCGGCTAAATTTGGACGATTGATTATTCAAGATGCAGGCGGAAGAATGAAACCAATTAATACTTTTTCGTCTGAATTGTTGCGAAAAGTGAGTCATGCAAACACTTATAAAGGGATGAATTCGGATCAGGTTTTCTTATCGATGACGCAATTTGCGAATATTTGGTTGGAAGTACCTTTGATTTATATCACCCCAAAAAACGACAGTATTCGTAAGATTATCGGTATTGATAGCAAAGCTAAACTTGCTCCATTTATCAAATTTTTTGATGAAAAAGGGAACTATAAATTGTCTCCTTATTTGGATGCAGCCTATAAAGCCGCCAATCCAAATAGTTTTGAAAAAGATTTTATCGAAACGGATAAAAAAGTCAACTTGATGGAATCAGCATTGAGTGGACGCATCTTGAAAATTTTTCCTATTCCGAATCATGAAAATTCAAAATGGGTTTCCTTCTTAGAATTGAATGAAGCTGGATTAAAAGGAATGGATTCTACTTATACCAAAAGCATTTTGCCCTTATATTTTGGTACCTTGAATAATGCTATTAAGACTAAATCGTATGACACTTCTGATGAATTACTAGAAAGTATCAATGGGTTTCAGAAAAAATTTGGCGGAAAAGTGCTGCCTAGCGAAAAGAAAATTGATTTGGAGATAGCGTACAATAAGTATGATGTTTTTCAAAAATTACCGAATATTTATTTGCTAGCAGCATTGATAATGTTCATTTTTACCATTATTCAAATTTTTAAAGATAGAAAAGCGTTGCGTATCATAATTAATGCATCCCATATTTTTATTGGGCTTCTATTTGCATTGCACACGATTGGATTGATCGCAAGATGGTACATTTCTGGGCATGCACCTTGGAGTAATGCTTACGAATCGATTATTTATATTGCTTGGTCAACGATGTTCTTTGGATTGGCTTTTGATAGAAAATCAAAACTAACCGTAGCTTCATCAGCCTTTGTTACAGCCATGATTTTATGGGCGGCATCTTTAAACTGGATTGATCCAGAAATTGCAAACTTGCAACCGGTCTTGAATTCGTATTGGTTAATGATTCACGTGGCGGTAATTGTTGCGAGTTATGGACCAACTGCTCTAGGGATGATTCTAGGATTTGTTTGTTTGTTGTTGATTTTCTTTACCAACGAAACGAATAAAGCAAAAATGGAGTTAAATATTAAAGAGTTAACGTATATCAACGAAATGGCATTGACTATTGGTTTGATAATGTTAACCATAGGGAATTTCTTAGGAGGACAATGGGCCAACGAAAGTTGGGGGCGTTACTGGGGATGGGATCCAAAAGAGACTTGGGCGTTGATCAGTATTATGGTGTATGCTTTTGTAATTCACATGCGATTCGTGCCTTCGTTACGAGGAAAGTGGATTTTTAATTTGATGAGTATGTACGCGTTTCTCTCTATTTTATTCACGTATTACGGGGTAAACTTCCACTTAGTAGGCTTACATTCTTACGCGAGTGGTGAAGCAAAATCCTTAAGCTGGATTTGGTATTCTTTAGGAGCCATTACGTTTATCGGAGCATTAACGTATCCAAAATATAAAAAGTATTACAAAAAGTAATCGGTAATTAGTCATAAAAAAAGGTTCAATTTCAAATTGAACCTTTTTTTATTGAAAGGTGTTGGATTTATACCTTTCCTAAGGTGTATAATTGCTCCATAGTTGGGGTCAAACTTCCACCTTCGGGTTCTAGGGTAATTCCAAATGCTTCCGCATAATCCGTATTATCCACTTCGAATAATTTTTGTTCGTTATTTTCGAAATCACTTAATAAACCAACACTTTTTGGAGTAAGAGTTGGACTCAATTTAATAGCCCAAACTTGATAAACCATACCTTTTGGTGGTTTAGGCAAACCCGAGGCATCAACATAAGTTGTTTGGGTTTGTTTGTTCCAATACACTTTTGCATAAGATGTTGGTGAAACCGTTTGGCCGCTCAAGGCTATTAACGTATTTTTTACGTCTCTTACAATGGACAAACTGTTTTCGATGGCTTTGTTTTTTTGACCTAAAACAGAAAATTCTTGTTCGAGTTTTTTCTTCTCATTAGCAACAATTACAATCGATTGTTGGGTTTCATTTAATTTGTAATATTGAAATCCTATACCCACAAACAATACTGCGGCAGCAGCCCAACCCAAATAAGGTGTCCATTTTTTCTGGGATTGCATTTCGATCACTTTACCGTGTTTGAGCGCCAGTTGATTTTTAATTTTCTCATAATTTGCTGCTGATTGAAAAGGAGAAAAACTCGAAGAAAGCGCCACAATACTTTTTTCGATGGCTATAATTTCTTGCTCGATTTCAGGAAATTGTTTTGCTTTTTCGGCAACTTCAAGGTTTTCGGCTTCATTGAGCAAACCATACACATAAAGTTCCAAAATGCCGGATGCTATATATTCTTTTGTTTCCATTATAGTTTCAAATAAAGTCTTAAATCATTGATGCAATTTCTATTGTTGGTCTTTATAGTACCCAGTGGGATGTTGAGCTCTTCCGAGGCTTCTTGCTGTGTGTATCCTTTAAAAAACAGTAAGTCTATTATTTGAATACACTTTGGCTTGAGCTTTTTTACAAACTCTTGGATTCCAATGGTGTCAATTTTATTAGTTAACTTATTGCTATCATCTAATAGATGTACGAAATTATCAGAAGAAAGGTTTTTTTGACTGTCATTAAAGTTTTTAGATCGTAACTTATCAATAGAAGTATTTCTAGCAATATTAAGAATCCAAGTATAGAAACGGCCTTTACTTTCGTTATAGGAATCGATATTTTTCCAAATTTTGACAAATACTTCTTGTAGCGTATCTTCGGCTTCCTCTCTGTTTTTTACCAATACAGAAATTACTGAAAACAAACTTTTAGCATACATATCATAGAGATAGGTAAAAGCTTTTTCGTCCTTTTTATGAATTAAAACCAACAGTTCATCTTGGGTCATAGGTTCTTTTTTTAATAACTACAAACATATACAATTCATAGTTTAAAAAACAAATTATAGTTTGGACTTCGTTAATATTATGATTTGTTGAATTATTTTATAAAATTATTTAATTTTTAAAGTATTAAAAATCAATATTTTATATAAAAAATTTTATTTTTTTTACTTTTTTAAAACCAAGATTCATTTTCTATCGTAAATGCTTTTATAACTTTTAAAATTATAAAAAATGAAAAAAACAAAAATGATCTTAGGTTTGTCACTAGCAGTGATTTCAGGCTTAATTTTAGTAGCAGCAGACCATATCGATGCTCCAAGTACATCAACTGGTGATGCGGGTGACATTACAGATGTCTACACTTTTCAGGGCCAAGATCCCAATAATTTGGTTTTCGCTGTAAATACGCAAGGACTATTGAGTCCAAATGCTACAGCAATGGCAACGTTTAAAGAAAACGTAATGGTTGAAATCAATATTGACAACACAGGTGACAATGTTGAAGATTTGGTAATTCAAGCTATTAAAAGAGGGAACAAGATGTATTTCTTTGGTCCTTATGCACCAACAACTACAGGAACATCTAGTACCATCAACAAAAGTGCAGCTTCTGGTGAGGTGACTGTTTCTGCTTATGGGGCAACACCATCTATCGCTACAAAAGACGGTATGACATTTTTTGCTGGACCAAGAGACGATCCTTTTTTCTTTGATTTAGGACAATTCAAAGCCATTTTGGCGGGTACAGCAACTGGTTTCAACAGTACTGGAACCGACACTTTTGCAGGAACTAATGTGCTTTCGATAGTAGTGGAAGTACCTAAAAGTAAATTAGGAAATTCAACTTCCTTAAACATTTGGGCCGAAACAAAGAAAAAACAATAACCGATTTACATTTTTAACATCATGAAATAGGATACTCAAAACCTATTTTGATCAATAACCCATAAAATTTCAAAGATGAAAACAAATAAATTTAAAGTTGTAACTCTAGCTTTAGCGAGTATGCTTTTTGCGACGAGCTGTGATAGTAATGATGATAATTCAAACGAAGGAGTTCAAAGTATTGACTTTTCGGGCACTTTTGTACAACAAGATCAAATGGCAAGACCAGCAATAAACACCGTTTTTATTGCTTCAGGACAACCAAAAGATGATTTCAATGCAGCTATTCCTTCGGCAATGGGAGCTACATATCAATCAGTTTTTCAATCCCGATTGTTGGCGCTTAATGCTGGCTATACCACAAATGCCTTAGGTCAAAATGCGGCTACGTTTACAGGACTTTTGGCTACCGATGTTTTGAATGTATCCAAAACTGCTAAAACTACCTTCTTTGACGGGACTAATGTTTTGACAGGAAGAGCGCTGGCAGATGATGTAATTGATGTGGAATTGTTGTTGATTTTTGGTGGACCTATGGGTACATCTAATCCAAGCCTTACTTCAGATAACGTAGACGCCAACGATAAACCCTTTTCTGCCTCATTTCCTTACTTAGCAGCAGCTTGGTAAAAACTAATAAACAGAGTAAGTCTTGGACTACTTACTCTGTTTACTTTTAAATTTCTTTAACCTATTCACCTACAAACAAATTTATTATGAGGACTCTACAATCAGTATTCCTGCTGTTTCTAGCAGTATTAAGCAGTTGTGCTAAGCAACCAGTTGCATTGACTTCTGCTTCGGATTACAATGCCTATTTAATAGTAAAAGAAAATAAAAAACTTGATTTTGCCCAACGTGAGATTGATTTTTGGCAAAAGAGATTAGAAGAAACACCCAGTCAAAAATCATATTTAGGAATTTTGGCTGCCAATTACAGCACACTTTTTCAAGCTACAGCTAACATTCAAGATTTGTATACTTCAGAAAAATTATGGGTGGAGTACAATGAATCCGATCGCTATTCAAGAGTGGGTTCGATTCGTTCTTTGGCAAGAAATTATATCTCCCAGCATCGATTTAAAGAGGCATTAACCCTTGCTAATAATGCTTTCGTTATAGGCGAAGGCAAAAAAGAAACACAAAAATTACTCTTTGATGTACAGATGGAATTAGGAAATTATTCTGATGCGCTACAGCAATTGAATGCCATTAAGGATATGAATGATTTTGATTATTTGATACGTTTAGCCAAATGGAACGATCATAAAGGCGATCTTGAAACTGCGATTTCATTTATGGAAAAAGCCTTGAACATTGCTATCAAAGAAGATGATAAAGTATTAAAAATCTGGTCGTATTCTAATTTAGGGGATTTTTATGGACATGCAGGAAGAATAGAAGCATCGTATAAGAGTTATTTGAAAACACTCGAAATAGACCCTAATTATTCTTATGCTTTGAAAGGAATTGCTTGGATTGTTTTTTCGCACGAAAGAAATACCACCGAGGCGAAGAGAATTCTCAATGCTATTTCGAAATCACACAATACGCCAGATTTTTATTTATTGAAAGCTCAAATTGCGCATTTTGAAGGGGATAATGAAACAAAAGAAGCGCATACAAAAGCTTATTTTCAAATGCTTGAAAAAAATAAGTACGGCGCTATGTACAATAAATACAATGTCTTGCTTTATGCCGAAGAAAAAGCAACCGCCTTAAAAGCTTTGGCCATAGCCAAAACAGAAGTAGCACATAGGCCTACACCGGAGTCTTATGATTTACTTGCTTGGTCGTATTTGAATTTAGGAAAAAATAAAATGGCCTTGCAAATCGCTCAGGAATATGTAGTTGGAAAAACTTTTGAGCCTCAGGCTTTGTATCACTTGGCAATGATTTATAAAAAAAATAATGTAGAAGCTAAGGTAAAGCCATTAAAAGAAGAATTACTCTCTAGTAGCTATGAATTGGGACCTAATTTTGAACATAAAATAATGCAGTTATAACTATCAGATGAAAAAGTTTGCCCTAATTTTATTCTTATTACTCTCGGTTAATGTTTTTGGTCAGCTGCAAAAAGGAAAAGTGGTAGACGAGAATGGTAAACCTTTAGAAAACGTTACTATTACTAATTCCAGTTTCAATACACATTCACATACAGACGAAATGGGGAATTTTAGTATCGATAAAACTGCCATTGGTGATATCTTAACCATGGTAGCACTTGGTTATAAAAAATTGATTTTGACTATTCCAGATGGAACTTTTCAAATTGTGATGGAAAGTGATAGTTTTAAGTTAGATGAAGTAATTATTCCGGCTAAAATAAATGCTTTGAATGTGATTTCTAAAATTGATTTAGTAACATCTCCTGTGAATTCTTCGCAAGAAATACTGCAAAAAGTTCCTGGATTGTTCATTGGTCAGCATGCGGGTGGAGGAAAGGCTGAGCAAATTTTTCTTCGCGGATTTGATATCGATCATGGTACGGATATCGCTATACAAGTTGACGGAATGCCTGTAAATATGGTGTCTCATGCACACGGGCAAGGCTATGCCGATTTACATTTTGTTATTCCAGAAACGGTCGATAAAATTGACTTTGGCAAAGGGACTTATTATGCAAGTAAAGGTGATTTTGCCACGGCAGGCTATGTTGATTTTGGTACGAAGGAACAATTAGAAAACAGTAGTATTGCTGTCGAAATTGGGCAATTTAATACTTTTAGAACTTTGGGATTGTTTGATCTTTTAGGGAAAAATAAAAAACAAAGTGCTTATCTCGCAACAGAATACATTTTGACCGATGGTCCTTTTGATTCTCCTCAAAATTTTAATCGAATCAACTTATTCGGAAAGTACTCTTTTGTTCTTGAGGATAATAGTCGTTTCTCGGTATCTGCTTCACGTTTTACAAGTAAGTGGGATGCCTCTGGGCAAATTCCACGGCGATTGGTAGATAATGGAACGATTTCAAGATTCGGCGCAGTAGATGATACCGAAGGAGGAGCGACTTCAAGAACGAATTTTAATGTAATGTTCCGAAAAGTAATTGATCAAAATACCTTTGTCAAAGCCAATACATTTTATTCAAATTATACCTTTGAATTGTTTTCGAACTTCACTTTTTTCCTAAATGACCCTATTAATGGTGATCAAATTAAGCAGCAAGAAAACAGAACGATTTATGGCATTAATAGCGAATGGAATAAAAAAATCAGCAGTAATTCGGTAGATTGGGTTTTTCAATGGGGACTTGGATTGCGAAACGATGCCACTACAGATTCTGAATTGTCGCATACTTTGAATAGAACAATCGTTTTGGATGCTATTCAATTGGGAGATATTGATCAATCAAATTTGTATTCTTATTTCAATACCGAAATTCGTTTGGGCAAATGGTTACTTAATCCTGCCATTCGTTTGGATTATTTCAAGTTTGGCTATCAAGATAAATTGCTTCCGAATTATAAAACACAAACCGAAAGTAAAACCGCCTTTTCTCCGAAACTAAATGTGGTTTATTCTAAGAGTAACGATTGGCAATTGTATTTCAAAACTGGTTTAGGCTTTCATTCAAATGATACTCGAGTAGTGGTTGCCAACCAAGGGAAGGCTATTCTTCCAACAGCTGTTGGCGCTGATTTGGGAACCATCTGGAAACCTTTGCCTAGATTGCTAGTGAATTCGGCCTTATGGTATTTGTATTTGGAACAGGAGTTTGTGTATGTAGGTGATGCAGGTATTGTAGAGCCTAGTGGAGAAACAAAGAGAGCCGGAATAGATTTGGGTATTCGTTATCAATTAAATGATTACTTTTTTTTCAATTTTGATGCTAATTACACGCTGGCTCGAAGTATCAATGACCCCAAAGGCGAAGATTTTATTCCACTTGCTCCAGATTTTACATCGACTGGTGGTATTAGTTTTCAAAATTGGCACAACTTTTCAGGAGGCATGCGTTATCGCTTTATGAACCATCGTCAAGCAAATGAAGACAATTCAATTGTTGCAAAGGGCTATTGTATCAGTGATTTGAACCTCAATTATACATTCAAGCAAATGGTTTTTGCGCTTACGATACAAAATCTTTTCAACTCGACTTGGAATGAAACTCAGTTTGCTACTGAGTCAAGATTACAAAATGAGCCGAATAGTGTGGAAGAAATTCATTTTACACCGGGAACTCCTTTTTTTTTGAAATTGGGAGTACAGTATAAGTTTTAGTCCAAATTTGATTTGTTTGTAGTAAAGCCTAGCTCTTTTTTTGAGTTAGGCTTTGTTTTATAATTAACTTCTGTTTAACATATTTTTGTTATGAATAAACAAATAAATACTTATTTTTATAGAAAAATTACCATATGAAAAAATTAGTTTCAATAGTAAGCGTAGCATTACTATTTTTTAGTTGTCAAAATCAAGCACAAACCTCAAAAATTAATTCTACAGTTATGACTGCCAATCTTACCAAAGAAACAATCTACCAATTTAAAGTAACTGATTTATCTGGAGAGTCCTTTGATTTCGGTACTTTAAAAGGAAAAAAAATTATGATTGTAAACACCGCTTCCAAGTGTGGTTTGACCCCTCAATACAAAGATTTAGAAGCGTTGTATAAAGAATACAGCAGTAAAGGATTTGTAATTGTAGGTTTTCCAGCGAATAATTTTGCCTCACAAGAACCGGGGACTAAAGAGGAAATTGCTACGTTCTGTCAACAAAATTACGGTGTAACTTTCCCGATGATGGACAAAGTTTCAGTAAAAGGAAGTGATATGTGTGCGGTGTACCAGTTTTTAACTCAAAAAGCTAAAAACGGACTTAAAGATTCTGAAGTAGAATGGAATTTCCAAAAATACTTATTGAACGAAAAAGGGGAATTAGTAGATGTTATTTCACCTAGAACCTTACCAACTGACCCAAAAATTGTGAATTGGATAAAAAGTTAGTTTGTTTTTATATATCAATTTTAGAAATTTAATTTGAAAAAGAGTTTGCTTAGCAAGCTCTTTTTTTTTGAGGTAAATCCAACCATTTGTTTAGATTTAATTTTGTTGGTATTTATTAAAAAACGGTTTCTATCCTTTTAAATCTGCGTCATCTGTGTTCCATTTTAAAACGACTCATACACAATAAAATTTGCGAATTTGCGGTAAAGTTTACGACTCTTTAGCAATAATTTCTTTTACCGTAGCTTCATAATTTTTGATGCTTTTGGCTTTTTTGATATTCTTATGCACTTTATGAGGATTGGAAAAAAGCACCGAAAAGTACTCCCATAAATGATGCATTTTTAGTAGAATATGAGTGGCACCAGATAAGGACTCGCTATAGCCTTCGTAAAGTGTGTCATGAAACTGACTGAACACTTCCATTTTGTTTTTTGGATACTCGAGAGTGTTGTTTTTGATCATATTGGGAAGAAAAGGATCTGCAATCAATCCGCGGCCAATCATCCAATGGTCAATACTCGGGAAACGTTGCTGCATCTTTTGAAATTGCGCCACCGAAGTGATGTCGCCGTTGTAATACAGCTTGTGTTTGGTTGCGTCAATGCAGTTTTGAAACCCTTCCAAATCGACACCTCCTTTGTACAATTGTTTTCCTAAACGCGCATGAATGGCAATGTTTTTTATGGGATATTGATCCAAAACAGGAAGGACGTCTAGTATTTCTTGTGGCGATTCGTAGCCCAAACGCATTTTCATCGAAACAATAATATCTGTTTCTGAATGTGCTCTGTCGAGGATATGATTGATTTTTTCGGTATTGCTGATGAGTCCCGAACCCATACCTGATTTGGTCACCATCGGGTAAGGGCAACCTAAATTCCAGTTGAGTTCTTTGTACCCCAATTCTTTTACATAGCGGGCAACAAATAAAAATTCTTCGGCATCGTTAGTGATTACTTGCGGAATTACTTCAAGTGTATCATTATTCTCAGGAAGTAAATCTCTGTGATAGGAGTTTTTGATGACTAATTTTCCATTCAATCGAATGTAAGGCGAATAAAAAGTGTCGATTCCACCAAAATATTTTTGTTGTGCATTTCGGAATCGGTAATCGGTAAATCCTTGCAAAGGTGAAGAAAGCAGTGTGAAACTCATAGTTGAAATAAAACCGCAAAGATAAGTCTTTCACGCGGAAGGCGACTCATTAATTGCTTTCTGTTTTTAGCCACGAATTCACTAATTAATAAAATAGGACTATCCGTGACTAGGACTATTCATAGCTTAAATTAGTGCTCCACTATTTTTAAGCTTGATTCATTCTTTTCTTTGCGACTCTGCGACTTTGCGAGTTCAATTTCACACAAAAGCGCAGAAACGCAAAGTGAATTAAATACTTTGACTATTTGGTATGAGTTACGGACAGTCATATAATAAAATAAAAGAAGCCGACAGATTGTTCTAATTTGTAGTTATTCAGTTATTTTTTTAGACATTAATTGCCTCCAACTTTAGTTGGAGGGGTGAAATTTGAATATTTTAATGGCTTTAGCCAAAATTAATTGCTTTTATTTGGCTAAAGCCAATGCAATTGATCCTTTTATCTCCAGCTAAAGCTGGAGTCAATTCAAACTAGATAATAAAACAATCTTCATAACTCCAGCTAAAGCTAGAGCCAATTGAAACTAAATAATAAAACAATCT
>CAUPCW010000032.1:0-31380 GCA_963509895.1 uncultured Flavobacterium sp.
AACACCAGGTTGCGTTGGAGTTCCTTTTTGAGCAGCCATTTCTTCTGAAGTTTGGCTATCTACATAAGCTTTTCCTTTTTTAATCAAAAGAATAGCCCAATCATACAATTGCTGAAAATAATCCGAAGAATACAATTCTTCCGACCAATTAAAACCTAACCATTTTACATCTTCTTTGATAGCGTCTACGTATTCTTGCTCTTCTTTTGCAGGATTCGTATCATCAAATCGAAGATTAACTGGGGCATTATATTTTAAACCTAAACCAAAATTAAGACAAATAGATTTGGCATGGCCAATGTGTAAATAACCATTAGGTTCGGGTGGAAAACGGAAGCGTAATTGCTCTTTAGGAAAACCATTAGCAATACTATCTTCAATGATTTGTTCTATAAAATGAAGTGATTTTTCTTCTGCAGCCATTATATTGAAATTTGAACGGCAAAGTTATCAAAATTGTTGAGGAATCTAGGTATAATAGGGTTCTTTATTTATTTATTCCACTAAAAAAACAAAAGAATTTGTACTTTTAACGCAAGAAAAAAATACTTTATTTCATCAAATAATGGGCAAAATTAAACTAAAAAATATACGCACCTTTTCTTATCATGGTTGTCTAATTGAAGAATCAAAAATAGGTTCAGATTACCGAGTTGATTTAGAAATTGAAACCGATTTGACACAATCTGCATTATCAGACAAATTAAATGATACCGTCGATTATGTAGTATTGAACCGAATTGTGGTTGAAGAAATGGCAATTAGAGCGGAATTATTGGAAAATGTTGCTCATAGAATCATTGTTCGTGCTATGAATGAAGCTCCAACTATTACAAAAATTGAGGTTGAAGTTTCAAAAATAAATCCTCCTATTGGTGGTGATGTAGAAGCGGTTACCATTGTTATGAGTAAAACGCGAGAATAATTAAAGAGTGTAAGAAAAAAGTATTCTCTTTTTATTTGGAATCTGAAATTTGCTTTTTGAAATTTTTGTATTACATTTGCAATCCGTTTAAACAATGGCGTCGTGGCCGAGCGGCTAGGCTGGGCTCTGCAAAAGCTCCTACTCCGGTTCGAATCCGGACGATGCCTCTGAAACCTTCAAGGAAACTTGGAGGTTTTTTTATGATTAATTTTTAGAAAAAATTATATAAAGAAAAGGTTCGAATCCAGAAGATGCTTTATAAATCCTCAAAGATAATTGGAGGTTTTTTTATGGTAAATTTTTAAGAAAAATTAGATAAAGAAACAGTTCGAATACGAACGATGACTTTAATACCTTCAAAGAAAATTTGAGTTTTTTTAATAATTAATTTTTAAGAAAAATTAGATAAAGAAAGGTTCGAATCCAGAAGATGTTTTATAAATCCTCAAAGAAAATTGGAGGTTTTTTTATGGTAAATTTTTAGAAAAAATTATATAAAGAAAAGGTTCGAATCCAGAAGATGCTTAATAAACCTTCAAAGAAAATTGGAGGTTTTTTTATGAATAATTTTTAAGAAAAATTAGATAAAGAAAGGTTCCAATCCGGACGATGACTTTAATACCTTCAAGGACACGAACAAAGTGAATTGGCGTAGCAAACTTGGAGGTTTTTTATATGACTATCCGTGACTAGTACCATTTCACAGAATAAATTAGTTGTTGAATGTTTTTCACAAATATGATCCTTTCTAATCTTTGCGTCTCTGCGCCTTTGCGAGCCCAATTTCACGCAAAGGCGCAGAGACGCAAAGTATATTGTCATTATTTAGACTGTTGGTATGAGTTACGGACAGTCATATTTTTTTTTTGGTTAATTTTTAAGAAAAATTAAATAAAGAAAAGGTTCGAATCCGAACGATGACTCAAAGGAGATGGATAAATATATCTCTTTTTTTTTAGAGGTCAAAACACTACTCAGCTTTTCTTGCTTTCAATTGCCTCAAGCTTTAGCTGGAGTTATGATGGTGTTTGATTGTATTGGCTTTAGCCAAATAAAAGCAGTAAATTTTGGCTAAAGCCTTTAAAACTTTCAAATTTCATTTCTCCAACTAAAGTTGGAGGCAATTAATGTCAAAAAAAAACCTGGTTAGTTACTCATTATTTTAAAAAAATATAATTGTATAGAAGACTAAATAAAGTGTAGTCTTAAACAAAACAAGCTTCTGAAATTCAGAAGCTTGTTTATCTTTTTTTGAATAGCAATGGCTCCTACTCTATCTTTTCTAAGGCATTTTTTACCATTTCTTTTTTACCCGGAAATATGCCTTGAGCTATTAAAACAATTCCAAAAATCATCAAAACTACAGCAATTCCTTTTTTAATTTTATGAATGTTTGTAGGCGTCATTTTTGATTTTAATTTTTTAGCTAAAACAATTTTAATACAATCAATTAACAAATAAGAAAGAATAACCGAAGCAAAAAAAGTAATCATTCTAGAAGTTTTCATGTCCATTTTTGGACCAACAGAAATGATAACCGCTAACCAAAAACCCAACACACCAATGTTGATAATATTCAGAAAAAAGCCTTTCATGAATAAATTTCCGTAGTTCTTTTTGAGGATTTCATCTTGTAAAATTTCATCTGGTGATTTCTCGGTATTTCGCAATTTGATAAAAGAAATAACACCATACACCAACATTATAATTCCACCAAAAATAAATAAAGAAGGTTCGTCTTTAAGACTAGTTATTAAACGATAACTTCCTAAATAAGCGATAGAAATAAAGACAATATCTCCAAAAATAACACCTAAATCAAATACCATTGCGGCTCTAAATCCTTTACTAATACTAGTTTCTAGTAAAATAAAGAATACTGGGCCAATCATAAAACTTAAAAAAATTCCCCAAGGAATTCCAGCTAAAATATCATTAATCATGTAGTAGTAATTAGTAATTAGTGATTAGCTAAAGGCCAACAGCCAAGAGCTAAAAACCTAGTTCAAGTTACTTTTCAATTATAGTTCCACCAAGTATGGTTTCTTGATTGATTTGTTTTGGTTTACCATAAATGTAAATAGAGCCTCCAGCCTTCACTTTTGCATCCACTAAGGTTGTAGCGTGTATTTCAGCTTTTCCTCCCGCAGAAACGTTTACAGTAGTTTGAGAACTGATCAAATCTTTAGCTTGTAAAACACCACCAGAAGCAATCGTAATCGTTTGATTGTTGGTTCTTCCTGTCAGGTCTAAAATACCTCCAGAAACTGCTCTAATTGTAGCTTTTTCGGTATCAAATGCTGCTTTTATTTGTGCTCCTTCTTTAACATTTACAGATAAAATAGTTTGCTTGAATGGTAAATCACAAGACACATAACTGCCTTCGCTAGCATCGATACTTTCTATTTTTTTGAAATATAATTCAATCTTAATGTCATTCCCTGCTAATAATTTTGGGAAAGGCATACGCAATTTAACTTCACCATTTTTATTGACTACTTCAACTTCATTGGCTCTCGTTCCGGTTATACTTACTTTATTTTCATTAGATGGAACTAATTTAACGGTAAGTTTATCGAATACTTTCACACTATCAAAATCACCTAAATTCTTGGTGACTTGCGCTTGTAAATAACTCGTTAAAAACAAGGTAACAACAACAACTATCTTTTTCATAACTTATTTTTTTTAATTATTTCTTCTGATAAAATTAAAATCTAATTGTTTTTTAACCAAATCAGCGTTCTTAACTTTTACATAAATTTCGTCTCCTAATTGCAATAAATCATGAGAAGTAGCTCCTACCAAAGCATATTGTTTCTCGTCAAAAGTATAATAATCTTCTTTAATATCTCGAATTCTTACCATTCCTTCACACTTATTTTCAATGATTTCTACATAAATTCCCCATTCGGTTACTCCCGAAATGACACCCAAAAATTCTTGATCTTCATGATTTTGCATGTATTTAACCTGCATGTATTTGATAGAATCACGTTCTGCATTGGTGGCTAAACCTTCCATAGTAGAAGAATGCAAGCATTTGGTTTCATAGGTTTCTTCATCGGCAGATTTTCCTCCATCGAGATAAAACTGTAACAATCTATGCACCATTACATCTGGATACCTACGAATGGGTGATGTAAAATGAGAATAATAATCGAAAGCTAATCCGTAATGACCAATATTATCCGTTGAATATTTGGCTTTACTCATCGAACGAATGGCTAAAGTATCAATAAGATTCTGTTCTTTTTTACCACTCACCTCTTCCATCAAAGCATTCAATGATTTGGAGATATCGCCTTTGTTTCTAAAGTCAATTTTGTATCCAAATTTAGCAATCACATTTTGCATAGCGATTAGCTTATCTTCATTGGGTTCATCGTGAATTCTGTAAATAAACGTTTTCTTTTGTTTCCCAATATATTCAGCTACTTTTCTATTCGCCAAAAGCATGAATTCTTCAATTAAATGATTGGCATCTTTGGCTATTTTGAAGTACACTCCTTCAGGTTCTCCCTCTTGATCTAAATTGAATTTTACTTCTACTTTATCAAAAGAAATAGCCCCTTCATTCATTCTATTTCTTCTTAAAATTTTGGCTAACTCATCCATTTTGAGTGTAGCTTCAACAATTTCATCGGCCACAACATAGCTACTTCCTGTGATTGAAGTTTCAACTGGAATCGTATTGTCTTTGGTTTCAATGATGTATTGTGCTTCTTCATACGCAAATCGTTGGTCTGAAAAAATAACCGTTCTTCCAAACCATTGATTGATTACTTTGGCTTTGGCATCCAATTCAAAAATAGCCGAAAACGTATATTTCTCTTCTTGAGGACGCAACGAACAAGCAAAATTAGATAAAACCTCAGGCAACATAGGTACTACCCTATCTACTAAATACACCGAAGTGGCGCGTTGATAGGCTTCGTCATCAAGTATCGTTCCTTCTTCTAAATAATACGAAACATCGGCAATATGAACCCCAATTTCGAAATTACCATTCTCTAATTTTTTGAAAGACAAAGCATCATCAAAATCTTTAGCATCTTTTGGATCTATGGTAAAAGTGAGTATATCTCGCATATCGCGACGTTTGGCTATTTCACTCTCTTGAATCGTAGTATCAATTTTTTGGGCAAAGGTTTCTACTTCAATAGGAAACTCAGAGGGCAAACCATATTCTGCCAAAATAGCGTGAATTTCTGTATCGTGTTCTCCAGGTTTTCCAAGGACTTTAATCACTTGTCCAAAAGGGCTATCGGCTCTTTTAGGCCAATCTTCAATATGAACCAGAACGACATCTCCGTGTTCTGCCTCTCCAATTTTATCCTTTGGAATAAAAATATCGGTATACATTTTTGGATTGGCAGTAGCAACAAAAGCAAAATTCTTTTGAATGTCGATTACACCCACAAAATCAGTTTTGGCTCTTTCGACTACTTCAATAACTTCGCCTTCAGGACGTTTTCCTTTTCTACGATTGTAAACATAGACCTTCACTTTGTCTTTGTCTAAAGCTCTATTCAGATTATTGGTTGGAATAAAAACGTCTTCTTCAAAATCAGGACAAATAAAATAAGCCGTCTTACGCCCTGTCATATCAATGGTTCCTTCGTAATAATCTTGACTTATGGCTTTCACAAGATATTTTCCTGGTTCAGTTTCAATTATTTTTTTGGCAGCAGCCAAAAGTTTCAAATCCTTAATAATTTGATTTCTACTTTGAGTATCATCTAATTCGAGCGTAGCTCCTATTTGTTTGTAGTTAAAGCCTTTGTTAGGGTTTTGAGCCAATATTTTTAAAATTTTATCACTAAAATCTTTCTCTTTTTTGATTGGCTTTCTTAATCTTTTACGCATATATCTTTTCTTATAGAGTCTAAAATTACAAAATAGTTAACGGTAAACAGTGCATGTGCTTTAGTTTTAAATAAAATATAACTTTAATTAAATTTTATATCTTTATAAAAACAACCCTCATGGAAGATTTTAAAACTATAGCAGTCTTTACTTATCCACATGAAATAGTGGTTTTAAAACACATTTTAGAGCTAGAAAAAATTCCTTTTTTCTTTGAAAACGAAATGACACTCTCAGTAGCTCCTTTTTACACCAATGCGCTGGGCGGAATCCAACTCAAAATACATCTGAACGATTTCGAATCCGTTCAAACCATTTTAGACAATTTCAATAACCATTTGAAAATTGTCTAACAGCTCCTACTTTACTTTTTCAAAATTCAAAGTTGTCAACATTCATTAAAATAATAAAAAAGAAAAATTTAAATTTAAATATTTTTTGATGGTTATTATAGCATGTTGATAATGGCAATAAATTTATTTTGAAATGCATTGAATTGAACTTTTACCTTTTTATATTGAGTTATTAACAGGGTTATTTTGGGTCAATTATTTAGTTTTTAAGGCTTTTTATAATTTAATTAACAACTGTTAACAATGTAAAATTTATATAAATTGTAAATAAGTGTTTTTTTATTTTTTGTTAAGAAAACTAGTTTTAGTATTGATAACTTTTCTAAAAATCAATCAAACTTTTTTTGTTTTATTCATTCCTATTTTGGATTACATTTTTTTTAAATACCACCTAAAAAAACTTCTAATATTCTTTCCGAACTTATTAACATTTAGTGTTAATTTAAAGTTAACTGAATATCAAGTATTTACGTTTTACTATTAACACTGCAAAAAATTAACATTTTAAATAAACTAAATGACTTGATTTTTAATGTTTTATGACATTAAAAAAATTATATAAAGTGACTAAAATACTCGTTTTATGTGAGTTAATCGTACTGTACTTTTTTTATAATTTTTAGTAAAATGAGTACTTTATGTAAGCCGTTGCAAAAGTAAAATTTATCATCAAAACTCAATTAGATTGGTTAAATTTGCACACTCACAACTTAATACATTAGCAAATGAAAATTTCTATCGGAAACGATCACGCAGGACCAGATTATAAAAAAGCAATTGTTCATTATTTAGAATCTTTAGGACATGAAGTAACGAATTATGGAACAGATTCAGAGGATTCAGTAGATTACCCAGATTTTGGACATCCTGTTGCCAATGACGTAGAAGAAGGTAAAGCCGATTTTGGAATTGTAATTTGTGGAAGTGGAAACGGAATTGCAATGACTGTGAACAAACATGCTGGTGTAAGAGCTGGTTTATGTTGGACTAAAGAAATTGCTTATTTAACGCGTTTGCATAACGATGCTAATATTGTTAGTATTCCTGCGAGATATACTTCTATTCAACAAGCTATTGAAATAGTAGAAACCTTTTTAACGACTGATTTTGAAGGCGGAAGACATCAAAATAGAGTGAATAAAATTGCTTGTCAATAAAAAAAATTTCGAGGTGCTTCGCACCATTTAAAATTTTAAAAGCCGCTTGGAAATTATCTAAGCGGCTTTTTTTTAATTTTTCAATTTTTCAAAAATTGACTTTAGATCTGTATTTTGTTCGTAAGAATACTTATTAGAGTCTATTAATGTTTTGATCGTTTCAATCCTATCTTTTGTAATTGGATGCGTACTCAAAAACTCTGGGACTTCTATGCTGTGTTCTTCTTGTAACCCTTGAAACAAAGTCACCATGCCTTTAGGATTAACTTTATTTTTGGTCACAATTGCAAAACCATCTTCATCTGCTTCTCGTTCAAATTCCCTTGAAAAAGATAAGGATTGTAAAGTATTCACATTGTCGCCTAATACTGCCATAACACCATTTACATCGCCCAAAACTGTCGAAATAAAGATATAGCCGGATAGATTTCTACAAAGCATTTTCATCGAGTGACGATTGTTTACGTGCGCTGCTTCATGACCTATCAAACCAACTAATTCATCATAACTTTTCATTGCATTCAAAATACCAGTGTATACTACTATTGTTCCATCAGGTAGTGCATAGGCATTCATAATTTCTGAGTCGATTACATTAAATTTCAACTTTTTTTTGTTATTCAATTGTAATTCAGCTGCAAATTCATTGAGGAGTTTTGATTTCAAAGTATCTTTTGTCCCTAAAAGAGAGTTTTCATCTATAAAAGTGCCACCCAAAGCGTCGTCATAACTTTCTGGTATTAACACTACAGATTTCTCTCCAACCCAAGGTAGAATATAGATGTAGGATAAGCCAATAGTGGCTAACAAAAAAAGGGCTAATAAAACATGAAATTGTAATGACTTTTGAATTAGCGTTTGATACCAATTTAGTTGACCTGTTTCTTTTCTATACTGATTAATGGTGGTTATTAAAGCAATATCGGTAATTTTAATGGTTTGAATAGGATCTTCACCATGTTGTAAAAATAAAATATTACTTCTGTTTTCAAAAACAATATCTCCCATTAACCAAGTAAAGGACTCTACAGGTTTATGATACGATTCCAATTCTTCATCGTCAACAATTTTATTTTCTATTTCGAATGTAAATTGTGCAGAATTGGAATCAAATGATACCTGAATATCTTTTGGAGCTGCTGATTGTCCGTCGTAAAAAACACTTTTAAAAGCTGTAGTCATTTTTAAAAAATAAATCCTAAATCTAAGAAGTCACTAATATCTTCGCCTGTTGCATCTTTGAAGTTTTCCTCTGTTTGCGTAAGACTGTCCAAATCGATATTACCTTCGATTTCTATATGTTCAAAAATATACTTCAAGGTTCTTGTAGCTACCCAAGCATATCCAAGACCTAAAGTAAAAATCAAAATCAAAAGGTTTGTAATTCCTAATGTAAAGAAATCGCCACCAGTAGCCGTAGAGGTTAATTGTAATTCTTTGTCGTCTTTGTGTAAACTTAAATTAGAAACATAGTAATCAAATAAGTCTTTTTGCCACCAAAACATATAGATACCAAACGTAATGATACTCAAAAAGTATCCTTTTATGAATAAAAAGAAATAATCTGTTCCGTCTCCGCTGTAATTAAATTCAGCATCTCCAAAACGAACATTTCCAAGAACATATCTTCTCATATTAATTGTCATCCAAAAGCTGTAAAAGCCTAAGGTAACGATAGTTAAAAGAATCCATTTGAAGAAACTTAAAGTAAATTCTTTGCGATCGCCTCTATAGCCAAATCGAATTCCTCTCCAAGAAGTTCTGGACATTCTATAACGATACGATCCATGTATAGCCAATGGTAAAAGTGCCAAAAAGCCCAAGTAAAAAATGATTAGACCAACGGCAGGAATTTCTAAGTAAATAAATAAAAATAATAAACCATAAAGTGTTCCGAAAATCAGTATGGCTTTGATAAAACCTTTAAACATTTCTTTTCCGGTACCATGAAAGGCGAATGAATCTCCATTAAGCTGGGTTTCTCCATATAAATAGTTGAGTTGTTTGGCTTTGGCCCAAGGGTAATAAAGACCTAATGTAATCAATGTTAATAGCCAGTTAACAATAATAATGCTAAAAAAATCACCACCTTTTCCGGTGTAAGACAATTGGTACTCATTTTTTTTGGTAGTTGTTTCTTCCATTTTGGATTAGTTATTTTTCTTGTTAATAAAATTAATTGGTTAAATATATTATTTTTTTAACTAATGACGGTATCAATTTTTTTTATTGAATCATCAATCATAAAAATGTTAAGAAGCATGACAAAAACTTTTTAAAGTAATACATTTGCAGTTAATTTAGACAAAATCAATATAAAAATGATACAAGTTTCTGAAGCAGCAAGTAAAAAAATTATCGAGATGATGAAAGACGATGGTTTTGATGCTACTAATGATTACGTTAGAGTCGGCGTTAAATCTGGTGGTTGTTCAGGATTATCTTATGATTTAACTTTTGATAAAGTAATAGGAGAAAACGATAAAGTTTTTGAAGATAATAATATAAAAATAGCAGTCGAGAAAAAATCGTTCCTATATTTAGCAGGGACAATTTTAGAATTTTCTGGTGGATTAAACGGAAAAGGCTTTGTTTTTAATAATCCAAACGCACAAAGAACCTGTGGATGTGGAGAATCTTTTTCTCTATAAATAAAAAAATATGAGTAAATATACTGAGGACGATTTAAAAATCGAACTAGAAAATAAAGAATACGAATACGGATTTTACACTAATTTGGAATCGGAAACGTTTCCTATAGGTTTAAATGAAGATATTGTTCGAGCAATTTCTCAAAAAAAAGAGGAACCACAATGGATGACCGATTGGCGCATTGAAGCGTTTCGTGCTTGGCAAGAAATGATCGAGCCAGAATGGGCGAATGTGCATTATGAAAAACCAGATTTTCAAGCCATTTCCTATTATTCTGCACCAAAAGCAGTCGATCCTAACAAGACATTGGATGATGTAGATCCTGAACTTTTAGAAATGTACAAAAAGTTAGGAATTTCAGTTGATGAACAAAAAATGATGAACAATGTGGCTATGGATATTGTAGTCGATTCTGTTTCGGTAGCTACAACTTTCAAGAAAACATTAGGTGAAAAAGGAATAATCTTTATGAGTATTTCTGAAGCCATTAAGGAACATCCAGAATTAGTACGTAAATATTTAGGTACGGTTGTTCCACAAAAGGATAATTTTTATGCCGCATTGAATTCGGCTGTTTTCTCAGATGGTTCTTTCTGTTATATACCAAAAGGCGTTCGTTGCCCAATGGAACTCTCTACTTATTTTAGAATCAATCAGGCCGGAACCGGTCAATTTGAAAGAACTCTTTTAATCGCTGATGAAGGAAGTTACGTCTCTTACTTGGAAGGTTGTACCGCTCCAAGTCGTGACGAAAATCAATTGCATGCTGCTGTGGTAGAATTAATAGCCATGGATAGTGCAGAGATTAAATATTCAACCGTTCAAAATTGGTACCCAGGAAATAAAGAAGGGAAAGGTGGAGTGTATAATTTTGTAACCAAAAGAGGATTATGCGAAACCAATGCTAAAATTTCGTGGACGCAAGTAGAAACAGGTTCTGCAGTAACCTGGAAATATCCTTCGGTTGTTTTAAAAGGAGATAATTCGGTAGGAGAGTTTTACTCTATAGCCGTAACCAATAATTTCCAACAAGCCGATACAGGAACCAAGATGATTCATTTAGGAAAAAATACCAAATCAACCATTATTTCCAAAGGAATTTCGGCAGGAAAATCACAAAACAGTTATAGAGGTTTAGTGCAAATTAGTCCAAGAGCCGAAAATGCTCGTAATTTTTCGCAATGCGACTCCTTGTTGATGGGTAATAATTGTGGGGCACATACTTTTCCGTATATCGAAAGCAAAAACCCATCAGCCAAAATAGAACACGAAGCAACTACAAGTAAAATTGGAGAAGATCAAGTGTTTTATTGTAACCAAAGAGGTATTCCAACCGAAAAAGCCATTGCGCTTATCGTAAACGGATTTAGCAAAGACGTGTTGAATAAATTACCGATGGAATTTGCTGTAGAAGCCCAAAAATTATTAGAAATTTCGTTAGAAGGTTCTGTGGGATAATTTTTTTTAAATTTGCAGCAATAGTATTTAAATCAGATTGTTATGGAACTCATTTTAAAAAACGTTAAGAAAAAAGATTTTCCAGTCTTGAAATCATTGGCAAAATCATTGGGTTTTGAAATCATACAAGAAATTGACCCGAGCAAAAGCGAACTGGCGAAGCAAAAGCCTTATAATCCAGAATTTGTAAAAGAAATCTTGGAAGCTGAACAAAGTATTAAGGATGGGAAAGGAGTTAGAATTAAATTAGAAGATTTGTGGAAGTAATTTATTCTGAAAAAGCTCAGAAAGACAGAGAATTTTGGAAAAAATCTGGAAATAAAGCAATAATGCATAAAATATCTGCTTTGATTGAAGATATTCAATTGCATCCATACGAAGGTTTAGGAAAACCAGAGCAATTAAAGCACCAACTTTCGGGAAGGTGGTCTAGAAGAATAAATCAAGAACACAGAATTATTTATAAAGTTACAGAAGAAAATACAATAGAAATCCTTGATATTTTATCATTGAAAGGACACTACGAATAAAAACAAAACAACTCATGTTATCAATAAAAAACCTTCACGCCTCAATTGGCGACAAAGAAATATTAAAAGGAATCAACCTTGAGGTAAAAGCCGGCGAAGTGCACGCGATTATGGGACCTAACGGTGCTGGAAAAAGTACACTTTCGGCCATTATTGCAGGAAACGAAAACTACGAAGTTACAGAGGGAGAAATTCTTTTAGACAACGAAGATATTGCCGAATTGGGTCCAGAAGAGAGAGCGCACAAAGGGGTGTTTCTTTCCTTTCAGTATCCAGTTGAGATTCCAGGAGTTTCTGTAACCAATTTTATACGTACGGCGATCAACGAAACGCGTAAAGCCAATGGTAAAGAAGAAATGCCAGCCAACGAAATGTTGAAAGTCATTCGCGAAAAATCAGAATTGTTAGAAATCGATCGAAAATTTTTGTCGCGTTCGCTAAACGAAGGATTTTCCGGTGGTGAGAAAAAACGTAACGAGATTTTTCAAATGGCGATGTTAGAGCCAAAATTAGCCATTCTAGACGAAACAGATTCTGGTTTGGACATAGATGCCCTAAGAATTGTAGCCAATGGCGTAAACAAGCTAAAAAGTGACAAAAACGCAATTGTTGTGATTACGCATTACCAACGTTTATTGGATTATATCGTTCCTGATTTTGTACACGTTTTATACAATGGTAAAATCGTAAAATCGGGCACCAAAGAATTGGCTTATGAGCTAGAAGAAAAAGGATACGATTGGATCAAACAAGAACAAGAAGCGTAAAAAATGTTTGTAGTTTATCGTTTATTGTTGCCTTAAGGAACAATAAACCTAAAACCATAAACCATAAACAGTAAAACTATGTTAAGAGAAAAAATACTATCGTCCTTTATGGCTTTCGAAGAAAAGATTGATGTCCAAACGGATCTTCATGATATTCGTACCGCTGCCATAAAGAACTTTGAAAACAAAGGCTTTCCAACCAAAAAAGAGGAAGCTTGGAAATATACTTCCTTAAATGCTATTTTAAAAAATGATTTCAGCGTTTTTCCAAATACCGAAAATACGATTGAATACAGAGAGGTAAAAAAGTATTTTTTGCACGAAATTGATACTTATAAAGTGGTTTTTGTAGACGGAGTTTTTAGCTCGAATTTATCCTCAACTACTCATGAAGGAATTGATGTTTGTTTGATGTCATCGGCATTAAACAAGCCTAAATATAAAATGGTTATTGATACTTACTTTAACCAAATTGCCAGTAAAGACGAGTCGTTGACAACCTTAAATACTGCTTTTGCTAATGAAGGTGCTTACATCAACATTCCAAAAAGTAAAGTAGCTGATAAACCTATCGAAATCATGTATTTTTCTACGGGATCTGAAAAAGCGTTGTTGGTTCAGCCACGTAATTTGGTGATTGTAGGCGAGAATTCGCACGTGCAAATTATCGAAAGACATCAATGTTTGAATGATAATGCCGTGTTGACCAATTCAGTTACCGAAATTTTTGCTGCAAAACGTGCTATTGTTGATTACTATAAAATTCAAAATGATGCTGCCGAAGCGAACCTGATTGATAATACCTACGTGTCGCAAAAACAAGAAAGTCATGTTGCGGTTCAAACGTTTTCTTTTGGAGGAAACTTAACCAGAAACAATTTGAATTTTTATCATTTTGGCGAACGTCTTACCAGTACGCTAAACGGAATTACGATAATAGGAGAGAAGCAACACGTAGATCATTATACCCTAGTAAACCATGCATCTCCAAACTGTGAAAGTTTTCAAGATTACAAGGGGATATTTTCAGATAAAGCCACAGGTGTTTTTAACGGGAAAGTTTTCGTAGAAAAAGAAGCTCAAAAAACCAATGCTTTCCAAAAGAGTAACAATATTTTACTGAGTGACAAAGCGACAATTAATGCTAAACCACAGTTAGAAATTTTTGCTGACGATGTAAAATGTTCTCACGGTTGTACGGTTGGTCAATTAGACGAAACGGCTTTGTTTTATATGCAACAACGTGGAATTCCAAAGAAAGAAGCCAAAGCATTATTGATGTACGCTTTTTCGAATGCAGTAATCGAAAACATCAAAATCCCTGAACTTAAAAAACGAATTACGACTATTATTGCCAATAAATTAGGCGTGAAATTAGGGTTTGATTTGTAGTTTTTAAAAAGTTTCTAATAAAGTAAATAAAGGGCATGAAGTCTAACAAAGACTTTGTGCCCTTTGTGTATTTATCCACTATCAAAAATTAGTATATTTGAGGTATTAATTTGCATTCTTATGGAAACAATTATTACAGACATCAACAGTTTAGATCTTTCCAAATCGTATACCTATGCGGACTACCTTACTTGGAATTTTAAGGAAAGATTAGAAATTTTGAAAGGTAAAGTTTTCAAAATGAGCCCTGCACCCAGTAGAAAGCATCAGGAAGTTTCATTTCAGTTATCCTTAATTTTTGGAAATTTTTTTAAGAAAACACCTTGCAGCGTCTACGTAGCACCCTTTGATGTGCGATTAAAAAATTATAAAAAAAGTACTTCCGACAAAGAAATTACTACCGTTTTTCAACCTGATATTTGTGTGATTTGCGATAAGGAAAAATTAGACGATAGAGGATGTCTTGGGGCGCCTGATTTGATTATTGAAATTCTTTCGCCGGGCAATTCCAAAAAAGAAATGGATGTTAAGTTCGATTTATATGAAGAAAACGGCGTTAAAGAATATTGGATTGTAGAGCCGTATCAAAAATCAATTTTAATTTATACCCTACAAAAAGACACCTATATTGGTCTTAAACCCATAGTTGAAGAAGGATTAGTACACAGTCCACTTTTTCCAGAACTGAGTTTTAATGTAGCGGATATTTTTGTGGATAGATTTAATTACTGAACTTAAAAAACGAATTACGGCTATTATTGCCAATACATTAGGCGTGAAACTCGGGTTTGATTTGTAAATCTAAATCTTAAAAAAGATATCTTTTAAACCTCTCAAAAAGGACAAAGTTTAACCTTAAACTTTGTCCTTTTTTTCATTCTTGAACATAGGTTTTCATTTAAAAATTATTTTTTTGTAATATTATGAACTTAAACTATTCATAATAAATATTTTATAAAAAAAAGTAATCGATGATTCCACAAGCAACCACAATTGACGAAGTGATACAATTGCTTCAAGAAATTATTCAACAAGCCATCACACAAAAATCGACCAAAGGATATTTTGCAGTACTTTATCTCAAAGTCACTCAAAAAGTAAAAGAAGGAATTCAAAACGGAACCTTCGAAAACGGACCGAGAATGGAAAAATTGGATGTAATTTTTGCCAATCGATATATCAAAGCGTATTATCAATATCAGGCAAAGGAAGCTACATCAAAATCTTGGGAAGCAGCTTTTGCAGCAGCAGAGAATTATTGGATCATTGTATTGCAACATTTATTACTCGGGATGAACGCACATATCAACCTTGATTTAGGGATTGCAGCGGCTCAAGTTTGCCCAAAAGACGAAATCCATACTTTGCAAAATGATTTCAATACAATCAATACTATTTTATCTTCTTTGGTGGAAGATGTCGAGAGGAATTTAACCGAAGTTTGGCCAATTTTAAAGTGGATTTTAGAAAAAACAAAATCGATTGACACGTTTCTTATCGATTTTAGTATGCAAAAAGCCCGAGAAGGCGCATGGAAATACGCTTTAGAATTAGCCCCTCTTGAGGGAAATGAGGCGAAGGAATCTATTACAATTAGAGATGTAAAAGTTGCTCAAAAAGCAAAATTGATAACCAATTTGGGTGGAATCCCTGTTTTTTTATTCAAAATCATGCGGTTGTTTGAAGTAGGTACTGTAGACCAAAAAATTAATGACTTACAAGACTAAAAGCAATTTTTTTCTAGTGTAAAGTAATCTGCATTAAAAATTTAGTATTTTTAACATAAGAATATTTTTTTATTCTTAAATTAATACACAATTTATATGAATTACATAAACGTAGTTTTATAGAGCGAATTTTCATTATTTTATAGTAAAGATTCGTTATTGCAACTATTTTTTGGTAGTACTAAAAAGTTAAAAGTCAGATCATTCCAAAAATGTTTAACTAATAAATTTTGCATATATGAGAAAAATTATTTTATCCGTATTGTTAGTTGTTTTTCATTTTACCTCACTTTCGGCTCAAAACACTTTTGTTGCCAATGGAGTTGTTATTCCTAGGACACTTGAATTTAAAGGGAAAGTGATGGAATTAAGTGGTTTTGGTGTTCGATCGAAAATGTGGGTTGATGTGTATGTTCAAGCACTTTATCAATCTTTTTATAGCGATAAGCCTTTTGAAGTGATGCAAAGTAATACCGAAATGGCTATCCGTATTCAAATTACCTCTGCGATGGTTTCTTCGGGTAAATTGACTCGAAATTTTAATAGTGGATTTGAACGTTCTGCCGATGCTAACTTGGAGGCATTACGTGCAAGAATTGAAAAATTTAAAAGCTACTTGTCTGATAAAATTGTAGAGCATGATGTCTTTAATTTGATTTACAATCCAGCTGATGCTTCGGTTTATGTGTATAAAAATGATCAACTAAAAGGAACCGTTCCGGGCATTGATTTCAAAATGGCATTATTTGGAATTTGGTTGTCTAACAATCCAGTAGACGAACAATTGAAGAAAGACTTACTTGGAATAAAATAATTTAAAAAATAATAAACCCGACAATTTAAAAAAGTTATCGGGTTTGTTGTTGAATAGGGTAGGTGTTACTTCTTAAAACTTCCGATCACTCCTTTTAGCAATTCATTTACATCGTATTTTCCTTCATCGCTTAATCCCATTCTAACAATTACCAAATCCAAAGATGGAATAATAAACACCTTTTGTCCTTGGTAGCCATTGCAAGAGTACATATCACGTGGCGCGGCTGGGAAATGACCACCTGCATTCAGCCAAAAGTGCGCTCCATAACCTTCGTTAGAATCGTTGGTAGGAGTGCTTACATAATCCTCCCAACTGGCATCAAAAACCTGATCGCCATTCCAGTTGCCTTTATGCAAATACAGTAATCCAAACTTGGCCCAATCTCTTGCGGTAGCCCATCCATAGGACGATCCAACATAATTCCCAACCATATCGGTTTCGATTAGCATAGAATGCATTCCAATTCTATCTATTAATTGTGCGTACCAAAAATCCAAATACTCTTGATGGGTTTTGAACTGCTTGCGCAAGATGTAAGACAATAAATTACTAGTTCCCGAGGAGTAATTCCAATGGGTATTGGGAGCAAAGGTGGCAGGTTTTTCGAGTTGTACGCGTCCCATATCTTCGGCTATGAATAGCATTTTGGTAGCATCACATATTTTATCATAGGCTTCTTCCCATTCCAATCCAGAATTCATATGCAACAAATCGCTGGTCGTGATTTTTTTTCGTTCATCCTTTTGCCATTCGAGAATTGGAGCGGGTTTGTTGATGTTGTATTTTCCTTGTTTTTGGAGTATCCCAAAAAACGTAGCAGTAATACTTTTAGTCATAGACCATCCCAAAATTTTACTGTTTTTGGCAAACCCAGTATCGTATTTTTCGGCAATAATATGGTCTTTATAAATCACTAAAACCGCTCTTGATCTTTTGTTCTTTTGTCCTTTTGAATCGAAGGCGTTGTATACTGCGGCGTTTAGTTTTGAATAATCAACATTAGCAAAAAGAGTGTCTTTGGGTTCCTCATTTCCATAGGGAAAAGGTAAATTGTTTTTTATAAAGTTGCGTTTTGGGACCAAATAGGGTTTTGAAACATCGAAGTCATCATTGATTAAGGTAGCTCCTAAACCTTCTCGATATAGCGCTTTTCTTGTTTTTAATCCGTAAACAGATGAAGTAGCGGTTTTGGCGTTGTCATCGATTTCATTTTTGGCAAGGTCAATCAGGTCAATGTCATTATCTCCTTTTTCGATCATCTCTTGTGAGCGATGGTCAATAAAATGCCCCGAAGCCATACTTTTGGCCGAAAAACCAGAGATTAAATCGAGTTTAGGATAAGTGGTATATCCAATATACCCAAGAACAAGCAAAAGAAGGATTCCGATACTTTTTAGTATATTCTTCATAAAAAGGTATTTTTTAAGCAATGTAGTAAAAAGTAGGCTACATTGTTTCAATAATCAGAAACAACTTTGAATACTTAGTGAGAGCCTTTTCCGTTTGATTTTTATTAACAACTGTTTGCTATAAATTAGCGACAGTTTCACTACTTTTGTATTTAGAAAAATTCTAAATTAAGTCATGTTAGATCTTCAAAAAATAAGAGCCGATTTTCCGATACTTTCTCAAAAAGTAAATGGAAAACCTTTGGTTTATTTCGATAACGGAGCGACTTCGCAAAAGCCACAAGTAGTGATTGATGCAATTGCCAACTATTATCAAGAAATCAACGCCAACATTCATCGTGGCGTACATACCTTGAGCCAATTGGCGACAGATGCGTACGAATTGTCTAGAGGGAAAATTCAACAGCATATCAATGCCAAGCAAGCGCACGAAGTATTGTTTACTTCTGGTACAACTCATGGCGTGAATTTGGTAGCGAATGGGTTTGCCTCTCTATTAAAATCTGATGATGAGGTGTTGGTGTCTGCTTTAGAGCATCATAGCAATATTGTGCCTTGGCAAATGCTTTGCGAACGTACAGGCGCTTCGCTAAAAGTCATTCCGATGAACGAAAAAGGGGAATTGATCCTATCAGCATTTGATCAATTACTATCCGAAAAAACCAAAATCGTTACTGTAAATCATATCTCTAATGCTTTAGGAACGATTAATCCTATAAAATATATCATTGATAAAGCGCACGAATTTGGAGCGGCTGTTTTTATTGATGGAGCGCAAGCGGTACCGCATTTGAAACCCGATGTGCAAGCTTTGGATTGTGATTTTTATGCCTTTTCTGGACATAAAATGTGTGGACCAACAGGTACCGGAATTTTGTATGGAAAAGAAGCTTGGCTCAACAAATTACCACCCTATCAAGGGGGAGGTGAAATGATCAAAGAGGTGACTTTTGAAAAAACCACTTATGCCGATTTGCCACATAAATTCGAAGCTGGAACGCCTAATATTGCTGGAGGTATTGTCCTTGGAACGGCGGTAGATTATATGAATGAAATAGGTTTTGAAAATATTCAGGCCCAAGAATTAGCACTTTTAGAATACGGTACACAACGTCTGTTAGAAATTGAAGGCTTGCGTATTTTCGGCACTTCAGAACATAAGACTTCGGTAATTTCATTTAATATAGACGGGATTCACCCGTATGATATTGGAACCATTATCGATAAATTAGGAATAGCCGTTCGAACGGGACACCATTGTGCACAACCTATCATGAATTTCTTTGAAATTCCTGGAACGATTCGAGCGTCTTTTTCGTTTTATAATACCAAAGAAGAAATCGATAGCTTAGTTGAGGCCGTAAAGAAAGCCAAAATGATGCTCTCATAAACACCTAAAAAAGATGAAGTGGATTAGTCAATTGATTTTTATTTTTGTTATCATGAGTAGTTGTAAAAGTCAAAAAATCTATGATTTTAGTACTTCATCCATCACGTATACTGCGCAATCTAGAGGAGTATATTTGAGTGTTTGGATGGAAAATCAAAGGGTTTGGGTCATCAAAGGTAGGAACGAAAAACCCTATGAAGTTGTACTGACAGCACAAGAAATGAAGGAACTAGAAAGCACTTTTTCTGTATTGAATTTAGAAAAAGTATCATCATTGAAAGCTCCAACAGCAAAGCGATTATATGATGGAGCAGCCATGGCCACCTTAGCCATTATATCTGATAAAAAACCCTTCACTTCCAAAAGTTTTGATCACGGATTCCCTCCAAAAGACATTGAAAAAATAGTAACTTTATTAGTTTCATATACCGAAAAATAAGCATGAGTATCAAAGAAATACAAAACGAGATTGTAGATGAATTTTCAATGTTCGACGACTGGATGCAGCGTTACGAATACATTATTGAGTTAGGAAAAAATTTGCCTTTAATAGAAGAAGCTGCCAAAACCGATGATAATTTAATCAAAGGATGCCAGTCGAAAGTATGGTTACAAGGTCAGCAAAATGAGGAAAAAATTGTATTCACAGCCGATAGTGATGCGATTTTGACGAAAGGGATTATCGCGATTTTAATACGCGCTTTCTCGAATCAGAAACCTGCTGATATCTTAAATGCAGAGATGGATTTTATTGATGAAATTGGACTTAAAGAACATTTGTCACCCACCAGAGCCAATGGTTTAGTATCGATGATTAAAAACATCAAAATGTATGCTTTGGCCTTTGATGCTAAAAAATAAGTGTTGCCTTTTTTTGAACCATATAAGGCATTTAAGGTCATTTAAGAGATAGTAAAGAAGTATGTTAAACAAACAATATTTAAAAGACTTAGTATATCAGGTAAATGGAGCAGCAATAGAAGTTCATAAGCATATTGGACCAGGTCTTTTAGAAAGTGTTTATCATAAATGTATGGTAAAAGAATTAGTAATTAGAGGCATTACGGTTCAATCAGAAGTAACTATTCCTATTGAATACAAGGGTTTAGAATTTGAATCAGAAATAAGATGTGATCTATTTGTCGAAAAGAGTTTAGTTGTAGAATTAAAAGCAATCGATAAAATTTTACCTATTCACGAAGCACAACTTTTAACTTATATGAAGCTTTTAGAAGTGCCAATGGGGCTACTCATTAATTTCAATGTGACCAATATTTTTAAGGAAGGTCAAAAATCCTATGTAAACGAACGATATAGATATCTAGAGGAGTAAACAAATAGTACAAAAAATCAGAGACTTATAAACTTTGATTCAAATAATTTCTAAAATTATACAATAAAGAAATCTTATATGGCCTTCAATGCCTTATATGGTTTAAAGAGAATCAAAACTCATATGTTTTAATAAATTAAAAAAAAATGACAGAAGAAATAAACACTGCCGAGTTAGGAGAAGCTATCGTAAAGAAATTAAAAACGATTTACGATCCAGAGATTCCAGTAGACATTTACGAATTGGGATTGATTTATGACGTGATGGTCAATACCGATTACGAAGTAAAAATCTTGATGACTTTAACTTCACCAAATTGCCCCGTGGCCGAGAGTTTACCAAGAGAGGTAGAAGAGAAAATCAAATCGATAGAACACGTAAAAGATGCCGAAGTAGAAATCACTTTCGATCCACCTTGGAGCAAGGATTTAATGAGTGAAGAAGCCAAATTAGAATTGGGAATGCTTTAATTAAAAAGTGCTCAGTGTTCAGTTTTTAGTACCCAGTTTTACTGACCCACTAAGAACTAATCACTGACTACTAATTTAAAAAGATGGACGAAATAGTAAACAAAGTAGCCAATAGTGCGCTAAAAGTCTTCGATTTAGAAGATTATTATCCTAGCGGAATTCGAACACAAATCGATGTTTCGAAATGGCTTTTGGATGGTTTTTTATTAAAAGAAAAAGACTTTCGTGAGGCCTTAAAAAATCAGGATTGGTCCCAATACCAAGACCATTATGTCGCGGTACATTGTAGTACAGATGCCATTATTCCTGCGTGGGCAACTATTTTGGTTACGTCTTATCTTTCTCCTTTTGCCAAGCATATTGTTTTAGGTACCATAACCGATTTGAATACCGCTTTGTACCAAAACATCTTAAATCAACTCGATTATTCCGAATATCAAGATCATCCTTTGATTATCAAAGGATGTTCTAAAAAGCCCGTTCCAGAAAGTGCGTATCTTATGGTTATTCAAAAACTGCAACCTTTGGCCAAAAGCATTATGTATGGTGAGGCTTGTTCTGCAGTGCCTTTGTACAAAAGACCTAAAACGTAATTTTTTTAGAAACCCCAGCAATTGGCATTTTCAGGAAGCAAAGTCCCGCTATCCGCTATAATCTTTTGTGCTGAACCCCAGCACAAAAGGATTTTCGCTATTATCGGGGTTAGGGAGACACAATTTTCCTTTTTGGTATCATTTTGATTGGTTATAACAATTTATTTTTCAACTTTTTAATGGTTTTTACTACATTTGAGCAAGAATTTTAAAACCAAACGAAATGAGAGCCATTGTAATTACCCTGTTTCTACTTTATTCCATTACCGAAACAAAGGCACAAAACACCGAGAAAGAGTTAATCAAAAACACAGAAGCAGCTGTTAAAAACATTAATGATACTTTACCTAATGGCTGGCGCAAAAAAGGAAATATTGCTTTTCTTTTCAGCCAATCCAGCTTCAATAACTGGATTGCAGGTGGAGAAAACAACTTGTCTGGAAATTTAGGTATCAACTATGATTTCAATTACAAAAAAGACAAACTGACTTGGGACAACAAAATCATTGCTTCTTATGGTTTGCTACAAACCAAAAATGCTGATTTTGAGAAAAAAACCGATGATCGTTTCGAATTCAATTCTACCTTAGGACAACTCGCTTTTGGGAATTGGTACTACTCTTTATTTCTGAATTTTAGGACTCAATTTACTCGTGGTTATATTTACGGCAAAGATGCCAATGGAGCTGAGATAAGAACAGAAAACACTAACTTTTTGTCTCCAGGTTATCTTACTTTTGGTCCTGGTTTATTCTGGAAAAAAGGTGACCATTTGCGTTTGAATTTTGCGCCATTGACTTCCAAAATGACCTTTGTAGACGATTTTTATACCTCGCAACCTGGCTATGTAGACGGCGCTTATTTTGGGGTTGATGCCAATAAAAGCTTGCGCTACGAATTGGGTTTTTATGCTTCGGCTTATTATAAATTTAATTTGATGACAAATGTTTCGGCAGAGAATACGCTGAATCTTTATTCCAACTATTTAGAAGATCCGCAAAATGTAGATATGGATTACTCATTGGCTATCGTGATGAAAATTAATAAATTTCTATCAGCTAATTTGAACTTTCAAGCTATTTATGACGACAATGCTTTTCAGGGATTTCAAACCCGACAAGTTTTTGGTTTAGGCGTAAGTTATGGGTTTTAATAATTGATGTTTTCAAAAAAACAAAATAATTCCTTTTAGCCCCGGGAGTAGCGGCATCCTTTGTGGCCGGGGTTCGGCTGCAAAGATATAGCGAATCACGGGACGATGCTAACAAGAAAGCCCAATGCTGGCCGCTCCTAATTATGCAAAAAGCCCTTTTGATAAACGAATCAAAAGGGCTTTTTTACGATTATTCTTTTTCTTCTTTCTCAATGGCATCCTTATAATCGGGATACAAGAATTTGTTGTAAGGGAAGCGCGTGATGTGAATTTGTCGCACGGCTTCGTATACTCGTTCTCTAAATTCCTCGAAGTTTTCCTTGTGGGTGGCCGAGATGAACAAGGCATTTTCGTGGCCCACGCGACTCATCCAAGTTTGTTTCCACTCGTCGAGGGTAAAGTGACGTGGCGTTTTTTCGGTCATTAAATCGTCTTCGTCTATCGTTAAATGTTGGTAAGCATCGATTTTGTTGAACACCATAATAATAGGTTTGTCATGTGCTTTGATGTCTAACAAGGTTTGATTGACAGAGGCGATGTGGTCTTCAAAATCAGGGTGCGAAATATCTACAATGTGTAATAATAAATCGGCTTCGCGTACTTCGTCTAGCGTACTTTTGAACGAATCGACCAATTGCGTTGGCAATTTTCGGATGAATCCTACGGTGTCTGAAAGCAAGAAAGGCAAGTTTTTGATGACCACTTTTCGAACGGTAGTGTCTAGGGTAGCAAACAATTTATTTTCTACAAAAACATCGCTTTTACCCACTGCATTCATCAAGGTTGATTTGCCCACATTGGTATATCCTACCAGCGCGACACGAACCATAGCGCCGCGATTGCTGCGCTGAATGCCCATTTGTTTGTCGATGGTTTTGATTTTATCTTTTAGCAACGAGATACGATCACGAACAATACGTCGGTCAGTTTCGATTTCGGTTTCCCCCGGACCACGCATCCCGATTCCTCCTTTTTGTCGTTCTAAGTGCGTCCATAAACCCGAAAGACGAGGCAACAAATAGATGCATTGTGCCAATTCTACCTGCGTTCTTGCATAAGAAGTTTCGGCGCGTTGTGCAAAAATATCCAAGATCAAATTGGTTCGGTCAAGGATTTTGCAATCGATAATTTTGGAGATATTCTTTTGTTGTGAAGGCGTTAACTCGTCGTCAAAAATCAAGGTCGAAATGTCATTTTCTTTTACAAAAAGATGAATTTCGTCTATTTTACCTGTACCCAAAAACGTTTTGGGATTGGGTTTGTCCATTTTTTGCCAAAAGCGTTTTACCACTTGCCCACCAGCAGTAAAGGTCAAAAACTCTAATTCGTCGAGGTATTCACTCAGTTTGTCTTCACTTTGATTTTGAGTGACAATCCCGACTACAGCCGTTTTTTCGAAATTTATTTTTTCTTTTTCTAACATATCATCAAATAAGCCGCAAATTTAATCATTTGCTTTTAAAGAAGGTGGCCGCGAATGCATGAATTACATTTTATTGGATTCAAAAAAAAGTGAGCCACGAATGCGCGAATTCTTAATTTGTTTGATTTAAAAAGAAAATACGAATTAGTGATTTGAAAATTCGGGTATTCGTGGCTTATAATTGGCAAAAAAATTACTCGTAAGTGTAGGTTTTTACGGTTTTGATCATTCCGCTGTCTTCGATTAAGGAGTAAGAGGCAGGATAATTTTGGGCATTGTATTTAAACGTTCCTGCGCGAACAATCGTGTTGGCAGTTGAAGTAAATTTCAGTTCGTTGTTCATGCTAATAAACGTAAACTCAAATTCTTCTTCTTGGAACGAAATCAAAGGAACAATCACTTGGTAATTGGAACCAAAAATGTTTTTCACCATCAATAAATTCACTGATTCTTTGTCATCATAACCATAATACTTGATGGTCTTGTCGCCCAAAAGTCCGGTTTGTTTGGTTTGATTTTCTTTGTCGTAATAGAATTCGGTTTTGTGAATGATTTGTTTGTTTCGGTCACGAACGGAGCGGCGAACTACCTTCCCGTTTTCGACTACAAAATCTACTTCTTCCACAAAAAGTTGCTGGGTGGTACTTTTTTTGGTGACTTGCTTGATTCGGGAGCCGTCATAGGTATACGTTACGGTTTTGGTCACAAATTTACCGTCTTCGTCGTACTTTTTGGTAAATAACATCAAGCGGTCTTCAGCGTCATAAGCGTAGCTAATTACTTCTTTCCAATTGCTTCCGTTGCGGTCTTTTACGGTGTGATCTAGTAATCCTTTTTTGTTGTAAAAGAAACTTTGTGTCACATCCGAGGTTTTGATGGTGGTTAATTTTCCGTTGTCAAAAGCATAGGTTTTGTTGACCATTTCACCACTTTTTAGGTTTCTAAAATTGGTCTTGACTACGGCAATTTGCTTTAATTGCAATGATTTGTCTAAGGTTTGACTTTGTAAGCCATACGAAAAAGCCATCAGAGCGAAGGCCGCGAAATAGGTTTTCATTTTTGTTTAGTTTTGATTTGGGACGACCAAAATACAAAAATGATTTTTAGTAAACGCGATTTAGAAAATCATTTCTTTTTGGATACAATTGAGACCAATAACACCGATAGTTAACTACGATGCGGTGAATAAAGATGTTATTCGCCGCATTTTTGCGGTGAAAAAAAATCAATTGGCTCCAGCTTTAGCTGGAGTTATGGGAATTGATTGCATTGGCTTTAGCCAAATAAACGCAGCTAATTTTGGCTAAAGCCTTTAAAGCTTTTAAATTTCAACCCTCCAACTAAAGTAGGAGGCAAGTAATGTCAAAAAAGTACCTGAATAATAGCCAATTATTGATAGCAAAATTAGTTAATTATGGAGCTTTACTTATCCCCAAAAATTTGCACATCATCTACCATAAAAGCACCATCTAGTGCGGCATTTTTCCCTGAGCCTGTGTAGCGAAAAGCAATGTTGACTTTGCCTTTGAACGCACTTAAATCTATGGCACCCGAGCCGATGAATTGGTACCAAGGAGTAGCCTGTTTGGGGACTGTGGCTTTTAAAGGAGTCCAAGTGGCGGAAGCAATGTTTACGCCATCAAAATTGGTGGAAATAAAAACGTCTAAGGTATTCAGAGGCGAATCGACATCGATATGATGTTGGGCCGAGCGGAAGGTCAAGATTTCATTGGTGTGAATATCTAAGTCGATTTTGGGAGAAATTAACCAAGCTACATTTGAAACTACTTTGGTTCCTGAAATCGCAAACTCGGCGTAGCCATTGCCATTGTACACCGTGCCTTTCCACACTGGCGTTCCTTTTTGAGCTAGATTTGTCCAACCGGGTAAACTCAGGTTGGTTTTATCGACTACTTTTTCAAAATCTTCTTTGAAGAAAGGTGTGATACTAGCGCCTGTCAAGTTCACATCTTTTTCGGAACGAGCGATGAGTTGGTAATCAGTGCCAAATTTGCTCAAAACACCTTTGACTTTTCCGCTTCCTTTTGGGACAGTTTTGGTGGCGAAATTGGCAAAACTAGAGGTTCTAAAAATAACTTGATTCCCTAATTGGTCCATCAAATTCCAATTGGTGCCGCCACCGATATCTTCGCTTTCCTCATAGTATTTTCTTCCTACGGCATCGGTGGTAAATTGTACGTTTTGCAATTCTACCAAAGTGTTTAAGTTGGCGTCATTCAGCAATTCGGGAATAGTTATGGCTTTGGTCAATTGCGATTCCTCGATAATGGTGCAGGAGGGGAACAGTACTTTTTTATAATCGTTTTGCGAAAGTCTGCCCACGCCACCTTCGTTATAGGAATTGACATAAATTGACCCAATTCTAAGTCCGCCGAAATTGATGTCGGTATATTGATTTTTGAGTTGAAGATAGACTTTGCTTCCCAATCGAAAATCGATGTATAGGTTGGTTGCATCTATAGGCACACTAAAACCAATGGCTGGCGAAGTAGCCGTGGCCAACGTTTGAAAACTAATGGTTTTGAAAAAATTCCCGCCTTCGTCACTCGAAACCACATAGGCTTCGATGCTATCGTCATAAGGGTATTGGGCCACAATTGCATTGGCGTTGGCTTTCACCTGAGACACGGTTTGGTTGACTTTTAAATCGGGTTGGGTGCATTCTAGTTTTGGAATATCAACATCTTCTTGAGCGCAATTCGTCAAGAATAAGGAAAAGACAAAGAGGAAGGATAGAGAAGAACTATAGCGTTTCATATTTTTATATTTTAATGAGGTTGATTATAAATTTAGATATAAGGAGACAAAATAATTACGGCCATAGCCTTGGAAATATTTGTTGCCAAAGTTGGGCGTCCCGCTTGAGACATCTTGGTTGCGTTGTCGAAAATTGGCGTTTCGGGCTTGTTCGTAACCTCCGGTTTTGTAATGGGTATCTAAAAGATTAGTAACACTCATAAACAATCCAAGTGTTTTCCCTTTGATTCGCCACGTTTTTCCACCAGTGAGATTGAGGAGTAGGACAGGGTCTAGTTTTTCTTGACGCAGTAATGCTTTGGCTCGTTCTTCGGTGGCTTCAGGAAAAGGAAAACCGTTAGCTGGATTTCTAAAAAAAATAGCCGTACGGGCAATGGGTGAAACGGAGATATAGGATTCGGTAACGTAATTTACATTGGTACCCATCCACCAATAGTGAGGATTGCGATATTCTAATCCCGCACTGTAGGCCTGTTGAGGTAATCCCGCTTGATGGTAATTTTTGAGAATGGCTTTTCCAAAATCAAATACAGGATTGCTGTTGTCTACCAATGCTTGGGCATCATTCGTTATGGTAACGTTGGGGTTGCTGGCATAAGTATAGCGTCCGTAGGCGGCGGCTAAAGTTGTTTTCAGTGTGGTACTAATGGGATATTCAACGCTTAATTCGGCGCCATAATTTTGTTTGTCGAGTTGGGTAAGTGTTTGTCCTACGAAGGCATCGGTATTGGTGTAACCCGCTCCGTCATCGAAAATGCCTTCGGCATAGAAAAAAGAATTCTCTGTGGTGTTTTTTAGGTAAGAATAATAGGTAGTCGCTCTTACTTTTATGATTGGCGTTCGATACAAATACGTTGCTTCGATGCTACTATGGGTTTCATTGGTAAGGCCATTCACAAGACTATTGTTTAAGCGGGCGTTGGGAAAAGTGTTTTGAATCGTAGGGGCTTTACTTAGGTGAGCAGCGTGAAATAAAACAGCTTGTTTTCCAGAAATCGAATAGGTCATTCCTGTTTTGAAGCCAAAATTCTCGAAGTTGATTGTGTTGCTTTTGCCCAAAGAATTGTTCTCATAAAGTCCGTTTTTGTACAATCCTTCGCGCTGATAGTTGGTCATTGAAAATTCCTGTCCAAAGTAAAAATGCAGCTTTCGGAATTGGAATTGAAACTGCGTAAAGGCTTGAATGACTTGTGCTCTTATGAAATAGTTATAGCCATAAGTATCGCCTTCAACTACTTGTCGGTTGGGATGATTCAAATCGGATTGGGCTTGATTGCCGTTATAAAACGCATCGATGTCTTCAAAATAACTGCCGCCCAAAAGGTCGATTACTTTTTGATAGTGTTGTGTTTTTGAGGTTTTGAAATTCGCGCCAGCCGTTAAGGCAACAGCTTCTGAAAGTTGGGTGTTCAAAAGCGTATTAGCAGCTAGGACGGTTTCGTCGGCTCGGTCTTCATAGACGATGTAGTTGCTTTTGGAAGGCTCGTATCCGATGATGGTTCCATTAGAATTAAGGATGGGTTGTTGATTGGCTTGGTAAAGTGCCGACCAATTGATTTGTGGATTTTCTAAGAAGGCTAATCGACTTTTTTCGGCATTCTCTTCATCGGGAATGAAAGCACCCGAAAATTCGCCTTGGTCTTTTTCGTAAAGCGAAGTGTAATAGCTTGGCATTTTGCGGTAATAGGTCGGGTCTGGATTGTTGGCATTTTGAAAATCGATAGTGCTGTTGCTGATGTTGCCCCACTGATAAAGCACTCCAGATTGTAGTTGTGTTTTGTCGTTGATTTTGAAATAGTGGTTGAGTAGAAGTAGCGGCTCGTCTACGGTTTTGATTCTGGCGTTTCGTTGTTTGCCGTTTTGAAAGCCCCAATAGGAATTGTATCGCGAACCCATTAGATGATAAACTTCGGCGGTGTTGGGAGCGGTTTTGGCTCTTGAGTTGGGTGTATAGATACCCGTAAAGTTGATCGAATGTTTTTCACCGAATTGTTTTTCGACGCTGATGAAAGCCGAGTTACCGTCAAAATGAGTGCCTTCGAAATAGGGATTTTCGCCGATTCGTTTTCCAGCAGAAACTACGAACGCCCAGCCTTTTTTGCTTACCCCAGAAGCATAGGTTGCCATCATTCGCCAGTTGTAAGTGGTATTGGTTCCAGCAAAAGAGAGTCGGGAACCCGAACGATAACTAGAGGCTCTGGTGCTGATGTGTTGTGCACCCAAAAGTCCGCCAAAACTGTAGTCGAAAGCGTCGGTGCCAATAACGATTTCTTGATTGCGCAGTACATCGTTGATGCCGCCCCAATCGCCCCATTGTGGTCGACCATCATATACTTTGTTTAATGTCAACCCATTTAGCAGTAAAGTGGCATTTTCGGCATCGAGTCCTCGAATCCTAAAACGAGTTTGTCCCCATTGAAAAGCGGCGGCTTGCTGAAACACATCTCGAGACGCTTGTAGTAACGGTGCAGTACTTTCCGAACCATTAAAATCATCATTCAATTGCGCTTCGGATAGGGCGATGGTGGCACTTTGTATTTCGGCCATTGGGTCTGTGGAGAGTAGAATGGTGCCTAAATCGGTGATGGTTTTGGGAGCAACGGTAACGGCTAATAATTGGTCTTTGTAGCCTTGACTGTGGAGTAATACATAATAGGCGTTGGGCGGTAATTGGTCGAAAAGCACGGTTCCAGAAGCGGAGGTAAGTTGTAAAAAAGCAGTGTTTTGGACACTAACTACTACTGAGGGTAATGATTTATGCGATTGGGCTTCGATTACTTTAAGGGTAAAACCAGCCGTGTTTTGTGCGTAATTTTTTGGAATAAATAAAAGAAAACCAAGAACAAATAACTTTTTTAGCATGAGCGTTTATAAAAAATAAAGTACTGTTACACTGGAGGACCCAACAAAATGAAATCCTCCAATACAACAGTTTGCGGAGTGCAACACTCCCATTAATTAATAAAACGTTTTTGGAAATTTGAGCACGAAACTCAAATGCATTGCTTTAAAAAATGGTATTTAAAAGTGTTTTTATTATAACTAATTGATAATCATTTATTGTGTTTTATAAATGTAATAAAAAAACTATTAACTTGTACGAGAACGATTGAAATTTTTTGTTGTTATGATGGAATGTTAAAATTTCTCGTCTAGCCCTGATGGGAGCGGCATCCTTTTTTTTCTGGCTGACCGGTTTGTAAAAACGGTGAGCTAGAAAAAAAAGATATAGCGTACAGCAGGACAACTCGTCTGGTATAGCAGTGTCGTGTGCTCCTTATAATTAGGCTTCGATTTTTATTTTGGATACCATAAAGGCGATTAAAAACCCGAAGATGCCAATAAAAGCGAATGAAAATTGTAAGCCAAAAGCTTGAGCAATATGTCCAATAACGGGTGGTCCCATTAAAAAGCCAAGGAAACTTACGCTTGATACAGCGGTGAGGGCTTCGCCAGTTGGGATGGTGGGGTGTTTTCCTGCGATGCTATATAAGGTTGGAATGATAGTTGAAACGCCTAAACCAACAAACATAAACGCGATGGTTGCGGGAACTATGTAGGGAAAAAATACGGCGGTGAATAAACTAGTTGAAATGACACACCCGCTGATTTGCATTACTTTTTTGCGTCCCCATTTTTGGGTAAGGCGATCGCCAAAAAAGCGGCCGCTGGCCATCATAATCATAAAGGAAGTGTAGCCCAAAACTACTAAAGGCCCAGGAACTTTGACAACGTCTTTGAAATATACGCCACTCCAATCGAACATTACGCCTTCGCTAGCCATACAACAAAAGCCAATAACACCTAGCCAAATTAAGGTGGGATCGGGTTTGAAAAAAGATTTTTTCTTTTCGGTTTTTTGGGTTTCTTTGGCTCGGATGAGCAATTTGTAATTGAAGGCAACTAGTCCCAAAACGATGCAAGCGACAATGATAAAATGGATGTAAGTCGTTAATTCTAAAGCTAAAATACCTAGGCCGATTAAGGCTCCTGTAAAACCAGCCAAGCTCCACATTCCGTGAAAAGACAACATAATGTTGCGCTTAAAAAGGCCTTCGGTATAGACGCCTTGGGTGTTTACCGAAATATTGGTTAAGTTGGCGGTAAGTCCAAAGGCAAAAAGTCCCAAAGCCAATTGCCAAGCGTTTTGTGCCAAAGCTAAGTTGGTCAAACTAACAGCATAT
>CAUPCW010000033.1:0-30841 GCA_963509895.1 uncultured Flavobacterium sp.
ATAATTGACAGTGATACATAATTTTATCAACCAAAGTGGTTTTACCGTGATCGACGTGGGCAATAATTGCAATGTTTCTAATAGATTCCATCTGTGATTTTTAATGGCTGCAAAGGTACACTTTATTTTCATATAAAAAACCTTTCCTTCATTGTTTACTAAAACTTTGAATAACAAGCGGTTCAATATCCTTCATTCATGCAACCCAAAGTTTTATAACAGAATTTTAAAATTCTAACAAATAAATTATTTATATTTGAGTAATGAAAAGTAAAACCAATCAAATAATCAGTATTTTCATTCTTTTTTCCATGTTCATGGCCATTGTTTGGCATAAATTTTCAAACAAATTCCACTTTGAAAATCCATTTTTCTACAATTTAATCAAGGACATCATTTTTATCTTATTCGTAGGATTATTATTTCGATATATTTTATCAAAAAATGATAATCGTAACATTAGAATATTAGATAAAATAAGATCGAATACTAATGAAATAAAAGAATCAAACGAAAAGTACGACATTGTCTCGAAGGCTACTAGCGATACCATATGGGATTGGAAAATACAAGAGGACACCATATCTTGGAACAAAGGAATAGCATCCATTTTTGGTTATACCGAAGATCAAGTAGGCAATACATCGGCTTGGTGGTTTGACAAAATTCACCCTGAAGATAGCATAAAAATGTCTATCAAATTATACTCATTCATCGAACAAAAATCAGAAAAATGGCAAGATCAGTATCGTTTTAGATGCGCTGACAACACCTATAAATACGTTCTTGACAGAGGATTTCTTTTAAAAGACAAAGAAGGAAGGGCTCTACGAATGATTGGGGCAATTCAAGATATCACAAAACAAAAACAAGAAGAACAAAACCTCAAATTATTAGAAACTGTTGTTACTCAAACAAAAGATGCGGTAGTTATTACCAAATCAGATTCAGAAAGTGCATTATTTCCAAATATCATTTATGTAAATGATGCTTTTTGTGCAATGACAGGACATAAATCAAAAAAAGTACTCTTAAAACCTTTCAATCCTTTCAATACCGATCATCTCGATCTAAATGAATATGAAAAATTCAGCTCAGCACTTGCTGAAAAAAGGGAGTGTCAAATCGAAACCTTAACCAGAAAAAAGAATAAAGAAGAATATTGGGTTCGCTTTTCTATGATACCAATTTATAATAACGACAAAGAACTCTCACATTGGATCTCCATTCAAAAAGATGTTACAGAAGAAAGAAAACAAGAAAAAGAAAAAGAACAACTCATTCGCGAATTAACGCAAAACAATAAAGATTTAAAACAATTCTCCTATATTACGTCTCATAATTTGAGAGCGCCATTATCAAACTTGATTGGCCTTCTAAATTTAATTGAAGACATCCCAATTACTGATAGTGAATTATTAGAAATAATAAGTGGGTTTAATAAATCAACTCACCTTTTAAACGATACCATTAATGATTTGGTCAAAATTATCGTCATCAAGGATCAAATTTCCATACAAAAAGAGTTAGTTTCTATTACTGAAGTCCTAGAACATGTTTTTAATCAACTTCAGTTTCAAATTGAGCAATCAAAACCCATACTAAAACTAAATTTTGATTCAATTGAAACAATTTATACGAATAAAGCGTATCTTGAAAGTATTTTAATGAATTTATTAACCAATTCCATTAAATATAAATCTCAATCTAAAAGATTAAAAATTTCAATTTCAACAAAAGAAGTAAATAATAAAACAGTACTAAAATTCAAAGATAACGGCATAGGAATAGATTTAGAACGAAATTCAGAACATGTTTTTGGTTTGTATCAAAGATTCCATGATTACCCAGACAGCAAAGGCTTGGGACTCTATTTAGTAAAGTCTCAAATAGAATCTTTAGGAGGAAACATAACAATAGAAAGTGAAGTAAACAAAGGCACCCAATTCACATTAACCTTTTAAAGAAGCGCAAAATGTACAACACAATTTTTTGTATTGATGATGACCCAATATCATTGATGATTAGCAAAAAAATCATCTCTAAAACCGCATTTGCAAAAGAAGTAATTACCGCTTTAAATGGCGATGAAGCTTTGCAAATGTATGATGATTTTAAAGAAAATACTTTTAAAAATTTCAATTCAAAACCTGAATTAATCTTTTTAGACCTAAATATGCCGGTAATTGGAGGCTGGAAATTTCTCGATCTTTTTACGAGCGAGCATTATTCAGAATTCAATACTGTAAAAGTAATTATACTTTCATCAACTATTGATCCACATGATCTAGCAAAAGCAAAAACTTATAGCGTGGTTGCAGATTTTCTTCCAAAACCAATAACTGTAGGAATGCTAGATTATTTGAAGGAAAAATTTAAGTAAAAACTACTCATAAAAAAAACTCCATATAGGAGTTTTTTTATGAGTAGTTTGTGCAAAAAGCAATTTATTACAATTTAGCAACATGCTTAGTTAACTTAGATTTTAAGTTAGAAGCTTTATTATCATGGATAATATTTTTCTTAGCTAACTTATCAATCATAGATATAACAGCAGATAATTTAGCTGATGCATCAGCTTTATCCGTAGCAATTCTTAATGCTTTTATAGCATTACGAGTAGTTTTGTGTTGGTATCTATTTAACACTCTTTTCTTTTCGTTACTTCTGATTCTCTTTAGAGCTGACTTATGATTTGCCATTGTATTATTTTTTTATCTTTATTATTTTTCTGTAGTCCGTAAGGGAATCGAACCCCTGTTACCAAGACGAAATCTTGGCGTCCTAACCCCTAGACGAACGGACCATTATTCTTCTAAGTTTGGGTATCAATTCAATAAAAATTCGTAGTCCGTGGGGGAATCGAACCCCCCTTACCAGGATGAAAACCTGGCGTCCTAACCGATAGACGAACGGACCATTATTCCTAATAAGTTCAGGAAAACTATACTTTTCAAAACAAAATTGTAGTCCGTGGGGGAATCGAACCCCCCTTACCAGGATGAAAACCTGGCGTCCTAACCGATAGACGAACGGACCGTGCTTCTGTAATGCGGATGCAAAAATACAACTATTTTTGAGAAGCGCAATAGTTGATGCAAAAAAAATATTTTTTTTTTAATATGCCTTAGCAAAAAGCACTCTTCCAGCCGAAGGATTCCCAGTAAATACGCAGCTTCCCACCTCTTCAACTCTATCTAAAGGGATACATCTTATGGTTGCTTTTGTAAGCTCTTTTATTTTTTCCTCAGTGGCAGCGGTACCATCCCAATGGGCTGAAACAAAACCTCCTTTGGTTTCCAAAACCGATGTAAATTCCTCAAAACTATTCACTTCTGTTATATGACTTTCTCTATATGACAATGCATTCTCAAATAAATCAGTTTGAATCTGAATCAATAATTTTGCAATATAATTTTCTATTCCTTGTGCTTCTACCACTTCTTTTGATAAATTATCACGTCTTGCTACTTCAAAAGTACCGTTTTCTAAATCTTTTGGACCTACAGCAATTCGAACAGGAACACCTTTCAATTCCCATTCGGCAAACTTAAAGCCTGGCTTTTGAGTGGTTCTATCATCATACTTCACACTAATATTCAGTTTTCTTAGCGCAGTAGTTAAATCGGCAACCGCAGTCGAAATAGCTTCAAGTTGTTCTTCTGACTTATATATAGGTACAATCACCACTTGTATTGGCGCTAAATTTGGAGGCAAAACCAATCCTTTATCATCAGAATGCGTCATAACTAAAGCTCCCATCAATCGCGTCGAAACTCCCCAAGAAGTTCCCCAAACATATTCTTGTTTTCCCTCGGCGTTAGCAAACTTAACATCGAATGCTTTGGCAAAATTCTGACCCAAGAAATGAGATGTCCCAGCTTGTAATGCTTTTCCATCTTGCATCAAAGCTTCGATACAATACGTTTCTTCTGCTCCAGCAAATCGTTCAGTTTCTGTTTTCAATCCTTTTACCACTGGTATCGCCATAAAATTCTGAACGAAATCTGCATATACATTCATCATTTTTTCAGACTCTTCTATAGCTTCTTTTTTTGTCGCATGTGCTGTATGCCCTTCTTGCCACAAAAACTCAGCAGTTCTTAAAAACAAACGAGTCCTCATCTCCCATCTCACCACATTTGCCCATTGATTAATCAACAAAGGTAAATCTCTATAGGACTGAACCCATCCTTTATAGGTTGACCAGATAATTGCTTCACTAGTTGGACGCACAATTAACTCCTCTTCTAACTTAGCATTAGGATCCACCATTAACTTTCCTGGTTTGTCTGGATCATTTTTTAATCTATAATGCGTAACAATAGCACACTCTTTTGCGAATCCCTCTGCATTTTTCTCCTCTGCCTCAAACATACTTTTGGGCACAAACAGCGGAAAATAAGCATTTTGATGTCCCGTTTCTTTGAACATACGATCCAATTCTGCTTGCATTTTTTCCCAGATAGCATATCCGTAAGGTTTGATTACCATACAGCCTCTAACCCCTGAATTCTCGGCTAAATCAGCTTTTACAACTAGCTCATTATACCATTTAGAATAATCTTCTTCTCTTGTAGTAAGGTTCTTGCTCATATCAAATAGTTTGGCACAAATTTTGTTTTATTTTTTTTAACGTATTAGTTAGGCAAAACTAACTATTTTTGTAATGTTCAACAATAAAAATTCCCATAGATATGAAAACTACTGTTTTTTCCTCAAGAAATATAAGCCAATTTACTCTTGTTGGACTTTTAAGTTTATTAGTTGTTTCGTGTGGCTCTTATCAAAATAGCTCTTACTACGAATATGATGGTGTCTATGGCTCCAATTCTTCTAGAATTGTTTACAATGAATCCCAAAACACCTCAGGAAATCAATATCAAGAATACTTCAACTCTTTACAAAACACCAATTCATCAGCAGAAATTTTTACTGATGTAGAAAGTTATAATAATTACGTAGATGTTAATGATAGTATTCAAGCACCAAATACTGGTTATGCAAGCTGGGGAAGCAGTCCACAAAACACTACCATATATATCAATGATAATGGCTGGAATAATTGGTATGGTGCCGGATGGGGATGGAATAACCCATGGGGATGGAATACTGGCTGGGGTTGGAATACTGGCTGGGGTTGGAATGCCGGCTGGGGTTGGAATATTGGCTGGGGATATCCTGGTGGAGGCTGGTGGGGTTATCCCGGTGGAAATTGGGGATACCCAAATTACAGGTATAACAATTATGCCTACAATGCTAGCAGAAGAGGCTCTGGATACACTAACAGAAACTACGTTAATAGAACCTACAACAACCGTAATAGTCAAAATATAACTAATTACAACAGAAGAAGCAGCACAGACTTTAGAAGGAATTCGAATGCTGATTACATCTCAAACAATTCTTTTAATAGAAGAAATAGTAGTTCTAATTCAAACAATTCATCCTATACTACCACAAGAACAAGCAGAGAAAGCAGCAATTATAACACAAATTCTAATAACTCTACAAGATCAAGAAACAATAGTTACACTCCTACTCGCTCCTATTCTCCAAGCTCATCAAACTCATCAAGTGGAAGTATGCGTTCCTCTGGTGGTGGAGGTGGATCACGATCTTCTAGTGGCGGCGGAAGAGGTGGAAGAGGATAATAGCTTCTTTTTTATAACTATTCAATCAAAACTAACTCAATCCATATGAAGAATACCTTTATACTACTTGCTTTTGCCTTTGTGTTTACATCGGCAAGTGCACAAGATATATCTGATGCATTACGTTATTCTGTAGACAACCTTAACGGCACTGCAAGATATAGAGCAATGAGTGGTGCTTTTGGAGCATTGGGAGGTGATTTGTCCTCTATAAATGTAAATCCTGCAGGCTCTGCTGTGTTTACAAATAATCAATTAGGATTAACCCTTAGTAATTATGGTACTAAAAACACTTCAAATTATTTTGGGACTTCAACTAGTGAGAGTGAAAATTCTTTTGATTTGAATCAAGCAGGAGGTGTTTTTGTATTTAAAAACCATGACAAAAATGCCAAATGGACCAAAATAGCCTTTGCCGTAAACTATGAAAACACCAACAATTTTGACAATGCTAGATTTTCGGCTGGGGTAAATCCAACCAACTCAATTGCGAATTATTTTTTGAGTTATGCTAATGGCATCCCTTTAAATGTCTTAGAAAATGGAAATTATCCTGAATTAAACAACGCTGAACAACAAGCTTTCTTGGGCTATCAAGGATATATTATCAATCCTGTTTCGAATTCAACCAATAATACCGCTTATACTTCAAATGTGCGCGAAGGAGGCAATTATTACCAAGAAAACGGCATTTACTCTAATGGTTACAACGGAAAGTTATCCTTTAACTTTTCTTCTTCCTATAAAGACAGACTTTATATAGGGATTAACCTTAACTCGCATTTCTCAAATTTTACTCAATCTTCAAGGTTTTACGAAGACAATGACAATACCTTAACCAATGTAGATCGAATTAACAGAATGCGTTTTAGTAATGATTTATACACCAATGGGACAGGATTTTCTTTTCAAATAGGTGCTATTGCAAAAATTACAGACGGATTGAGACTGGGTGCGGCGTATGAATCTCCAACATGGATGAATTTGAGTGATGAATTGACACAACGATTAAGCGCTGTTAGAAGCAATACTTCTGGAGAATTACCTACTGATGTTATTGATCCGCGAATTACTAATTATTATGCTCCTTATCGTTTGCAAACTCCAAGTAAATATACTGGAAGTTTAGGGTATGTATTTGGCAAAAAGGGATTGATAAGTGTTGATTACTCTTTAAAAGATTATTCAAATGTAAAATTTAGACCTACAAGTGACGATTATTATAGAGATTTAAACGCTGAAATGAATGCAACTCTTAAAACTTCAGGCGAATTACGAATTGGGGCTGAATACAAAATTAAAGCGTTGAGTTTGAGAGGTGGCTACCGTATGGAACAGAGCCCTTACAAAAACAAAACTACCATTGGGGACTTGACTAGCTATTCCGGAGGTTTGGGATACAATTTTGGAGCAACTCGAGTTGACCTTGCTTATTCTTACGCAAAACGAAATTACCAACAAGGCTTTTTTAGCACGGGACTTACCAATGCAGCAAGTATAGACGCCATTAACAACAATGTGTCTCTGACGGTATTGTTTGAATTATAAAAAAGAGACAAAAAAGAAGCCAAGTTCGGCTTCTTTTTTTTGCTGTTACATTATCGAGACTTTCTTTAAATGTTGGCAAAAAAGCCCTATCTTCCTTCTAGCCCCGGTAGGAGCGGCATCCTTTGCCTTTTTTCTTTCAAAAGGCAAAGATATAGCGGATGACGGGTCTTTGAAGCCAAGTAAGCCGCCTTCTTTCTGCTTCTAAAACAATTCAAAAATCTATCTAAAATCCAATACGTATTGGGATAACTACCCTAATTAATACTTTTTCTGAAGAAAAAAAAGCGTAATTTTGCCAATTCCTACAAGAAGGGGAATTTATATTATGAGAACAAAGTCAACAAAAAAGAATAAAATTAATGTCATCACTTTAGGATGTTCTAAAAATGTATATGATAGTGAAGTCTTGATGGGACAACTTCGTGCTAGCGGGAAAGAAGTTACTCATGAAGCAAAAGCGGAAGACGAAGGGAACATCATAGTAATCAACACTTGTGGTTTTATTGATAACGCTAAAGCCGAATCAGTTAACATGATTTTAGAATATGCTGATAAAAAAGAAAAAGGCTTGGTTGATAAAGTTTTTGTAACAGGTTGCCTTTCTGAAAGATACCGTCCTGATTTAGAAAAAGAAATTCCAAATGTAGATCAATATTTTGGAACCACTGAATTGCCTGGCTTATTGAAGGCTTTGGGAGCAGATTACAAGCATGAATTATTAGGCGAGCGCTTAACAACAACACCAAAAAACTACGCTTATTTGAAAATTTCGGAAGGCTGTGATAGACCTTGTAGCTTTTGTGCGATTCCGCTAATGAGAGGAAAAAATGTTTCTCAAACCATTGAAAAATTGGTTAAAGAAGCAGAAGGTTTAGCCAAAGATGGTGTGAAAGAATTGATATTGATTGCTCAAGACTTGACATATTATGGTCTTGATTTATATAAAAAACGTGCCCTTGGCGATTTGCTAGAAGCACTGGTAAAAGTGGAAGGTATTGAATGGATTCGTTTGCATTATGCTTTTCCTACTGGATTCCCGATGGATGTATTGGAAATCATGAAACGTGAACCAAAAATTTGTAACTATATTGATATTCCGTTGCAACATATTTCGGACAGCATTCTGAAATCGATGCGTCGAGGAACAACTCAAGCAAAAACTACTCAATTGTTGACAGATTTTAGAGCGGCCGTGCCTGGAATTACGATTCGTACCACACTAATTGTAGGTTATCCTGGTGAAACCCAAGAGGATTTTGATACGTTGAAAGATTTTGTTCAAGAAATGAAATTTGATAGAATGGGTTGTTTTGCTTATTCACACGAAGAAAACACACACGCGTATTTACTAGAAGACAATGTTCCTGACGACGTAAAACAAGCTCGTGTAAACGAATTAATGGAGCTACAATCACAAATTTCATGGGATTTGAATCAAGAAAAAGTGGGTAAAACGTTCAGATGTATTATTGATCGCAAAGAAGGAGCACATTTTATTGGAAGAACCGAATTTGACAGCCCTGATGTAGATAATGAAGTATTGATAGACGCCTCAAAACATTATGTGAAAACTGGCGAATTTGTCATGATCAAAATTACAGAAGCTACTGAATTTGACTTATACGGAGAACCTGTTTAATTAGTATATTTGAATTTATAAATCAATCGTAATGCAAAAGATTCAATTTTTATTTTTTTTTGGATGCACTTTGTTTTTCTCACAAACGAATTGGGCACAATATAATAATGGTTACGGCAATAATGGATACGGTAATAATGGAAGGATGAGCCAGATGAACCAAATGGGTTCAGGACCAACACAAAGCGCTCCAAAAGCGCCCTCTAATGAAGAGACGGCTAGCAGAGTAATGGAAAATCTTAAAACAGAAATGAGTTTGGATGCGCTGCAAGAGATTGCCATCAAAAATATTTTAATCCAAAGTCTCAATGCTCAAGGCGTAATCATAAAAAAAGAGGGCTCTAACGAAAGTAAAAGCGAGGATATTAAGGTAATTTCTGAAAATACAGATCGAAAAATCCTAGAGTTATTAAATCCCGATCAAAGAGATCTCTATAAAAAAATTATTGCAGGAGGATTTAAAAAGAAGAAAAAGAAATAAAAAAAGCTACACTTGCTTTAACAACTAACCAACTTACAAATGTATAAACAATTTATAATTAGTATTTTTTTTGGTTTTCTTATAAGCTCATGTGGGTCTAATCCTTACAAAGAAAGTAATAAAGTATACGAACAACAACTAAAAGCTTTACAGCAAAAACTAGCTGAAAAAGAAGCTATTGCTCTACAAAAAGTTGAAACTACAACCACTCACGATACACTTTATACGAAACAAATCAATACGCTGAAGGACTCTATTTCTAAATTCAATCCAACTGCATTAGAGAATGTAACTACAGAATGGATTGGAACGGTAAACTTCAATCTAAGAAAACCTAATTTTGTAATTATACATCATACTGCACAGGATTCCCTAAAGCAAACTTTAAAAACATTCACATTAGCCAGTACGAAAGTGAGCGCCCACTATGTAATCGCCGAAGATGGTAAAGTGGTTCAAATGCTAAATGACTATTTAAGAGGGTGGCATGCAGGCAACGGAACGTGGGGAAAAAACAGCGATATCAACTCTGCTTCTATTGGGATTGAACTTGATAATAATGGCTCAGAGCCATTTACTGAAGCACAAATTAATAGTTTATTGGCTCTTTTAACAAAATTAAAAAAAGACTATAACATTCCTACTCAAAATTTCATAGGTCACTCTGATATTGCGCCTACAAGGAAAGTAGACCCTAGTGCCTTATTTCCGTGGCAATTATTGGCTGAAAAAGGTTTTGGTCTTTGGCCGGATGCACTTTTAGAAACTGCCCCTACAGATTTTAATGCTGAAATGGCGTTGCGAATAATTGGATATGATACAAAAAACCTGAATGCCGCTATCAAAGCGTTTAAGTTACATTATATCAAAACAGAAATTGACTCGGTTTTAGATCAAAAAACACTAAATGTTATTTATGCAGTTTATAAAAAGCACTAACAATAGTATCTAAATAAAAAAGGGCTTTTGATTCATTTCAAAAGCCTTTTTTTATTACTAAAACTTAAACCAAGTATAAGGTTCATGTTCAAAATCTAATGCTCTTGGTAAACCATCCCCAGGGATAACTTTTAATTCTGCTAATGTTGATGGATTGGATGGGTAAGTCTTTCCATTATACTTTACAATACGGTATTTTCCTCCACTGTAAATAAACAAGTCTTTCCATCCATTGGTTTTATTAGTATCTATTACTACAGGATTGCCTGATACAGAAAATTGCGTAATGACATTTCCTCGATCATCCAACAGCAGTTGAGTACAACCTCCAGTACCACAAAAATAACCTCCTGTTAATCCAACTAGCATTTCTTTTTTCTCATCATCGTTTAAATCATATTCAAAGAAAATAAACTTTTTACTATTGTCATCGATAAAATTCTTAGCCAAATCATCTTTATACAAGTCGTTTAAAGTTAAACGAATCAAATCGGCTGTTTTTATACTTGATGAATGAATACCGTAGCTTCCAGCTGGTATAGTATCTGTTGGGTCAGGATCTACCATAGCTTCGTTTTTTGAAGAATCTACTGCAACAGGGGTTGTATCTGCTGATGAATCTTCAAGTCTTGCAGCTTTTTTACAAGATGTTATTCCTAAAAATGCAAAAAGAGCTAGTGTTGTAATTATTTTTCTCATTTGTTATTTTATTTAGCGTTACTATTCCATTTTATGTGCTCATCATGCTTTTAAAAAAATTATCTCGCTCTATGAAAATTATTCTTTATCTAAATTTTCATCCTTGTTAGTTGAAACATTGGAACGAATATGCAAATTTTGCTGAGGAAAAGGGATTTCTATGCCGTTGGCTTTAAATGCTACATCAATAGCTATAATGAGATCGTTACGAACATCACTCCCGAAATTGAAATGAGGCACCCAATATTTTATAGCAAAATCTATAGCACTATCGTTGAATTTTGTTACCCAAACCATTGGAGCTGGATTTTTTAATACCAATTCGTGTTGCATGAGCACCTCTATCAAAATAGTTTTTACTTCATTTAGATCTGAACCATAAGCTACACCCAAATCAATCTCGAATCTGCGGCGATTACTCCCCATAGTCCAATTCACCAAATGTTGACTCAACAAATCACCATTGGGAATAATTACATCGGCTCCATCCCAAGTGGTAATGACACTGCTTCGAATTCCTATTGATTTCATCTTACCAGTTTGGCCACCTACCTCAACGATATCGTCCAAATTGATGGGTTTTTCAAAAGCAATAATTAATCCGCTAATCAAATTATTAGTCAAATTTTGCAATCCAAAACCGATACCTACACTTAAGGCACTTACCATCAAAGTCACCTTATCCATTGGAATACCCGCCGACACAAATGCAATAATAACTCCAATTGTAATTAAAGAAATACGAATTAACAATAACCAACTCCCTAAGCCATTGCCAGCAGCCTCGTGCTCTTTGGGCTTAGTTTCTGTGGCCAATAGCGTTACTATTCTAGCACTTAATCCTGATAGAAGAATTATAAAGAAAAACAAAAACACCGAATGAAATGAAAATTTAAATTCACCAAACTGCTTCTCTTCAAAATATACTTCGCCAATTGGGTCAAAAAAGTTTTGAAAACTATATGTATTTCTGCTAACCAAAATATACCATCCTAAAAAAAACAAAATATAAACGTAAAAAGGTATTTTCAAGTCCGCTTTTTCTTTTTGATTCCCCTCAAAATCATCATTATGATACAGTGATAAATCTTTTGAAAAATTAAACGTATCAATACTTAAACCAAAAGACCAAATGAATTGATAGACTATCATCAATGTAAAGTATCCGTTTGTCATTAAAATTTTAGCTAAATTATAAGAATTTTGCATCATGTAATAGATTGCCAAAATTTGAAAAATCAAGAAAACAATAAAGGCAATCAAAAAACCTTTTTCATTGAATTGCTTTTCTTTTTTTCTAGTATTAACCAAAATATAAACGGCTAAAACTACTCCAATAACACTCATTAGAAGTACAATGTTTCTCTCTAAAGGCGTATATAATAGAATCAAGTTATCTAAAATGGCAACAATGTTTAAAACAAAAATTATCAACCACACCTTAAACCAATATCTATTAATGGAGCGAAAAGAAATAAGAGTAATTGCAATCCCAGAAATTAACCAAAACAAACCCGAAAATACAAAAGGAGGCGAAGGCATGAAAAATTGAAAAATAGATATCATAATCAAAATGGCAGCCGCAAGAGGATGGTTTAACACATAGCCGGGAAATTTTAAATTTTTATAGAGCTTGGCTTTTTTGAATTTTTTTCGAATTAATCGTAAATAGATTGTCAAAAAAAATGTAAAAAAAAGGAGAACTATCAAGTTATTAATTTGATTAGCCCCATAAAAAATAAATGACAAATACCCTTTATAAAAAGACTGTTTTAGGGTTTGCTTGAAAGTAATATTTTCAGATTTTGAATAAAATATATCTGGTTCTCCATTATTAATACTTTTACTAAGTATTTTCCTTGCATTATTAACTAAGGCCAGATCAGCTTCTAGACTATACTTGAAAATTTTTCCTTCAACTTCTAATTTTTGAATACTATCAATTGCATTTTTCAAACTAGAATTTACCAATTTCAAATCATTGGAAATAAACACCATTTGTTGCACATAATTTTTCTTGGCTTCCTCTTTTACTGGGATTTCGTACAGAATTTTATCCGCTGCCAAAGAATCCATCCTTCTTTGTATTCTGCTTAAAGATTCATTGTTTAGAGAGATTTTATCTAATTGTGAGTTGGTTCTTTTAAGAATTTCTTTCAAAAGCAATGAAGTAGCAGATAAATCTCTTGCTGATTTCATCTTAATTTTATCCATCACTATACCTCTTGTGGCATTTTTCTTTAGCTTAACTAACAAATCTAATTCGGTAGTAAAATCTTTATAATCAATACCCTCTTTTAAAACAGTATTAGCTTTTTGAATCTGCTCATTTAATAAACTTAAAGAATAATTTTGCTTATTTAATAAAACATTGAATTCATAATTCTCCTTACTCTGGGTGAAACTCTCATCATTGAGTTGCTTCATTTGTCTATCTGTCTTCTTAATCGTTGACAACAAGGTATCAAGTGTTTGAGAGTCGGAAACTTGAGCTAACAAATCAAATTGTAATCCAGAAAACAATGAAATCAGTAGGAGAAGAATCAATGATTGTTGCCTTTTTTTTCTGAGTAAAAAAATTGATGTTATCATAAAGAGTAAAAAATTAAGTAAGACGTTGAAAGTTCAAAAAAATTATTGATGGTACGTTATGTTATATTTTGACTGTTTTGAAAACTAAAATTATTAAAAAAAGAATCACAATCATTATAAACAAATCAAAATCAACACTTTGATTAAAAAAATTTAAATATTTCAATCAAAAAAAAACTAAAAAACAAACAAATTGTTAATAACGATTAAAAGAAGAAGATTAAAATCCCTTACTTTTATACTCACAATAATAGACTATTGTTCACTTTTTAATTACTGCAGTCCATCTCTAATGAACTTAAAACTAAATCCACTATTTACCAAGGCACTCCCTTTTGATTCAAATCAAAATAATGCACCAAGGCAAGTTTACAACGCTTGCTTTTCATACGTATCTCCCAAAGTACCATCAAATCCATCACTAATTCACGTGGGTATTGATGTTGCGAGGCAAATTGGATTACAAGAAGAAGAGTTGAAAAGTGATGATTTCTTGGCCGTTTTCTCAGGAACAAAAATATATCCCAACACACAACCGTTTGCCATGTGTTATGCGGGGCATCAATTTGGCAATTGGGCAGGGCAATTGGGCGATGGGAGAGCCATTAATTTAATGGAAATCAACCATGAAGAAAAAAACTTTACGCTACAATTAAAAGGTGCTGGACCTACTCCGTATTCAAGAACCGCAGACGGATTGGCTGTTTTACGTTCTTCCATTAGAGAATATTTGTGTGCCGAAGCCATGCAACATTTAGGAGTACCCACTACCCGTTCCCTTTCACTAGTTGTAACAGGAGACGAAGTTCTGAGAGACATTATGTACAACGGGAATCCAGCTTACGAAAAAGGAGCTATAGTTTGTAGAGTGGCTCCGAGTTTTATTCGATTTGGAAGTTTTGAGATATTTGCCGCAAGACAAGATTATACCAATCTAAAACTATTAGCAGATTTTACTATCCAATATTATTTTCCTGAAATTAAAACACTAGGAAAAGATAAATACGTGGATTTTTTCAAAGCTGTAACTGAAAGCACATTAGAAATGATACTTCACTGGCAAAGAGTAGGTTTTGTTCATGGTGTCATGAATACAGATAACATGTCCATTCACGGCATTACCATTGACTATGGGCCTTATGGTTGGCTAGAGGACTACAACCCAACCTGGACACCCAACACAACAGATAATCAACACAAAAGATATCGATTTGAAAATCAGCCTCAAATTGGTTTGTGGAATTTGTATCAATTAGCTAATGCCTTATATCCTTTAATTGAAGAAACCCAACCTCTAGAGGCTATTTTGGATGCTTACACCAAAGAATATGACTCCAACTATCTCCAAATGATGCAATCAAAATTGGGATTACAAATAAACGATAAAGAAGATCGCGGCTTAATTCAAGAACTTATTGATTTGCTTCAAAAAATAGAGACAGATATGACTATTTTCTTTAGAAACCTGAGTTTAGTACTTAAAAATGATTCTCCAGAAACTGCTTTTAAAAAAATTGAATTTGCCTTTTATAACAGTAATGATTGTAATGAGAGCATCGCTCTAAAATGGCACAAATGGTTCTCTAAATACATTGATAGACTTCAATTAGAAACAGTATCAGACAAAGAAAGAAGTGTAGCTATGAACCAAGTTAATCCAAAATATGTCCTTCGAAATTATATGTCACAATTGTGTATTGATGCCGCTGAAAAAAGAGATTATTCTATACTAAATGAATTGTATACCCTTTTACAAAACCCTTATCAAGAACAACCTGAATATGAAAAGTGGTATGCTAAAAGACCCGATTGGGCTAGAGTTAAAATAGGTTGTTCAATGTTGAGTTGTAGTTCTTAAAAACTTTCGGAACAAGAACACTTTAAAAACAATAGATAAAATTGATCTCGAATCCATTTCTGAACTAAGAAAAAAAACGCTTTTTTATACGCTATCAAAAATCAAATGGATAGTTTTGCATTTTATGGAACAAAGTCAAAATCATTAAAATAAAATGCAGATGAATCAAGAGATTATCAATGCTTTTGAAGTAATAAAAAACGGCGGTATCATTCTATATCCTACAGATACCGTTTGGGGCATAGGCTGTGATGCAACAAATCCTGAAGCCGTGGCTAAAATATATCAGCTCAAACGTAGAACCGAAAGCAAAAGTATGATTTGCTTGATGAATGGAGAAAAAATGATGTACAATGTATTCAAGGAGATTCCCGAAGTAGCTTGGCAAATTCTAGATTTATCCGAAAAGCCAACCACTTTAATACTAGATAATCCAAGAAATGTAGCACCTAATTTAATTTCTGAAGACCAATCATTAGGTATTCGACTAATAAAAGAGCCTTTTTGCTTTAAATTACTGGAACGTATGAAAAAGCCATTAGTATCTACTTCAGCTAATATTTCTGGACAACCCACGCCATTATCTTTTAAAGAAATCAGTCCGGAAATTATAAAAGGCGTAGACTATGTTGTAAATTTGCAGCACGAAAAAATCAACGGAAAACCTTCAACCATAATAAAACTCACGAATGATTCGCAGGTAAAAGTGATTCGAAAATAATTTTTTTTGCCGCAGATTCGCAGATTTTATGAAAAGAAGAAATTAATATGATTTTATAATTTATGTCTCAATATTTATTTGAAAAAGAAACCTATAAAATAATAGGAATTTTATTTGAAGTACATAAAAATCTAGGAAAAGGTTTTTCCGAAATTGTATATAAAGATGCTTTAGAATTTGAATTTAATACAGCTAACATTCCATTTGAAAGAGAAAAGGAATATGTCGTAAATTATAAAAACACCATTTTAAAACATAAATTTTATACCGATTTTGTAGTTTTTGATAGTATTATTCTTGAAATAAAATCCTGTGAATCTTTTAATAACAGTCATATTTCTCAATGTTTAAATTATTTAAAAGTGTCGAAAAATAAATTAGCGCTTTTAGTAAATTTTAATAAAACGTCTTTAGAACACAAACGAATAGTAAGGTCAGAAAATTAGCTGAAAATCATAATTTACAATACAAAAATCAGCGAATCTGCGGGAAAAAATCGTGGTAAAAACAAGATATGAATTACAAATCAGCACTCAATTATACAATATTTGAAGTTATTTCACAAGCTTCCCAAGAACTACACATAGAAAGTTATGTAATTGGTGGGTTTGTTAGGGATTTACTTTTACAAAGAGGCACCAAAAAAGATATCGATGTGGTGGCCGTGGGCAGTGGTATCGAATTGGCTCTTAAAGTTTCGGAACTTTTACCTAAAAAACCAAAGGTGCAAGTGTTCAAGACTTATGGCACCGCTATGCTCCGTTTTGAAGATACTGATATCGAATTTGTTGGCGCTAGAAAAGAATCCTACACCCACGATAGCCGAAATCCAATCGTAGAAAATGGAACGCTACAAGATGATCAAAACCGTCGTGACTTCACCATAAACGCCTTGGCTTTATCATTGAATCCGTCAAATTACGGTGAACTATTGGATCCTTTCGGTGGCATATCAGATTTAGAATCTAAAACCATAAAAACGCCGCTTGACCCAGATATCACCTTTTCGGATGACCCGTTAAGAATGTTGAGAGGCATTCGTTTTGCTACACAATTAGGTTTTGAAATACATCCTGATTCTCTGGATTCCATTACCAAAAATGCTGAACGAATAAAAATCATTTCAGGAGAACGTATTGTAGAAGAGTTAAACAAAATTCTCTTGACCGAAAAACCTTCTTTGGGCTTTTTATTGCTATACAAAACGGGATTATTAGAATTGATTCTACCTGAATTAACAGCCTTGAATCAAGTCGAAGAAATAGAAGGACACACCCATAAAAACAACTTTTATCATACCCTTGAAGTAGTCGATAACATCTGCCCAAACACTGATGATGTTTGGTTGCGTTGGGCGGCTTTATTGCACGATATCGGAAAAGCACCAACGAAACGCTTCAACAAAAAACAAGGATGGACGTTTCACGGTCACGAGTTTTTGGGCGGTAAAATGGTTAAGAAAATCTTCGAAAGATTGCATATGCCCTTGAACCACAAAATGAAATTTGTACAAAAAATGGTCGTGATGAGTTCTAGGCCAATTGTTTTGGCGCAGGACACAGTTACCGATTCAGCAGTACGTCGTTTGGTTTTTGATGCAGGAGAAGATGTAGAAAACTTAATGACCCTTTGTGAGGCAGATATCACCACTAAAAACCCAAACAAGTTCAAAAAATACCACAGCAATTTTGAAATTGTACGCAAAAAAATTGTTGAAGTTGAGAATCGTGATCACGTCCGCAAGTTTCAACCTCCAATAAGTGGTGAGGAAATAATGGAACTCTTCAATTTAAAACCATCCAGAGAAATTGGCATCCTAAAAGAAGCAGTTAAAGAAGCTATTTTAGAAGGAGAAATACAAAATGAGTACCAAGCAGCTTATGAATTTATCTTAAAAAAAGGAGCCAAATTAGGCCTAAAGATTAACGATTGTTAGTCCTTTTTTTCTTTGATAAACCCATAAATTTGCATCTAAATAATTGATTTTTTATCACTAAAAAAATGACTAAATCTAATAAACCTGTTATCATTTGGCTGCTTTCTGGCTGCTTTCTTTTGTTTTTAATGGTTGTGGTTGGCGGAATTACCCGTTTGACTAATTCTGGACTCTCTATGACCGATTGGCATTTGATTACCGATACCTTCCCTCCTATGACAGAGGCGAAATGGAGTCAAGCTTTTGAAGAATACAAAAAGTTTCCTGAGTATCAAAAAATCAACATCCACAATGATTTTACCTTATCTGATTATAAATTCATTTACTTCTGGGAGTGGTTTCATCGTTTTATCGGTCGGATCATCGGTATGGTATTTTTATTCCCTTTCTTTTATTTTTTAGCCAAAAAAAGAGTAGACAGATCGACCATCAAAAAATGTATTATTCTTTTGTGTATGGGAGGATTCCAAGGCTTTTTGGGTTGGTTTATGGTAAAAAGCGGATTAATCGACAATCCAGATGTGAGTCATTTTAGACTAGCGTTGCACCTTACTTTTGCATTCATCACCTTTGCTTATACCCTTTGGGTAGCTTTGGATTTGATTTACCCTAACAAAGACAACTTTTATCCCCAATTGAGAACGATTGCTCGATTTGCCTTTGTATTTTTGATTATTCAAATTATATATGGTGGTTTTGTTGCTGGACTCAATGCTGGATTAATTCATAACCATTGGCCACTAATGAGTGATGGTCAATTCATTCACGATAGTGTATTTATCGAAAAAAACAGTTTTATTCTCAATTTGATTGAAGGAAAAAGCGGCGTACAATTCGTGCATCGTACTACCGCATATCTTGTGGTGGCTTTGATGGTTTTATTGTATTTCAAAAGCAAAAAATATACTTTGTCAATTACACAACAAAACGGACTCAATGCTCTAGTAGTACTTGTGTTTGTGCAATTTGCACTAGGCGTTTTGACGTTATTATACAGTGTACCCCTTTGGTTAGGATTGGCACACCAAGTCACAGCTTTCTTTTTATTGACAGCTATGACTTACACGCTACACCGTTTCACTAAATAAGAAAAAGAGATGGCCTAAAAAACCATTTCTTCTTTTTCAAAAGTAGGCAAGACGATATGATTTATGTTTTGTTCCATCCATTGGTTCTCTAACAAATCTGCCCACGCATTCATATATTTTACCGTATCTGACATCACATTTCTATTAAAAGAAGTCACACCAACTTTGGCTAAAATCTCAGGATTGGACAAGTTTTCGAGTTGTCTCAAATCTGATTGGGTAAAACCAAATTCAATCATTCTACCGATAATTAAATCCATAGGATAACCACTCGTTGGACAATAATCTACAACCTGTTCCGACCAATCGCCTCGTTTTTGCAAGGCAAACTGTTGAATTTCTGCTCTGGTAAACGAAGTTATATTTTGTGCCAAATGCCCACAATTACAACTTCCCATATGCCCCCATTCATAACGACCGCTAGTTGCTATTTGTGTCGCCGTTTCTCTTAGGGCTTGAATTACTTTTAAATTTGGTGTTGCCATACTACAATATATTTGGTTTTTTATACCATAAAAATACTAAAACTCAAAACGTACTGTTTTTACTTTAACACAAAGTAAACTATTGTTTAGGCAACTATTCCGCTTAAATAGAGCTACTTTTGCGCCTCGACTATATTGTCATTCTATTTTTTACAGCTTATAATGTCAAAACTTGCAACACAAGATAAGTTCTTCGACCTCTCCGATTATGGTCGCCCATTTGGTAAATTTCTAGCGCAACAACTAAAAGAAACTCGGTTTACCCCAATTCACGTAACATTACTTTTTGGTCTTTCTGGCTTGATTGCCATTTTTTGTATACTCACCAATCATTACTTTTTGGCCGCGTTTTTCATTGTTTTAAAATCTGGAATTGATGCTGCAGATGGTGAATTAGCAAGACTAAAAAACAAGCCTTCATACGTTGGTAGATACCTCGATAGTGTCTTTGATATCATCCTAAATTTTATGATTTTTATGGCCATTTGTTGGGTCTCAAAAACAACATTTTGGTATGCGTTTGCCGCTTTTTTTGGTATCCAACTACAAGGAACTTTATACAATTATTACTACGTAATTTTGAGACATAAATCAGTTGGAGGAGACAGTACTAGTAAAATTTTTGAGTACAAAACACCCAAAGCTTTGCCTGGAGAAACACAAAAATCAGTGACTCTTTTGTTCCAAATTTATACAATCGTTTATGGGCTTTTTGATAAAATAATTCACGCACTAGACCAAGAGGCATACAAAGTAAAAACGTTTCCAAATTGGTTTATGACCTTGTTATCCATTTATGGCCTAGGGTTTCAACTCTTACTAATTGCAGTAATGTTGCCGCTTCAATTGATTGAATATATAGCACCATTTTTTATTGCCTACACACTGATGGTTTTTGTTCTTATCGCTATTAGAAAACGGTTTATTAGCGAATAAAAGCCTCATAGACAAATTCTATACATAACATATAAATAACTAATAACCAGTGACTTTAACAACTTTAATATCAATTAAAAAGTGAAGTCAATTTTTAACCAATCCAGTTTTTGAAATCGGCTACTTTTTCTCTACTTACAATCACCTCTTCTGCTTTATAAGTAGGCAAAATAATCTTTAAACGAGAGTTACTGTACACCACAATTTCCTTTATTGCTTTTAGCGGAATGATAAATTTTCGGCTGATTCTGTAAAAAGCAGCAGGGTCTAATTCTTGTTCCAAAACCTCTAAAGTGGTTTCCAAAAGATAATCTCTGTTATCGAAAGTGTGCAAATAAGTGCCTTTATTTTCGCTGTAAAAACATTCAATCTCATCCACTGAAATCACCTTCAAATGTTGCCCAATTTTTAGCGTAAATCGCTTTTTGTAATTTTTCTCAAATGGGTTCGTCAGCATCCTTTTGATCGCTTCAAAATCTAACGCAAGCGAAGGATTTTCAGCTGCCTTTTCTGGTACTCGTGATTTGTATTTATTCACTGCAATTTCCAAGTCATCTTCATCGATGGGTTTGAGTAAATAATCAATACTGTTAAGCTTAAAAGCACGCAAAGCATATTCGTCATAAGCAGTAGTAAAAATGATAGCACTCTTAATTTCGACTGCTTCAAAAATGGCAAAAGACAAGCCATCGGATAATTGAATATCCAAAAAAATAAGGTCAGGATGTTGATGGTTCGAAAACCATTCGATAGCCTCTTCTACCGAATGCAACAGCACTGTCACATTAATTTGTAGTTTTTCGAGTTTACGTTGCAACAAACGCGCTGCTGGTTTTTCGTCTTCGATGATTATAGTAGTCATTATTTGAAGTTAGAAGTTAGAAATTAGAGGGCAGAAATTAGAAGTTAGAAATTAGAAGGCAGAAGGCAGAAGGCAGAAAACCGAGAACTCAAAACTGATAACTGAAAACAGATAACTGAGAACTGAAAACCGAGAACAGATAACCGAAAACCGAAAACAGACATTACTTCCATTGTTGTTGTTTTTTATCTTCTTCTTTTAAAAACTCCTCTATTTTTCTTTTCTCCCAATCTTTGCCTAGAAACAAATCTTTTCCAAAAACAGAAGCTCCGTGTGCTACCAATCCAATGCCCCAAAAGAAGGCGGTGTTAAACGTTTGCCAATTCCAAAAATCAGTATCTCCATTTTGAAAATGTCTTGCTCTCAAAGCAATAAATCCGACATTGACTAAGATATAGACTAGTAGATGCACATAAAATCCTTTTATTTTTTTCACTCTTTTAAAAGCGATATCGTAACGCTCTTCTTGAGTGCTGTCTAAAAATGAATCGTATTGGTTTTGCTTATTTTCCATCTTATTTCTGTTTAATTTTTTTTGACAATCCGTTACCTGTTTCAATACTAAAAATGGCACGCGGATGACGCAGATTTAAACGGGTTTTCATATATAAATCAGCGAAAATCCGCACCATCCGTGTCATCCGTGTTCCATAGTTGAATTGTTGGTACATATAAGCGGACAGCCATATAATTTTTTATTTCCAATCGTTTCTGGATTGTTTTTCTTTTTCCATAAACTCTTTGATTTTTTGCTCTTCCCATTCCTTGCCGAAAAAAGGCATCCAATTAAACACTTTCATCGCGTGAAAGAACACGCCTACACCCCAACCTAATAAAGGCCAAAAGAACCATAAATATCCCGGAGAAGTCACTAAATTGATAGCCGCTAAAAATATATTCACTACAATATAAGAGGTCAAATTTCCGTAAAATCCTTTTAAATCCTCTACTCTTTTTTTGGCTTGATAATATCTATCATCTTCTTGAAAATTCGTTTCCATAATTATTTCCAGATTTGTTTTTCGTTGTTCTTTTCGATCATTTTTTTAATTTGCTTTTCTTCCCAAGATTTACCCAAAATTACTTCGGTAAAAAACAATTGAATCGCTTGAATAGCAAAAAAAGTAGTCCAAATCGCCATTACAAAACCATTGATATAACGTATCGGAAAGAAGTTTAAAGGTACACCATAATACGTTTTCAAAACATAGATTACAACGCCTAGCATAAAAAATACCATATGAAAATAAAAATCTTTCAGCTTTTTGATTCTCTCTTTGGCCATTTGAACCAAAGCTTCTTGTTCTTGATTCGTATCTATTCGTTCCATCTTTATTTCCATTTTTGTTGTTCGTCTTCTTTTCTTAAAATCTCTTGAATTTTTCGTTCTTCCCAGCTAGAGCTGTAACCAAAAACCTTGAAACCGTGCATAATCAAACCAAATCCCCAACCACCTGCAGAAAACCAAAACCAATGAAATTGCGGGACAAAAGTAAGATTCACATAAATTAAAATGGGGATCACTACACAATATGAAATCAGATTGCCATAAAATCCTTTTAATTCCTCTACCCTCTTTTTTGCGCGGTAGTACGCATTATTTTCTCTATAATTTAATGTCGTTTCCATAACAGTTATTTGTTGGGTTAAAATGGGTATTTTAACGGTAAATGTTTGTTCGTTTTGTTCAATCAGTACTTTTCGTTTGGTAATGATTGCGTATCGGTTGATGATGTTTTGTAATCCAACACCTTGTCGGTCTTGTAATACTTCTTTCTTTTGATAATCATTCTGAATCACCAAATAATCATTTTCAATATAAATTCGGATATGCAAAGGTCTTTGCTCACTTACCACATTATGTTTTACGGTATTTTCTAATAACAATTGCAGCGAAAGCGGCACTACTTTGGCCTCTGGATTTTGAACTTCGGCAGTAACTTCATAAAACAAGCTGTTCTCAAAGCGCATTTTTAGCAATTTCATATAAGTACTAGCAAAACTCAATTCCTCGGCTACAGAAACCAATTCTTTGTCTTTTTGTTCCAACACATAGCGGTAAATTTTAGATAAAGAAGTAGTGAATCGTTGCGCATTATCTGGATTTTCCTCGATTAGCGAACTCAACACATTCAAACTATTGAAAAGAAAATGCGGATCAATTTGATTTTTTAAGGTTTCGAATTTGGCCGAAGCTGTTCCTGCAATAATCTTTTGTTCGATGACTTCTTTTTTAGAAGCTTGTTTCCAATTGAGCATAAAACTACGTGCATGCATAAAGGTAGAAACTCCCAAAGAAAGAATGATATAAAACATATGCACCCAAACCATTCTGTTGTTGAAAAACTCAGCAACCTCTAGTTTTTGAAACACTACAAAAGTCAAATAATCAATCCCTAAGACTACTGGAACGGTGTACAAAATGGTACAAAAAATTCCAAAATACACTCTCAAATTCGTTTGCTCTAACCAATTCCATCTGCGATCCAAAATATCATTAATTATGCCATTTCCAAAACCAATTCCGTAAGAATACAACGCACTTACAGAAAAGCTAATCAATAAATTCCTTGGCGAAAGATCCCCCTGAAGTAACGAAAAAACAAAGGTGAAAATTAAAGAAATCTTAAAACAGTCAACAAACCCTTTCTTGATTCCTTCTAGTAAATTATTCTTTGATTTTTGCATTTTTTTTTAGGTTTTGGGTTTTGGGTTTTGGGTTTTGGGTTTTGGGTTTTGGGTTTTGGGTTTTGGGTTTTGGGTTTTGGGTTTTGGGTTTTTTAACCCTTTCAGAGTTTTGAACTCTGAAAGGGTTGAATGCTATTTTTTACAATTCTTTTGAGCTTCTTGAGCGCGATCTAACCCCCATTTTGGTGAGAAAGCTGTTTCTGGTTTAAAAGTAGCAAAAAGTCCGATAGCTTTATCAATTTGTGCACACATAGGTGTAGTATCTGTTCCCCAGAACTTCGCTCCACCAATTTCAAACTCGGCTTTACAGAATACCACTCTTGGATTTTCAGGAGCAATGGCCTGTGCTTTACCGTAGAGTTCCATTACTTTCCCAGACAACTTTTGTCCGTTGGTCATTGGGTCATAGGCAATCCAAGCGGTATGAATCATAGCTTGCATTACTAATAACTCGGGATTGTTTTCGTTTTTGATTAATTCTACATCCAAAGCGTTTTGCGCTTTAGTCAACAAAGCGGTTACTTCGTCTTTGCCTTTGGTTCTAAAAGCGGTTGTAGTGTTTACTAAAGCCACATAATAGTTAGGCAACCAGTTGTTTTTTTCGACTGCTGCAATTCTTTCGAATAAAGCAGCAGATTCAGTGTTTTTGCCTTCTCCCCACAATTGGAACGCTTTTCCCATTCCTTGTTCGTATTGTCCTTGGGCAGCTAATAAACTGCAAATTAATAAAGCGGTGGCGGTTAAAACTTTGATCATAATTTCTATTTTTTTAGTTGTTAATTTCTTTTAAATGGTTGTTGTTATTTTGATGATGTAAAAGTACTACTGATGTACCTGTTGTAAAATTGATTCTGACTGAACTGTCGTTTTTTGAGGATGAATTGTAAACTGCTTATACTTTCAATACAATGTGCTTGTTTTGGGTGGCTTGAAACTTAGCGTCTTTGTATTTTGGAGGGCCCATAAACCCTTTGGCATCGTTTGAAGCGGCATAAGCTTCTTTTGGAATTCCCATAAAGTTGGTGTCTAATTTTCCGTTACTGTTTTCATCGTGAAAAACACTAATCGCATACTCGCCAGCAGGAAGGTTTTCAAAAGTGACCGTTGCTTTTGCGTTTTTGATTAGAGCGACATTGCCTTTGTATACTTTTTTTAAAAAATGATTTTCGGAATTGTACAATCCGATTAGGACTTGCCCTTTGTTGTTTTTTAGACCAACGATGTCTACTTTGATAACGACTTGAGCGGTTGCCATTGCACTTATGGCTAAGAACAGGATAAGAACTGATGTTTTCATAGTTTATTTTTTTAAAGGTTGTTGCTTTTATTATGCTGATGTAAAAGTAGTTTGGACCAATCGAAACTAAAATTGATTGTAACTGAACTGTTGTTTTTGGTGGATGAATTGTAAAAACAACAACTATTTTTCTTTCTGATTAAGAATGAGTTACTATTATTAAATTCAATGGAAAACAAATTGTTGCTACAGTTTTTTTGTATTTTCGATAAAATTTAAAAAAATGTCTAGGAGCAAATTGAAATTAAAAATTTTGAAAAGGTTGGATCATCTAAGCGAATCTAACTTGAAGAAGTTTTACGCCCTATTGATATCAGCAACCGAATCAAAAAAAGACATTTCTGATTGGGATTCTTTATCTCAAAACCAACAAAAAGGTTTGATCAAAGCTATTGAAGAAATAGAACATTCAGAAGGAATGGAACAAGAGACATTACTAAATACGCTTAAAAAGAAATATGCTTAAATCTGTTAGGTGGTCTTCATTTGCTTCAAAAGACTTAAGTAATTTATTAGATTATTTAGAAGCTAAATGGAACAAAAAAGGATGTTTGAATTTTATTGAAAAATTAGACCATTCTATCCATCAAATACAAATCAATCCTGCTCAATTTCCATACTTTAATGCATCGTTACAAATTAGAAAATGTGTTATTACCAAACACAATTCTTTGTTTTTAAAGAGTAACCTCTACTCGTATTGAAATTCTAAGGTTATACGATACCAGACAAAATCCAAATGATTTCAGTTTTTGACTTGTGAAGATTAAAACAACTTATTTTTTAGTCTTATCATCATCTCCAGTAAACCTACAAGAGGTTTGAAAACACCTTGCAGGAAATCCGATGTCAAAAAAACTTTAGACTTCTCGACCTGCAAGGTTTCCAAAACCTTGTAGGTCTTCTTTGCCAAACAACACTCTCAAAACACCTACAAGGTTTGAAAAAAACCTTGCAGGAAATCCAATATCAAAAAACTTTAGACTTCTCGACCTGCTAGATTTCCAAAATCTTGTAGGCCTTCTTTGCCAAACAACACTCTCAAAACACCTACAAGGTTTGAAAAAAACCTTGCAGGAAATCCAATATCAAAAAACTTTAGACTTCTCGACCTGCTAGATTTCCAAAATCTTGTAGGTCTTCTTTGCCAAACAACACTCTCAAAATACCTACAAGGTTTGAAAAAAACCTTGCAGGATAAAAGATTCTTTTGATGACTATCTTTTAAAATATAACCCTTTCAGCGTTTAGAATACTGAAAGGGTTATGCTATTTCTACAAGTATTTTGAAAACGATTCTTCCTAACTAGCCCCGGGAGGAGCGGCATCCTTTGCTGACGGGGTTCGGCAGCAAAGATATAGCGGATCACGGGACGATGCCTGCTGGAAATGCCCTATGCTTACTGCTCCTAATCTGGCTAATAGATAACCCTTAGAGGCAAATTCAAAAACTTTATCTTTTCTTTTCTCTGCGTCTTTGCGTCTTTGCGAGTTCAATTTCACGCAAAGGCGCAGAGCCGCAAAGTTTATATTTAAGGCTTTGATTTTTAGTACGAGTTACGGACAATCGTTAAACTATAAATACTATGATTCTAGCCTGCACTGAGGTATCGAAGTGTGGTCAAAAATAATTTCATCCAACGGGTTACAAATTCTTTAACTGATTGTCGTTTTTGTTGTCGCTGATGGTCCAGAAGAAACCTACGAAAAAGAAACTATCGGCAGTTGGCGTGATGGCTCTACGATTGTACTCGCCCGCTGCATCTGGAGTATTGGCGTACTCGTAACCAAAGACATTTTGAGTTTGTAAAATATTGGACACGGAGAAATACAGGATTTTTTGTTGCGACACCAAGTACGCCCAATTGAAACTCAAATTATTGAAAGCTTTGGTTTTTTCGTTCATAAATTGGGTCTCGTTTGGATTGTTGTACGGACGACCTGTGGCGAAAGAATGCGTGAAACCGATTTGTGATTTCCAGTCGGTGATGAAGTATTTGGTGACCAAAGACGCTGTATGATCGGCCACAAAACTTGGCGTAACTTGTTTAGGAAAGTTGCGATAATCGCGCTCCGTATCGATGTAAGAATAGGAAATCCAATATTCTAAATTCTTAATAGAGCTGCCGTCTCTCCAAAACAAGTCGAGTCCTTTGGCGTAGCCAGAACCATTGTTGTTGTACACTGAATTAAACATTGGCGTTGTTGTATTGAATTTTACCAAATTGCTGTAGTCTTTGTAATAGGCCTCGGCTCTAAACGTTTGACGGTCGTTGTTGTATTGAAAGTTTAAGATGTAATGCGAAGCTTTCTCGCTTTCGAATTGGTGCATTTTGGAATACTTGATAAAATCGACACTTGGCGCCTGAGTGAAATCGCCATAAGCGAAAGAAAACTGACTAGTTTTATTCAGTTTATAAGCCAAGGAAATACGAGGAGCAACGGCGGTTTCGTCCAACAAATCATTGTATGAGGCACGAACCCCCACTTTGGCAGCAAAGTTTTTGGTGAATAAAATATCGCCTTCGGCAAAAGCTGCTGCAATAGAAGAATTGTATCCGCTAGTTCCTCCTATGCCTGAATTTGGCGTGAAATCTTCGTTGAAACGAGTAATGAAATAATCCGTTCCGAAAGACATTTTAACGTGTTGCGAAATGCTTTTACGGAGTTTGAATTTTAGATGTGAGGCGTTTTCGTCGTTGTTTAGTTTATCCAAATCCAATCCCAATTTGTTTTTTGAATAACCATAACTCAATCCCGTTGTTACTTGCCAATTGTTTCCAAAACCACCTTTATAGGATGTATTTAAGTAAAAGTTGTTATTGTTCAAATCGACTCTGACTTTGTTAGGCGAATTGACGCTTTCTTGATTCAAATCGAATTTAGAAGAATCAAAAGCTGCATACAATTTTAAGATTCCGTTATTGAAGTTGTAGCGATACACGGTTTCTCCAGAAAGCGATTGAAAAGGATTGTTCCATTCGATATTTTGAGGCACTACTTTTTGATATGGCGCCAAGTTGATGTAAGCGGCATTGACACTCAAGGAGCTTTTTTTCCATTTTTGTGTATTTCCAACGCCCAAACCTACGGTCATTAACGAAATTTCGGTTTTGTTTTGATCGGGTTCGTCTTGGGTATTCAATAATAACACACTTGACAAAGCCTCGCCATACTCTGCAGAATAACCTCCAGTAGAAAAAGAAATGCCGCTAAACAAAAACGGAGAAAAGCGTCCGCGAGTAGGCAAATTATTGGTAGCAGCACCATAAGGCTGTGCCACTCGAATACCGTCGACAAAAGTTTGTGTTTCATTGGCCTCACCTCCACGAACGAACAAACGACCGTCTTCACCCACGTTTTGAGTACCCGGCAAAGTTTGTAGCGCAGCAATAATATTTCCAGCTGAACCCGCTGTGGTGACAATATCCAAAGGTTTCAACACCGAAACACGCGCTTTGTCTCCCGACTCTAAAGTTCCAGCTGTAATCACCACCGCGTCTAAGGTGTTAACATTCTCTTTGAGCGTTATCGTTTTGTCTTTGTAATTGGCTACATCTATTGTAATGGTAGCTGTTTCGTGTATCAAAGAACTTATGATTAGGGTCACATTTCCTTTGGTTGTGGTTTCGAATGAGAACAATCCTTTCTCATCGCTTGTGGCGCCATCATAAGTGCCTTCGATATAAATATTGGCGCTAACTACGGGCTTACCTTTGGGATCGATAACTTTTCCTGAAATGGTATTTTGAGCAAGAGTAACACTACTCATCAAAACCAATAGGGCTACTAAAAAGAATTTGTCTGCGATTTTTTTGATACTTGTTTTCATTATACTGTTTGTTTTTTGATGAAGCAAATATCTTTCGGGATAATGGATTCTCTAAAAAGTAATGACCGAATTGTAGAAAAACGAGGCTGAATTGTAAAATCATTTAAAACAGCGATTTTCTTAATCGTTTTCGGCAAAAAAACACTGCATTTTATTCAATTGAGACCCATTTTAAATATGCTAAAAACGGTCAAAAAGCCTTGTCAAAAATAGCTTTTACCCCTTGAATTCCGTACATTTATTGGATATTTAATACTTGAAAAAATGAAATTTTATTCTCTTGGCTTTTTGCTACTCGTTCTTGTAGCTTCAAGCTGTAATGACGCACTAAAAGAAACCCCAGCGCATTCAAATATAACAGAACTTACTCTGGGAAACCAACGTTTTTTAAACAATCAACCCATTCATCCACATCAAAACAAAGCGGCAGTTTTGGCCAATGAAAAAGCACAACATCCGTTTGCTGTAGTTATTACTTGTTCGGACAGTCGAGTAAGTCCTGAAATTGTTTTTGATCAAGGAATTGGAGATTTATTCGTAATAAGAAATGCCGGAAATCTTATCACTGATATTGATATGGGAAGTGTAGAATATGCCGTTGAACACTTAAAAACAAAACTTATCATTGTGCTAGGACATACTGAATGTGGGGCTATCAAAGCTTTTGTTGAAAATGCAGATACCAAAAAATTAAATGTAAAACACGACCACATCGAAGACATCATCAATACACTCCAAAAAGAAGATGAAGAAAAACAAATCCCAAGACCTTACAAAACGCACCTTAATGAATGCATTGTAGCCAATATTAAGCATTCTACGAATCAAATTTTAAAAAACACCTGGATTGACCAAAAAGAAATTCAAGTCATTCCGATGCTATATGACATTCATACAGGGCGAGTGACTCGTGTGAACTAAATCAAAAAAGTGCATTTTATAACAGTAAATTAATTGATACCTTTGACCCAATAACTTTTAAACAATAACCATGAAATCTTTAAAATTCTTAGCTATTTTGTTCTTCTTTTTGGTGGTTTCCAATGTGTCTGCACAAACTACTTTTGAAAAATGGTCTGCTATCAAAACCTTCCACGGGGTAATGTCACAAACGTTTCATCCTGCAGAAGAAGGTGATTTGAATCCAATTAAAACGCGTTCTGAAGAAATGGTTCAAAAAGCGGATGCCTTATCAAAAGAAGCTATGCCAGCCGAATTCAAAACACCAGCCATCTTGGCTTCTATCAAAAAATTACAAGCAGGCGCTAAAGGTTTGGACAAACTAGTAAAAGCTAAAGGTTCGGACGAAGCTACCCTAAAATCATTGACAGCCTTGCACGATGTATTCCATGAAATCGTAGGTTTATGTTCTGAAGAGAAACACTAAAACTTCAATTTTGATCCTATCAAAAGCTGTCATCATCCGACAGCTTTTTTTGTTTGCACAGCTTTTGAAAATAAAATCTTTTCAACAAAATAAGATTGCAAAAGAGTTTTCTAAAATTAAATTTTACCTTTGACGTTTCAACAAAAACAAAAATTATGGTTTATAAATTTAGAGTTATTCTAGATGCCGAAGAAGACAT
>CAUPCW010000034.1:0-30451 GCA_963509895.1 uncultured Flavobacterium sp.
CAACGTCAAAGATACCTCCTCAACGCACCAAGGCGCTCCACAATACCTTTAATTTGTTCGGTAGTTGTCATAAATTATTATTAATTTTGTTTTGCAAAAATATAAAAAAAATACCACAGCACAAGCTAAGGGCTTGCTGTGATTGATATAAATACTACTTATGGAAATTAATTTAGTGAGTGATACTGTGACCAAGCCTTCTGCAGAAATGTTACAATATATGTTTAGAGCGGTTGTTGGTGACGATGTTTACAAACAAGATCCTACAGTAATTGAATTAGAAGCACGTGTAGCCGCAATGTTTGGAATGGAAGCTGGTTTGTTTTTTCCTTCAGGCACTATGGCAAATCAAACGGCTATTAAATTACATACCCAGCCTGGTGAGCAGTTAATTGCTGATAAATATGCACATGTTTATAATTATGAAGGCGGAGGGGTTTCTTTTAACAGTGGGGTTTCTTGCTGTTTGTTGGATGGAAATCGAGGAATGATAACAGCTAATCAAGTGGCAGAAGCAATCAATGATCCTGAATTTTACCATAGCCCCAAAACAAGTTTAGTGTGTGTTGAGAATACTACCAATAAGGGAGGTGGAGCTTGTTATGATCTAGAAACCTTGCAGCAAATTAAGCAAGTTTGCGACAGCAATAATTTAAAGTTTCACATGGATGGTGCTAGAATTTGGAATGCTTTGGTAGCTAAAAGGCAAAATCCGAAGGAGTACGGAAAGTTATTTGACACTATTTCAGTTTGTTTGTCTAAAGGATTAGGTGCGCCAATTGGTTCGGTTCTGCTTGCCGATAAAGAGACTATTCATAAAGCCTTGCGAGTGCGCAAAATTTTAGGCGGCGGAATGCGTCAAGTAGGCTATTTAGCGGCAGCAGGAATCTATGCTTTAGAAAATAATATTATGAGATTGACAGAAGATCATCGCAGAGCCAAAGAATTAGGGCTGCTATTAAGTAGGCTGCCTTGGGTTGAATCAGTAGAACCTGTTGAGACAAATATCTTGATTTTTAAAGTGATTCCAAGTTTGAGCGATGCGATTTTAATCGAAAAATTGCGTCAGAAAAATATCGCTATTAGTTCACTTGGAAAAGGAAAACTCAGAATAGTGACGCATTTGGATTATCGCGAAGTCATGCATTCTTATGTGATAGAGACTTTGCAAAGGTTGTTTGTAGCATAAAAAAAAGGATTTAGAGTTTTACTTTAAATCCTTTTTTTTTTTTTTGATTATTTAAATAAGTTATCCATTCCGGGTATCATCGGCATATCCATTTTGGCAACAGCATCTAGCTCCGTTTGATTTACTTGATTGGCTCTTGCAATAGCTTTATTGAGTACTAAAATCAAATAATCTTCGAGTTGTTCTTTATCTTCTATCAATTCATCGGCTATATGTATTGATTTTATAGCAGTATTGGCGGTAATAGTAATTTTTAATAAACCATCAGAACTTTGTTCGTCAATTAAAACAGTATCCAGTCTTTTTTTAGTATCTTCTATTTTTTGTTGGGTTTCTTTTAGTTTTCCCATCATTCCCATTAAATCCATTTTTGGTTTTTTAAAAAATTATACATGCAAATTTAGTATATTGCTGATTGATAATCAACAAAAAAAAATAATGAAAAATTCCATTCGTTTGGGTTTTGTTTGTGTTATTTTTGCATTAACAATTCCTATGGCAAAAGCACAAAAAATGGCTGAAAACACTCAAGCTCCAGTAGCTAAAATTATCCCTAAACAATTAGTAAAACATAATCATACCCGTGTTGATAATTACTTTTGGTTAAACGAAAGAGAAAATCCAGAAGTGATTTCTTATTTGAATCAAGAGAACGATTACTACAACACCAAAACAGCAGATACTAAGGGATTTCAAAAAGAGCTTTTTGAAGAAATGAAAGCTCGAATCAAAGAAGATGATCAGTCTGTTCCTTATTTTTATAATGGTTATTTTTATCTTACACGTTACGAAAAAGGGCAGGATTATCCCATTTACACTAGAAAAAAAGAAAGTTTAACCGCTCCAGAAGAAATCCTTTTTAATTGTAATGAATTAGCTAAAGGACAATCTTATTTTCAGTTGGGTGGACTTAGTATTAGTCCAAATAATAAATATGCTTCTTTTGGAGTAGATACTAAAGGAAGAAGAATTTATACAATTCAAGTTAAGAATTTAGAAACTGGGGAAATTCTTTCAGATAAAATAGAAAATGTTACTGGAGGATCAGTTTGGGGCAATGATAATGCGACCATTTTTTATACCCAACAAGATAAAGTTACCTTAAGAGCTGATAAAGTATACCGACACAAATTAGGAACGGATGCCAAAAATGATGTCCTGATTTTTAATGAAAAGGACGATACTTTTAATGTTTATGTAAGTAAAGAAAAATCAAAAAAATATATTGTAATTGGTTCCGGAAGTACACTAACTAGTGAATATAGAATTTTGGATGCAGATAAGCCAGAAGGCGAGTTCAAGGTCTTTCAATCAAGGGTTCGTGGTTTGGAGTATAGTATTTCGCATTATGGAGATTCTTTCTATGTATTGACCAATAAAGATAAGGCGACTAATTTTAAATTAATGAAAACGCCAGAGAATGCTACCCAAAAAGAGAATTGGAAAGACTTAATTCCGCATAGAAAAGATGTTTTGTTGGAAGGGATTGAAATATTTAAAAATTACTTAGTAGTTGAGGAACGTTCGAATGGATTGAACCACATCAGAATTATGCCTTGGAGCGGAACAGGTGATTACTATTTGCCTTTTGATAACGAAACTTACAATGCCTATACTACTACAAATATTGATTTTGACACGGATATTTTAAGGTATAGTTATCAATCGATGGCCACTCCTTCATCTGTGATTGATTTTAATATGACCACAAAGACTAAAGAGGTTTTGAAGGAGCAGCAAGTATTAGGCGGGAAATTCGATAAAAGTAATTATATAGAAGAAAGAGTTTGGGCTACAGCTGCTGATGGGACTAAAGTGCCAATTTCAATGGTCTACCACAAATCCATCAAAAAAGATGGTAAAAATCCTTTATTACTTTATGCTTATGGCTCTTACGGAAGTACAATGGAACCTTATTTTTCTTCTACAAGATTAACATTATTAGATAGAGGATTTATTTATGCTATTGCTCATATCCGCGGTGGTGAGGATTTAGGAAGGCAATGGTATGAAGACGGAAAATTATTTAAAAAGAAAAACACGTTTACAGATTTTATTGACTGTTCTAAATACGTAATCCAAGAAAAATACACTTCACCAGAGCATTTGTATGCCGAAGGAGGTTCAGCAGGTGGATTATTGATGGGAGCAGTAGTTAATATGGCACCAGAATTGTACCATGGCGTTATTGCTCAGGTACCATTTGTAGATGTTGTAACTACCATGTTAGATGATAGCATTCCATTAACAACAGGAGAGTATGATGAATGGGGGAATCCTAATGACAAAAAATACTACGATTACATGTTGTCATATTCACCTTATGATAATGTTAAAAAGCAAAAGTATCCTAATTTGTTTGTTTCTACAGGATTGCACGATTCACAAGTGCAATATTGGGAACCTGCAAAGTGGGTAGCCAAAATAAGAACAATGAAAAAGGACGATACGGTATTGTATTTAGTTACCAATATGGATGCTGGTCATGGCGGGGCTTCAGGGCGATTTGAGTCATTAAAAGAATTGGCAAGAGAGTTTAGTTTTTTACTAGATTTGGAGAAAATTAAAAAGTAATTCGATTTTTTTTGTTAAGTTTGCAACGTTTCTAGGTAGTTTTCACACCACTTAGATTAACTATTTTTTTATGAAAGAAGAAATAAACGCTTATAATAATATTTTAGAATTAATAGGTAACACACCGCTTATTAAGCTAAATAGAGTTACCCAAGAGTTAGTTGGTAATTTCTATGCTAAAATAGAAGCTTTCAATCCAGGACATTCTTCAAAAGATAGAATTGCATTATATATTATAGAACAAGCGGAAAGAAAAGGTATACTTTCACCAGGAGATACTATCATAGAAACCACCTCTGGAAATACTGGATTTAGTTTAGCGATGGTAAGTATTATCAAAGGATACAATTGCATACTCGCAGTAAGTTCCAAATCATCGAAAGATAAAATTGACATGCTTAGAAGTCTAGGGGCAAAGGTGTATGTTTGCCCGGCACACGTAGCTGCTGATGATGAGCGTTCTTATTATAATGTAGCTAAGCGACTGCATGAAGAAACGAAAGGCTCTGTTTATATCAATCAATACTTTAATCAATTAAATATAGATGCTCACTATTTGTCTACTGGGCCAGAAATTTGGAAACAAACTAATGGTAAAATAACACATTTAGTAGCTTGTAGTGGAACAGGTGGAACTATATCAGGTACCGCAAAGTATTTAAAAGAACAAAATCCAGATATTAAAATTTTAGGTGTTGATGCTTTTGGTTCTGTCTTAAAAAAATATCACGAAACTAAAGAATTTGATAGTGCTGAAATTTATCCTTACAGAATTGAAGGTTTGGGTAAAAACTTAATTCCTACTGCAACAGACTTTGATGTTATTGATAAATTCATGAAAGTAACAGATGAAGAGAGTGCTCATTCTACGCGAGAGCTGGCAAGAAGAGAAGGTCTTTTTGTGGGGTATACTTCAGGAGCGGTAATGCAGGCCATAAAGCAATATGCAGAAGAAGGGGAATTTGATAAAGATAGTAATGTAATTGCTATTTTTCCAGATCACGGTTCTCGTTATATGAGTAAAGTATTTAGTGATGATTGGATGAATGATCAAGGTTTTTTTGATAGTGTAAACGAAGAGGAAGAACAAAAAATAGAGTTTATTAAATAGTTATTGAGTAACTATTGTTAAAAAAAAACCATTTATTTAGTTAAATGGTTTTTTTTTGGATTTTGAAACGCAATAAGTGCATTAGTGGTAATAAAAATGATAATTTCGTTTTTTTTACTTGTTTGCATGATTATAATAGATATTTTTTTTTAATGTATTTGTAAAATCAAATTATTATTCTATTTTGGTCATGTTAATATTTTATTAATTTAATACGTTTTTTATATAAAACAACTATACAAAATTATCAAATCTAATCTTACCAAAAAAAAACTGCTATGAAGAAATTGTACTTATATACGCTATTAATGTGTGGCGTTACGTTTTCAGTTATGGCTCAAAAAGAGCAAACTAACATTGCGCAATCTGAATTGACTAAAGGTAATCCTCAAGAAGCTTTAAAAGTGTTAAATGCTGCTGAGTATTTAGTGACCAATGCAAAAGATGAAGACAAATCAGAGTATTATTTTGTCAAAGCGAAAACACATATTGCATTAGCTAATAAAAAGATTGATGCTCCAAAAAATATGGCGCAAGCAGTTGCTTGTTATAATGATTTGATTTTGTATGAAGTAGATTCTGGTAATTTGAAATATGCGGTTCAGGCTCGTGAAGGTATAAAAGAATTAAAAAATGAATTAGAGCGTAGTGCTACCGATGATAATAATGCACAACGATTTTCTGATGCTGCAAATAAAATGGTGTATTTATATGAGATGGATAAGAAAGATACCGTCAACTTATATAATGCAGCGTCAAATTATTTTAATGCAAAACAATATGATTTAGCCTTGAAAACTTATGAATTATTAAAAAGTATTAAGTATTCTGGTAATGGTATGGAGTATTATGCAACGAATAAAAAAACCAATCAGGAAGAGCTTTTTGTTTCGGGTTCAAATAGAGATTTAGGAGTAAAGCAAGGTTCACATGAAAAGCCTAGAAATGTAAAAGCCAAATCTAAAAAAACTGAAATATTAAAGCGATTGGCCTATATTTATACTGAAAAAGGAGATGTTGCAAGTGCAGAAAGTAATTACAAAGCAATTATTAGTGTTAATCCAAATGATGTAGAAAGTTATATTGATTTAGCGTATGTAAAGCTTGATCGAAAAAAAGAAATAGCAGATAAAATGGCCATGCTTGGAACTTCTTCTGAGGAAATGAAAAAATATGATGAGTTAAAGGTAAAAAAGGATGAGGAAGTAAAAATTGCTGTTGGTTACCTTGAAAAGGCATTAACTCTTGATCCAAGTAATAAAGATGTTTCTAAGTTGCTTCTTAATTTGTATCGCTCTTTAGATATGACCGATAAATATGAAGCATTGAAGGCGAAAGGGTAATTGTGAAATATTTCAAAAAAAAAGTTGTTCGAGAGAACAACTTTTTTTTTGAAAAACATTTTAAATTATTTTTTTAATTACCCTTAATTTGTGCGTGTGCTTATTCGTTTCGATGTTGTAAATTCCTAAATGATCTAAACGATCAATACGTACTTTTCCACTAGCATGAATGATATAATTGTCAGCCATAATTATACCAACGTGAATAATTTTTCCTTCTTCGTTATCAAAAAAAGCTAAGTCACCAGGTTCACTTTCTTCAATAAAACTTAAGGGATCGCCTTGAGATGCTTGTTGAGACGCATCTCTTTTTAGGCTATAGCCATTAAGTTTATAAACCATTTGTGTAAATCCAGAACAATCAATGCCAAAAGGTGTTTTTCCTCCCCATAAATAAGGTGCATTTAAATACATGTAAGCTGTTTTTATTATGCTTGCTTTATTTTTAATTCCACTTATTTTTGTTCCTTCAAAACCAAAATGGGCTGTATTTATTTCCTCATAATTCAAAAAAGATAAACTAGCGCCTAAAGGAATGGGAATTAGTAAATTATTTGGTCCAGTGATGTACTCTATTAAGTCAGCATTCAAAATAACACCTTCCTTAGAAAGTTGTTTAAAGTTTTGTTCGGAGATTAATTGGTATTGTTTGCTGTCAACCCAGCCCTCATATTCGTCGTATTGGAGTTTGATTTTTGACCACTGATTGTCCTTGTCAATGATTTCGAAATGCTCTCCAAAAAGTACTTGTGATACGATTTCGCTTCTGTCGCTGGGCTCAAAGCGAAGAGGTATGATGGCTAAATTACAGATTCCAAACATTATTTTTGATTTATAAATTGAGGTTTGTAGAAGTTACTATAACCTCAATTTAACTTTGTGTTTAAATTTTCTCAATCACTATGGCTGATGCGCCACCGCCACCATTACAAATTGCGGCTGCACCAATTTTAGCATTATTTTGTTGTAAAATATTCAAAAGAGTTACTATAATTCTAGCTCCAGAGCAACCTAGGGGGTGTCCTAAAGATACGGCTCCACCATTTACGTTTACTTTATTGTGGTCTAATCCAAGAATTTTTGAGTTTGCTAAACCAACCACTGAAAAAGCTTCGTTGAATTCGAAATAATCTACATCTTCTATTGTTAAACCAGCTTTGTCAAGAGCTTTTGGTAAAGCTTTTGCTGGGCTTGTTGTAAACCATTTAGGTTCTTGAGCTGCATCAGCATAACTTTTTACATAAGCTAATGGCTTAAGCCCTAAAGATACTGCTTTTTCTTCACTCATAAGTACGAGGGCAGCAGCACCATCATTAATTGTTGAAGCGTTTGCGGCAGTTACCGTACCCTCTTTAGTAAAAACAGGACTTAAAGTAGGGATTCTATCCAAATTAACATTAGTAAATTCTTCGTCTTTAGAGATTATAATAGGATCGCCTTTTCTTTGAGGAACAGAAACAGGAACAATTTCATTATCAAATTTACCAACGCTCCAAGCATCAGAAGATCTTTTATATGATTCTATTGCAAAAGCATCTTGTTCTTCACGTGTGATTTTATACTCATTGGCGCACAAATCAGCGCTAACTCCCATGGCATTATTATCGTAAGCATCGGTAAGGCCGTCTTTTTGCATTCCGTCAATCATAGTACTTGGTCCGAATTTTGTTCCAGTACGTAGGTTCATGTAGTGTGGAATCAAACTCATGTTTTCCATTCCTCCAGCTACAACAATTTCAGCATCCCCGCATTGAATAGCTTGAGAAGCTAACATTACAGCTTTCATTCCAGAAGCACATACTTTGTTTACAGTTGTACAAGCAACTTCGTTAGATAAACCAGCAAATAATGCAGCTTGTCGGGCGGGAGCTTGACCAACACCTGCTTGAACTACATTGCCCATGTAAACTTGATCAACTAAATTACTATCTAGTTGTATTTTTTCTAACGCTCCTTTTATAGCTATGGCTCCTAATTTTGAAGCGGTAATATTTGATAATCCCCCCATAAAACTACCAATTGGTGTCCTTACAGCAGAAACTATAACTACTTTCTTGTTCATAATGTAAAAATATGTTGATTTATTTAGCAAATTTAATCTTTTTTGCTACTATTTCATATTTTCATAGCATAATATGTATTTGATGAAACAAAGTATAAGTGTTGTTGAGTGTATTTGTTTGATTGTTAAGTCTTTTATAAATATATTCAATTTTATTTTAAAAAAAGCATCAAAATAGTTGTGAGAAACGTAAAGTTAACTTAAATTTGCAACCGCAAAACAAGATAGCTTTCTTGGTTTGGGAGAGGTGCCAGAGCGGTAATGGAGCAGATTGCTAATCTGTCGACGGGTAACCGTCGCCAGGGTTCGAGTCCCTGTCTCTCCGCAAATATTGCCACTCGGGGTGTAGCGTAGCCCGGTTATCGCGCCTGCTTTGGGAGCAGGAGGTCGCAGGTTCGAATCCTGCCACCCCGACTACAATGGACGCATAGCTCAGCTGGATAGAGCACCTGCCTTCTAAGCAGGCGGTCGAAGGTTCGAATCCTTCTGCGTTCACTTAAAACGATACTAGAAATAGTATCGTTTTTTTGTTTTATGGCGTTTGTTTTTGGTTCAAATTGTATACATTTATAAAAAACATTTGATCATGCGTTTTCTATTTCTTTCTTTTTTTTCTCTCTTTTTTTCTATTTCAATAATTTATAGTCAAGCCTCTGAAAAGCAATTAGCTGCTAAAGATGGTTTAAAAGCATCAATTTCAGATACTACATTTGTGAATTTGAAAGACTATAGCGATGAATTTGCTTATGATATGAAGTATGCAACAACCCATAACTTTTTGAAGTCAAAAGTGTATGATTGTGCAGAATGTTTTTTGAGATTAAAAACGGTAAAAGCTTTAATTAAAGCCAATGATCAGTTTATTAAAAAGGGGTATAGAATTAAACTTTTTGATTGTTACCGCCCTTTAGACATACAGAAAAAGATGTGGGTGTTAGTGTCTAACCCAGAATATGTTGCAGATCCTGCTAAAGGTTCTATACATAATAGAGGTGGTGCAGTCGATTTAACCCTCGTAACTTTGCAAGGAAAAGATGTAGAAATGGGAACAGCTTTTGATTTCTTTGGAAAAGAAGCAAGTCACGGTTATCTGTTTTCAGATAAAAAGATAATGGATAACCGCAAAATGTTAAAGAAAATTATGCTTCAAAATGGATTCAAAGCATTCGAATCAGAGTGGTGGCATTATAACTTGGCTTCAGCGCTGACGGATAAAGTTTCTAATACAAAATGGAAGTGCAATTAATTTTCTATGCAAGAAATATTTTTGATAAAATAGTTATCAGGTTGATAGATTTTGTTGTCTAATTCGGATGTGAATTCTTTTTTTATGATGTAATCTTCTAAGTCTGTCAAATATTTTATTCTCATCAATGATAATGGTGAGCTTTTTAACTTTTCAAAACTATCTTTCAAAAAGTAAAATTCTCCAGTAGTTACTCTGTTATCAAATCCTTTATCATCTCTTAACAACGTTCCGCAATTTTCTTGATCTTTATGGATTAAAGAAATAATACTACCGTCATTTAATTGAAGAAATAATTTTGAGTTTTTATCGAAGCAGTTGGCTTTTAGGAAGCCTTTACTTTTTTGTATCAATTGAATGTTTAAAGTTGGAATCCCATCCGTTAGCGCTAGTGAAAAGAAAATATAGCTAGAAGTACCAGCGAAGTTTTTTTCGCTAATCATGTATTCTTTGGTGACTTTATAACTTCCGATAGAATCTATAACATTGGTACTGTATTCACATTGTTTTTGTGCAAATAAAGAAAAGCTAGAAAGGATAAGAATGGAAAGTATTAGTTGCTTCATGTTGGTTTAAATTTTGCTGCAAATTAAAACTATTTTATCGTTATTTAGGTCAGTTGTAAAAAAACAATAGGTATTTCCTCCTTCTTTTATTTTCCATTTTTTTCTAATGTTTTCTACGGTTTCAGGAAAATTTCTGGTGGTAATATTTACTTTTTGATTGACTAAATTGTTTTTTAGTTCTAACTTATTGTATTTCAGTATTTTGTTTATTTTAAATCGTCTTCCCGGAAAGTCAATCAATTCAGAATTGGTGTATAAATGCGAATTAGTATGCAATTTATTCAATTTGAAAACAAAACTAACGGCATCAAAACCTCCAGATTTCATAATCGCACTATTGGGTTCATATAAGTATTCCTCAGCTAAACCATAGGTAGGTAAACTGTCCTTTTCGGGAAGATCAAATTTTTCTTCTTTATTTTTAAGGATATTCACGGTTTTTATGGAAACTGTACCTGAGTAGTCTTTATGAAGTTCCCATAAAAGTTCTTTTACTTCATTATTCAACGCAATAATGTGAATGGTTTTTACATTTTTTAATTCCGATAGTCCTGCGGTTAAATCAAGTAATGGTGCTGTTTTAATCAGTATTGATTTTGATTTTGAAAAATACAAATCTATATTTTCTGGGACATTGGGAAGGCAATCTTTTAGCATGAAAACTTTTCCTTTGCTTTCACTTCTTCTAGAAGGATCAATATAAACCCAATCCCAAGTTTGGTCAGAATCAGAAAGAATTGATTGACTATCACCGGACAAACATTCAATATTTAAAACATTTAATTGTTTGAAATTATGTGCAGTAATTGCTGAAAGTTTGGGGTTAATTTCGCAATGCACAATTTTTTTGAATTGTTTAGAAAAGTAAAAATCGTCTACTCCTAATCCACCCGTCAAATCTATTAAACTTGTTCCTGAAATTAAGTTAGATTTATAGGAAGCTGTAACTTCAGAAGAGGTTTGTTCTATCGAAATTTTTGGTGGATATATAATGTTTTTGGTCGAAAACCAACTGGGGAGTTTTTCTTTGGCTTTTGTTTTACTTTCGATTTGCTCTAGAATTGTAATCCATTCAATGTTTGGAAATGGATTTTTTTGTAAAGCTAATTTCGTTATGTTTTGATGTAATTGATCGTTAATGAAGCTTTGAACGTCAATGTTTAATAGGTCAATATTCAAGGTTAAATATCTTTGGTTAACAATTGAATGATTTTGTTTTCAGGGAAAAATTCTTTTCCAATAACTTTTAGGATGGTGTATAAAGGTACGGCAATTACCATCCCTAAAATTCCAAATAGAAAGCCGGCAGTCAGAATAACCAAAAAGATTTCCAAAGGATGTGAACTGACACTTTTAGAAAAAATAATAGGTTGCGATAGATTGTTATCAATAATTTGTACAATCCAAAAGCCAATAAGAACATAAATGGTTGTAGGTAGAATTTCGGATTGAAAATCACTGCCAAGATGACTAATCATGGAAAGAATTGCTGCTAAAACAGAGGCAATTAATGGTCCGACATACGGAATAATATTTAGTACAGCACACAAAAATGCTATGATGATGGCATTAGGAATTCCGAAAATTAATAATACAATAAAGTATAGTAAGAAAACAATAAAAAGTTGAATTAATAACCCTATAAAATATCGAGAAAGAAGATGATTGATTTTTTCAATAGAGTTTAAAATTTGCTCTTCATGTGTGTCTGGAATTAATTTTTTAGCACCAACAATGAATAAAACGCGGTCTTTTAGAAAAAAAAATGTTATAAACAGCACTGAACCTAATCCCATTCCAAAACTACTAATCGTTCCTAAAATTGAATTTAAAAAGTTTGGAATGATTCCGAAATTTATATTTGAAGTGATACTATTGAAATTAAAGATTTTTTTGGAGTTGATGTGATGGCTTTCTAGAAAAATATTTATTTGATTGATAAGTGCTAAAGCGTTTTTTTCAATTTCTTGGGTGTTCAATAAAGAAAGATTTTTACTTTGTGCAATTATTAAGGGTACAAAAAGGGTAATAATGCCTAAAATTAATATTACGAACAAAACAAGCGTAGTGATGGTGGCAAAAGTGTGTGAAAATTTTAATTTTTTCTTGCAAAAATCTAAAATAGGGTTCCCAATTAATGTCAAAATTAAAGCAACAATAAGATAGATTAAAACGGATTGTATTTGATGAAAAAAATAAGTTACAGCTGCAATGGCTAAAATTGTTCCAACAGCTCTAATAATGCCATTTGAAATCATTTTTGATGTTATCATAAGTTGATTCTTTAATGGATAAATATAAAAAAAACTCGCTAGGTCTAGCGAGTTTTAATAGTAATTATTTTTGTAGGGTTAGATTCCGAATCCAGATCTTACGCCACCAGTTACAAATAGCGCTGCCATTCTAGCTTTTTGTCCATTTGTAAACATGTACATTCCTCTATCATCTGTGTAATCCATGTAGTTCATAGTCATTTCTACTGGAGTTCCAGTACAAGTGCTTAAATGTGGGTAAGCTGGAACACCATAGTTTGCGGTATTATGAGTAGGAGTATCTGAAACTAAATCACTTCCGCAAGTTGCATCACCCCAAATGTGTCTAAGGTTCATCCAGTGTCCTACTTCATGACTAGCCGTTCTTCCTAAATTGTATGGATAACTTGTGCCAGAATTACTAGTTACTCCAAAATATTTAGAATCAATTACAACACCATCTGTAGCTGCTGTACCACCAGGGAATTGAGCGTATCCTAATATACCTCCACCAATAGTACAAGCCCATAAGTTTAAAGTATTTGATGGAGAAGTTGGATCAATTCCACCTTGTTTTGTTTTTTTCATGGCATCTCTAGTTCCCCAAGATGTTTTGGTTGTAGATTTACGATTGATTTTAACTAATTCAAAAGTAATTCCAACGTTAGCAGCAACACCGGCAAATAATGCAGGAGTACTTGAAAAATCTGTGTTTGTTGCAGTAAAATCTTTGTTTAAAACATCAATTTGGGATTGAATCAAAGCGTCAGAGATGTTTTCTGCTACAGTACGGTATAACACATTCACAATAACAGGAATTACGACTTTTCCATTTACTAGTTTACCAGTTAATCTGGCTTTTTGAGTAAATTCTTCGATTTGGTTCATTCGGATTGCCAAGGTTGGATCAGCAGCCAATTGTGCTTGAAAAACTTCGTTTGTAGCACAGCCTCTTTTAGCTACTGCTTGACCATTTGAGTTTGTGTTTAAAGTTTCCTCGTTTTGACAAGAAAAAAGCATTAAAAAAAGCCCAGCACTCAATAAAATTTTTTTCATAATTTGGGTTTGTTAAATTGTTATAAAAAAGTTAATTTGGTTAATTATTTAACAATTTTATAACATATTTTTTAAACTACCAATTTTTTTAATATATTTTTTTTAATATTTAACTCAAAATCAATTTTATAGTAGCTACTTCATTTTTCGAGTAATCTCGTAGAGCGCAATTCCAGTGGCTTGAACGACATTCATACTACTGTTTTTTCCAAACATTTCAATATGAGTAACTTGATGAGCATTTTTTAAAAAATATTCAGAAACACCTTGAATTTCATTTCCTATTAGTACTGCAATTTTTTTGTTTTTTGAAAATTGTAGTTCTTCTAATGGTTTACTGCTTGATGTTATTTCCAAAGCAATGATTTCAAAATCATTTTCGGTTAAATAAGCTACAACTTCTTCTTTTGTTTCATATAAGTCATAGGGAACATGCAGATGAGTGTTTCGGGAAGTTTTATTGATTTTTCTGAGATTCATTTGATTTCCCATTCCCAAAAAAAGGATTTTTTCTATACCAAAAGCTTCACTTATTCTAAAAATAGAACCTATGTTGGGTTGAAAAAGAATAGAATCACAAACTAATACTATTGGGAATTGTTTGTTTTGGAAAGGGACCGATTCATGATGTAATTGCACGAAAAACAGTTTTAATTAGTAAAAATGTAATTGATGATGTTTGCTCCCATTTTTAGTGCTTTTTGGCGCACTTCAATAGGGTCGTTATTGACTTCAGCATCTTCCCAACCATCTCCTAAATCGCACTCGTAGGTGTACAGTAAAGCCAAACGATTGGCAATAAAAATTCCATATGCTTGAGGTCTTTTTCCATCATGCTCGTGTATTTTGGGTAAACCCGAAGAGAAAAGAAAGGGTTTTTGAAAAATAGCATGATTTGCAGGAATTTCTACTAAGTCCTTGTTGGGAAAAAGTTTCTTGATTTCCTTACGGATGTATTGATCCATGCCGTAGTTGTCATCAATGTGAAGAAAACCACCAGCTTCAAGATACTTTTTTAAGTTTTCAGCATCCGAATCACTAAAAACTACATTACCATGCCCAGTCATGTGAACAAATGGATAGGAAAATAAATCGGGACTACTGGGTTCAACCGTACTGGGTTTAGCTTTTATTTTGGTATTTATATTTGAATTGCAAAAACGGATCAAATTAGGAAGCGAGGTAGGATTTGCATACCAATCGCCACCACCATTGTATTTTAATAGTGCAATTTCTTGTGCATTACCTTGAATAGAGACAAAAAAAGCAAAAAATAAAAGACGTCTTATCATTATTAATACGATTTGAAAGTAAAATAGCTATAACTACTACTCATTAAAAAAAACTACGCTATGACAGGCTACAACAGCAGCCGTTTCTGTTCGCAATCTTGTATTGCCAAGGGTGACTGGAACATAATCATTAGCTAAGGCCATTTGAATTTCTTTTTCAGAAAAATCGCCTTCAGGGCCAATAAGAATTGTTGTTTTTGTGTTGGTCTTTAAAACAGATTTCAACGATTTTTTATCGGATTCTTCGCAATGTGCAATGAATAAATTGCCTTCTTGTTTTTGTTTTAAGAAGTCTTTTAGAGCAATCGGGTCATTGAGTTTAGGTAAGTATAATTGATTGCATTGTTTCATTGCCGTTAATATGATTTTTTCAAATCGCTCTTTATTGACTATTTTTCTTTCGGAGTGATCACATATAATAGGTGTGATTTCTTGTATTCCAATTTCGGTAGCTTTTTCTAAAAACCATTCAAAGCGATCATTCATTTTTGTGGGTGCTACAACCAAATGCAAGGGATGATTAGAAGGTACTATTTTTTCAAAGGATATAATAGCAACAGCGCATTTACTATCTGAAGCCAAAGTTATTGCCGTTTTGAATAAATAGCCTAGGCCATTGGTAACATATAAAATATCTCCGTCTTTTTTTCGGAGGACTTTGATGATATGTTTGCTTTCTTCTTTGTCAAATACAAATGAAGTAGTGGATTCGTTTAAGGAAGAACTATAAAATAATTGCATAGTTTAAAAAGGGATTCTTGCTTTTGAAACTACAGATGAAGCTTCAAAATGTTGAGATAAATATTTTTGATAACCTACAATTCCTATCATTGCAGCGTTATCTGTGGTGTATTCGAATTTTGGGATAAATGTTTTCCAGCCGTATTTTTGCTCAGCTTCTTTTAAAGTACTTCGAATTCCTGAATTTGCCGAAACACCACCACCAATCGCCACTTGCTTAATTCCTGTTTCTTTGACGGCTTGTTTAAGTTTATCCATTAAAATTGCGATGATGGTGTGCTGAATAGATGCGCAAATATCACTTTTATTTTCTTCGATAAAATTGGGGTTTTCTTTTTGACTTTTTTGTATGAAATACAAAATTGCGGTTTTTAAACCTGAGAAACTAAAATCCAAACCGGGCACTTTAGGTTTTGTAAATGAAAATGCTTTTGGGTTACCCATTTGCGCTAGTTTATCTACCAATGGACCACCAGGATAAGGCAATCCTAGTATTTTGGCACTTTTGTCAAAGGCTTCTCCAACAGCATCATCTGTAGTTTCACCAATAATGGTCATGTCAAAAAAGCCATCTACACGAACAATCTGCGTGTGTCCACCACTTATCGTTAAAGCTAAAAATGGAAATTCAGGTTTTTCAAAACCTTCTTCATCAATAAAATGAGCTAAAATATGGGCATGCATGTGGTTGACCGCTATCAAAGGAATAGAAAGTGCTGTGGCCATAGATTTCGCAAAGGAACTACCAACTAGTAAAGATCCCATTAAGCCAGGACCTTGAGTAAAAGCAATGGCAGAAAGCTGTTCCTTGGTAATATTGGCTTTCTTTAAAGCGGCATCTATAACAGGAACAATGTTTTGCTGGTGCGCTCTCGATGCCAATTCTGGAACTACGCCGCCGTATTGATTATGAATGAGCTGATTAGCAACAACATTTGATAAGACTTTGTCGTTATAAAGAACTGCAGCTGCCGTATCGTCACAAGAGCTTTCAATAGCAAGAATAAAAACGTCTTGATTTTGCATAAAAAGGGACAAATTTTAAATATTATTTGATAAATGGGTGTAAAATTCTTTAATTTTACGGCTTGGTCAAAATTAGCTATTTTTTATGAAATGGCGGTTGGAGTCATTAGATTTATAGTATTATTAAGTAGCAAGCTTCTTAAAATAATTCTAATGTTATTATGTTTATCTATAGAATGCTCAATATTTCTGCTATCAAAAAAATAAAAAAAATACTATTTCGATCAATTTTAGCACTTCTACTACTTTTATTAGTAGCAGGTATTGCCCTTTCAGTGCCTGCTGTTCAAACTCGAATTGCAGAAAAATTGATGGACAAAATCAATACTTCTTATGGAACTTCAATTAAGATCGATGAAGTTGCAATTTCTGTTTTTGGTGGAGTAAAATTGAAAAAAGTCTTGATTTTAGATCATCATAAAGATACTTTGATTTATGCTAATCGTATTAAAACAAACATTATTGCAGTAAAAAAAGCGATTGATGGAGATTTAATATTCAATGATATTCGGTTGGACGGTTTGCTTTTTAATCTGAAAACCTATAAAAAAGAAAAATTGACCAATTTAGATGTTTTTATTGAGGCTTTTGAAACAGGAAAACCTTCGACAAAACCTTTTTTGATGACGGCTAGAGAGGCTTTTATTTCTAATGGACATTTTATTTTGACCGATGAAAATAGAGCAGTTCCAAAAGACGTTGATTTTACAAGACTGAATGCTCAAATTAGTAATTTTAAAATCCTTGGTCCAGAAGTTCAAACCAATATTAACTTTTTGTCATTCAAAGATCATCGAGGGGTATTTGTAAAAAGATTAAGTGCAGCTTTTAGTTACAATAAAAAACACATCCGATTAGAAGATTTAGATTTAGCCACAAAAGAATCTAACTTAAAAGGAGATGTACAATTAAATTACAAGATTGAAGATTTTTCAGATTTTAATAATAAAGTAAAATTTGATATAAAATTAAAATCGTCTTCGATTGCCTCGAATGATATTCGCTATTTTTATAACGAACTCGGTCGCAACTTATTTTTTAAAGCTCGCTCAAGAATTGAAGGAACGCTAAATGATTTACGTCTTACCGATCTTTCTCTTTTGGATAAAAAAGGTTCTAAAATAGTTGGCACTTTAAACTTCAAAAATTTATTTCCATCACAATCACAACAGTTTTATATGAAAGGTAAGTTCAAATCACTTACTACAAGTTATGATAATTTGGTGACCATTTTGCCCAATGTTCTAGGGAAAAGATTGCCTGAAGTATTGAAAAAACTAGGAAACGTAGATTTAGTAGGAAATACAGAATTAACTACTGAAAATATTGAAGCCGATTTTGTAATGAAGACCGCTATTGGTACTTTAACCTCTGATTTAGTGATTTTAAACATGAATAAATCCGATATCGCTAAGTATGTTGGTAATGTTAAAATGACTGATTTTGATTTAGGTGTTTTTTTGGATAGAAAAGATGTAGGTCCAACGAGTTTAAATTTGAAAGTAGATGGAATTGGTTTTACTGAAAAAAGTTTGAATACCGAAGTTAAAGGCGAAGTTTCAAAAGCTATTTATAATAAGTACAGCTACAGCAATGTGACTCTAGATGGTCATTTCAAAATGCCTATCTATAAAGGAAAAGTCTCTATTAATGACCCAAATTTAGTATTGAATTTTGATGGTTTGGTAGATTTGAGCGGAAAGCAAAATAAGTATGATTTTCGTATTGTCGTTGATAAAGCACATTTGCATCAATTGCATTTTGACAAAGAAATAGTTTCCAATTTCAAAGGTAATATTGTAGTTGATGCCACTGGTAATTCAATGGATAATATGTTTGGCAATATTTATGTAAAAAACACTAGTTATCAAAATTCTAAAAAGACCTATGCCTTTGATGATGTGCATGTTTCTTCTGTTTTTGACGCGAATAATATTAGAACATTAACCATAAATTCTACAGATGTAGGACAAGGACAAGTAGTTGGAAAATTTAAATTTAATCAATTAGAAGCTTTAGTTCAAAATTCGCTCGGAAGTCTTTACGGGAACTACAAACCAATACTTGTAGCTAAAGGGCAATTTCTAAAATTTGATTTTACCATTTATAATAAAATAGTTGAAGTTTTATATCCTGACGTTGTTTTAGCAACCGATGCTCGAGTGAAAGGTTTGATGAATTCTGATAATAAAGAGTTTAAATTGAATTTAAATACTGATAAAATTACTGCGGCCGGAACCACTTTGGATAATGTAAGATTAGCCATTGATAACAAAAATCCATTGTTCAATACTTTTGTTGAATTGGATAGCATAAAAACTGATGTTTATAAAATCAGAGATTTTAGTTTGATTAATGTGACAATGAAAGATTCCTTAAAAATAAGAACCGAATTCAAAGGAGGGGAAAATGGAGAAGATCTTTTTAATCTGAATTTGTATCATACAATCGATAAGAACAAAAATAATGTAATTGGTTTTAGTAAATCCGATATAAAGTTCAAAGACTATATCTGGAATTTGAATGAAGTAGACACAGAGAGTAATCAAATTATCTTTGATAAAGCCCTTAAGAATTTTGCAATCAATGATATAGTTTTAACTCATGAAGACCAACAAATTGATTTGAGAGGATTTATAAAAGGTAGCAATTATAAGGAACTCCATCTTAATTTTAAAGGAGTTGATTTGAAAAAAATCACACCTTCTAACAATCAATTTGCTTTTAATGGAAACATTAGTGGTGAGGTAAATTTTGAACAAGATGGGTTAGTATACAAGCCCACGGCCTCTGTAGTGGTAGATCGTCTAAAGATTAATAACACCTTTTTTGGAAACCTTAATTTTGATATTCAAGGGGATCAAAGTTTTAAAAAGTTTACCATTCAATCTAATTTAGAGAATGATAATTTCGAATCGTTTAGTACAAATGGTCATTTTGAAATTGTTAACAAGGAGACGGTACTTGATTTAGATATAAAATTAGATAAATTCAATTTGGCTTTCTTAAGTCCAGTTGGAGGAGAAGTCATTAATAATATCAGAGGATTGGCCTCCGGAAATACTAAAGTTCAAGGAACAGCATCAAAACCAGACATCAACGGTCGTATCTATTTAGAAGGTGCAGGGATGAAAATTCCTTATTTGAATGTAGATTATGAATTAACGGACAGAACAATTGTTGATTTGTCTAACGAAAAGTTTTTGTTTCGAAACAATTCCATTATAGACACCAAATACAACACTAAGGGGATTTTAAATGGAGTGGTAGAACACAATCAGTTTTCGGATTGGAAATTAGATTTGGCGATTAATTCTAAACGCTTTTTAGCTTTAGATACAAAAGATAGCGAGGATGCCGCCTACTTTGGAACTGCTTTTATTGATGGAACCGCATTAATAAAAGGACCTGTAAATAGTTTATTTATAAAAGTTGATGCCAAATCCGAAAAAGGGACTTCTGTAAAAATCCCTATTAATAATGCAGAAAGCGTAAGCGAAAACGGATTCATCCATTTTGTTACTGCAAAAGAAAAAAGCAATAGTAAAAATGGAATAACTGAGCAGATTAGAGATTACAAAGGTCTTGAATTAGAGTTTGATTTTGATATTAATCCCAATGCCGAGGTTGAAGTTATTCTAGACCGAAATACTGGACACGGTATGAAAGGTAAGGGATATGGATCTTTGCTATTCAAAATCAACACCTTAGGAAAGTTCAATATGTGGGGGGATTTTCAGGCTTATGAAGGAACCTATAACTTTAAATATGGTGGACTAATAGATAAAAAATTTGCGGTTAAAAAAGGAGGTTCTATCATTTGGGAAGGTAATCCGATGAAAGCACAATTGAATCTCGAAGCTGTATATAAAACCTCTGCTAATCCATCAGTTTTACTAGAAAATTCATCTTTTAACACCAAAGTTCCAGTTGAAGTTGTGGTGGGAATTCATGGCGATTTAGCTCGTCCTGAACCGGATTTTAATATCGTTTTCCCAACGGTTAGTTCTGTTTTAGAATCCGAAATTCAGTATAAATTAAATGATAAAGATACCAGACAAACACAGGCACTTTATCTTTTGTCTTCTGGAAGTTTTTTGAGTGCTGAAGGGATAAGTCAATCTGATTTTTCAACCAGTCTTTTTGAAACAGCTTCAGGGCTTTTGGGTGATATTATTCAATCGGATAATGATAAATTTCAAGTTGGTGTGAATGTAATTACTGCCGATAAAAGAGCTGGTCAAGAAACAGATGGCCGGTTTGTAGCCACCGTTTCTTCACAATTAAATGAAAGAATTACCATAAATGGTAAAGTGGGTGTGCCTTTTGGTGGGGTTAATGAATCTGCAATTGTAGGAGATGTCGAAATTTTATATAGAGTAAATGAAGCAGGAAACTTTAATTTACGATTGTTCAACAAAGAGAATGACATCAATTATATTGGTCAAGGAATTGGCTATACGCAAGGTGTGGGTATTTCCTATGATGTAGATTTTGATACTTTTAAAGAATTTGTTCAACAAATATTCAAAAAGCATAAATTAGTTACTCCATCCAAAGATACACATGTCGATGATGACTCCTCATTGTCGCCAGATTATATCAATTTCAATAAATCGAAAAAACCTGTTCCGGAAAAGCCTAAGAAAAATCAAGAAGGCCTTATTCCTGAAGAAGAGTACTGAAAAAGTTAAAAAAACACACAGCTTCTATTTTGTTAGTTTGCTGTGTTTTTTTTTATAAACGACACAACAGTATCAATCACCTCTTTGTCTCCCAAAATTTTGCGATGTCCTAGATTGTGTGTCAAAAATAATGTTCCATTTTGACAGTGTTCATGTATGTGCAAACCTGCTTTAACAGGAACCTCGGTATCATGGTGATCATGGATGACTAAGATTGGAATAGTAATTTCAGCAGCAGCTTTATAAGCAGAAAAATCATCCATAATAATGTTGTGTTTTCTTTCAAAATACGCTCTTAAGTGCTCGCTAATTTTTGAATTTATTTTTAATTTAGCAATAAAATCATCAATAATATCTTGCACTACATCACCACTTCCTATAACAGTTGCATTTTTTACTTTTAGCCCTCTTTTAATAGCATTTAGCGTTGACATTCCTCCCAAAGAGTGGCCAACAATTGCTTCAAAAGGACCAAATTGTTTGTCTATTTCTAAAATTGATTCGATAAAATCTGTCATTATTGTGGTAGAACCAGGGGATTTTCCATGGGCAGGAGCATCGAAACTAATGGTTGAGTAACCACTTTTTAGAACTTCTTCAGCGATTTTAAACAACTGAGTTCCTCTGCCAGACCATCCGTGTACCAAAAGTATTTTTTGGTTTGAACCTCCAAAGTGATACGTCATTATTTTTTTGTCAATTGTCTTAACAGCAATAATTTGTTTTGAACACTTTGCATCCATATTATGCTCTCTTTTTGGTGTCTTATGTTTGATAGGAGTTACAAAAAGTTTAGCTGCAAACCGTGTAACTAATTTTGGGGAAATAAAAGCGAATATTTTAGCAGTTATTATAATTACTTTTGGAATTCGTAAATTTTTTGCAGCATTAGTCTTTTTTTTAGGCATTTGCTAATTTTTTTTTAAAAGTTGTAGTGACGTTCTTTTTTACTAAATTTAAGAAACATAAAAGTAATATAAAATCTAATTTTTAAACCAATATTTTGATTATTGTGAGGGTATTTAGTATTTATTTTATTTTGTGTAAGCGTGTTATTTTTAATAAAATCATAGGGTTTAATATTTTTAACTAAAAAAAAATGAAGCAGCAAAAAAAGAATGTAATTGCAATTATTTTAGGTGGTGGGCAAGGTTCTAGATTGTATCCATTGACAGAGTTTCGTTCTAAACCAGCGGTACCCATTGGAGGTAAATATCGTTTAGTAGATATACCTATTTCGAATTGTATGAATTCGGACATTTTTAGAATGTTTGTTTTGACACAATTCAATTCTAAATCTTTGAATGCTCATATCAAAAACACGTATAATTTTAGTATTTTCAGTCATGCTTTTGTAGATATTTTAGCTGCAGAACAAACACCCGATAATCCTACATGGTTTCAAGGAACCTCGGATGCTGTTCGACAATGTATGCCTCACTTTTTAAATCATGATTTTGAATATGCCTTGATTTTATCTGGTGATCAGCTGTATCAAATGGATTTTAATGAAATGCTTGAATCTCATATAAAAAATGGCGCAGCTATTTCTATTGCTACACTACCTGTAAACGCCAAAGATGCTCCTGAATTTGGTATTTTAAAAACAAATGAGGAAAGTTTTATTGAGGCATTTATCGAGAAACCTGCCGCCGAGCTTTTGCCAGAATGGGAGTCGGATGTAAGTGACGAAATGAAACAACAAGGCAAGCACTATTTGGCTTCGATGGGTATTTATATTTTTAATAAAAAATTATTAGTTGAGTTAATGAAAAATCCTGAAACGAAGGATTTTGGCAAAGAAATTATTCCTCAAGCGGTAGGTAAGCAAAAAATACTCAGCTATCAATACGAAGGGTATTGGACGGATATTGGAAATATCGAATCCTTTTTTGATGCGAATATTGGTTTAACAAATGACATTCCTGATTTCAATTTATTCGATAACGATAATAAAATTTACACCCGACCCAGGCTATTACCGCCCTCCAAGTTTAAAAGCACGCAATTGGATAATTCTTTAATATCCGAAGGCTGTATTATCAATGCTAAAGAAATAAAAAAATCGGTTATAGGTAACCGTTCTAGAATAGGAGAAGGCACTGTGATTGAGAACTCTTACATTATGGGTAATGATTTTTATCAAAGTCTTTCTGATATGAAAGATGATATTGAAAATAAAAATCAACTAATTGGAATAGGAGAACGTTGTTTTATTAATCATGCACTAGTTGATAAAAATTGTAGAATTGGAAACGACGTTTATATAAATGGAGGGAAGCAGCTTGCTAATTGTTCCGAGGAGTTGTATTGTATCAAAGATGGTATCGTAGTGGTCAAAAAAGGAACAGTTTTACCTGATAATTTTAGAATAGAATAAGTACTACGCAAAGTATTATTTATCATAATGAACGTATAGCGTCAATTTCTATGTCTTAGAAAATGATTTAATTTTTTTTAAATATTATGCAAAAACAAACTCGAATTGTTATCGAAAATGTGATGCCTCAATTAGATGGTGGCGCTCATTTTATCAAAAGAATAGTGGGACAAACAATAGCAGTCACAACAGATGTGTTTGGTGACGGACATGATGTAATAGAATGTTGTATTAAATACAAACATGAATCTGAAAAAAAATGGCAAGAAGTACGAATGTGGCCAACTTATAATGATGAATGGAATGGGAGTTTTAAAGTAGAACAGCAAGGTTTTTATAGTTATTTCGTAGAAGGATGGGTTGATTATGCATTGAATTGGCAACATGGAACCGAGCGCAAAATTCAAGATCATCAATATGTAAAATCAGAATTACTTGAAGGAGCAGAGTACATTGAAGCTATTGTGAAAAAGGTCGATGCTTCTGAGAAAGACTATCTGAAAAAGTTAATTCAACTTTTCAAATCCGAAGCGGATTACGAGGAAGCCGTTAAAGAGGCTACTTCTTATGAATTAAAGAGTATTTTTAAAAAATATCCGGTTCGTTATATTGAAAATAAATCGGTAGAATTAAAGGTTTACGTAGATAGAAAAAAAGCTTTGTTTAGTACTTGGTACGAATTTTTTCCTAGATCCTCATCTGAAGAACAAGGAAAGCACGGTACTTTTAAAGATTGCGAAAGATTGTTGCCTAGAGTAGCTGCTATGGGCTTTGATACTTTGTATTTTCCTCCGATACATCCTATTGGGGAAATCAATCGAAAAGGCAAAAATAACGCTACCAATGCACAGGAAGGTGATGTAGGTTCTCCTTGGGGAATTGGTTCTCAATTTGGCGGACATAAATCAACCCATCCTGAGTTAGGTTCTATAGAAGATTTTAAATCTTTGGTTAAAAAAGCCCAAGATTTAGGCATTGAGGTAGCGATGGATTATGCTTTACAAGCGGCTCCAGACCACCCTTATGTTAAAGATTTTCCACAATGGTTCAAATGGAGACCTGATGGTACGGTACAATATGCCGAAAACCCACCCAAAAAATACCAAGACATTCAGCCGATTTATTTCGAAAGTAAAGATTGGAAAAACCTTTGGAAAGAGTTGTTAGATGTGGCCTTGTTTTGGATTGAAGAATGCAATATCAAAGTCTATCGTGTGGATAATCCACATACAAAACCGTTTTATTTTTGGGGATGGTTAATTGGTGAAATCAAGAAAAAACACCCCGATGTTTTGTTTTTGGCCGAAGCTTTTACGCGTCCTAAAATAATGAATGAATTGGCCAAGCAAGGTTTTAGTCAATCGTATACTTATTTTACTTGGAGAAATACCAAACACGAATTAATTGAGTATGTTACAGAGTTGACACAGTCTTCTCAAAAAGAGTTTTATAGACCCAATTTTTGGCCCAATACACCTGATATTAACCCTTTTGCTTTACAAGGAGGAAATGAATCAATTCATTTGCAAAAGTATTTTTTGGCGGCTACTTTAAGTTCTAATGTGGGGATTTACGGACCTGTTTTTGAATACATGATTAGTGCTCCAATGGCTCCAGAGAAAGAAGAATATTTAGATTCTGAAAAATATGAGTTTGTGAAATGGGATTGGAACATTCAAAATAATTTGATTCAAAGGATATCCCAGATTAATACGATTAGAAAAGAACAAAATTCGTTACAACAAACCAATAACATTGTTTTTTGTGAGACCAATAACGATCAAGTTATTGCCTACTATAAATACGATGACAACAAACAAAATGAAACCTTAATGGTGGTTAGTTTAAACGATCAACAGGTGGTTCAGGCAATGGTGCGTTTGCCATATCAACAGTTAGGAAATCAACCTATTCGCGTTCATGATTTAATTACAGATGCGAATTATTATTGGGAAAATGAATGGAATTTTATTGAATTAGGGCCCGATTTACCTTTTCATTTATTTAAAATAATCAAGTAATGGTTGATAAAATTAACGAAGACGAATTCCAAAATCCGTTTGTTTTTAATATTGATTGGAAAAACGCTTTTGCCGAAGAAGATTTTGTCAAAATATTTTCTTCGGATATACTCGAGAATTACATTATCAATAAGCGTTGGTATGGTGGAAAAGCCAGTACTTTAAAATATATTGAAATTGTAGAATCGTTTCAAATTTCTTCAAAAAAGCATACCTATTATGGGGTTTTGTTTGAAGTTAATTTTAAAGAAGCCTTTTACCAACATTATTTTATGCCTATTTCATTCATGTCTGAAGTCGATTTAGAAACCAATACGGTTATCGCTCCAGTAATTCTGAATGGTGTTCAAGGCTATTTGATTGATGCGCTTCATCAAGAAGATTTCCGTAAATTATTGTTTGAAAATATAGTGCATTCTAATGCGAAAGTAGATGCAAAATTGAATTTTCATTGTGGTTCCAAATTAACTCAAAAGACCTATCAGAGTTCTAAATTTATGGGGGTAGAACAAAGCAATACTTCCATAATTTACAATGATACTTTGGTCTTAAAAATTTTCAGAAGGATTTATATCAACATGAATCCAGATTATGAAATAAGTCGCTTTTTGACAGAGCGTATGCATTTTGAAAATTCACCAGCCTATACCGGAAGTATCAGCGTAATTTTGACCGAAGGTGACATTACATTGGGATTAATGCAAGAGTTGGTACCAAATCAAGGGGATGCTTGGAAGTTTATGCTCGAGGAAGTAGACCGAATTTTCGAAAATTTGAGTTATCGCAAAATTAAAATTGACAAATTACCCGAGATCGAATTATTCTCAAGATTGCGATTGAATGATATTCCACACGAAATTATTGATTGGGCGGGATTAAAGATTTTTTTACGCATAAGAACCTTAGCAACACGTACTGCCGAAATGCATATTGCTTTAGGGAGTGATATTCATGAAACTGCTTTTACCCCAATCACATACAACGGTGATTATTCGGTGTGGTTAAAAAATCGATTGACCTATCAATTTCAAAACCGATTGAATATTCTAGAAAACAACTTACACAAATTAGATGGCTTAGCATTGGAATTAGCCAATCAGTTTTTGGATCAAAAAAAGAACATTCGTAAGGTTTTCTTAGATTTTGATTGGACCAAAATGAAATCTGAGCGCATACGAATACATGGCGATTATCATCTTGGTCAAGTATTAGTAAACGGAGAAGATTTTTTCATTTTAGATTTCGAAGGTGAGCCAGAAAGCACCATTCGCGATCGAAAAGTGAAACAACCCCCTCTGAAAGATGTGGCTGGAATGTTCCGCTCGTTTCATTATGCCATTTATGCTACGATTTTCAATAATAAGGACAAGTATAATTATGAGCAAGCTGAGTTATTTATGGCGGGAGAATTGTTGTATAAATACTTTGTTGGCATCTTTTTACAAACGTATACCGAGGTGGCTCAAGCAGGTAATCTTAACATTGGTTACAAAAATGAAATTGACTTTTTACTCAAATATTGTTTACTCGAGAAAGCAGTTTACGAATTAGGGTATGAGTTAAATTCAAGACCTCGTTGGTCTGTAATTCCACTATCAGGAATTGCGAGCATTATGAATTTTCAAACAAAATAATTGACAGTACTGAGCAATCAGTTTAAAAAATAAAAAATGAATAAAGTACAAGTACATTCTCTTTTCTCCGAATTTGATATTGATTTATTTAAAGCAGGGAAGCATTTTCGTCTCTATGAAAAATTAGGGGCACATCCTATTGAAGTGGATGGCGTGAAAGGAGTATATTTTGCCGTTTGGGCACCTTCAGCAGAATCGGTTTCTGTGATTGGAGATTTTAATTATTGGATAGCGGGCAATCATGAGTTGAATGTGCGTTGGGATGCATCAGGTATTTGGGAAGGATTTATTCCAAATATCACTAAAGGAACCACTTATAAATATAAAATTCAGTCTTCCAATAATGGCATAGTTACTGAGAAAGCGGATCCTTTTGCTTTTTATTGCGAAAAACCACCCCACACCGCCTCAGTAATCTGGGATTTAGATTATAAATGGGAGGATGACAAATGGATGAAGTCTCGAAAAGAGTACAATGCGCTAGATAAACCCTACTCTGTTTATGAAGTGCATCTGGGATCTTGGAAGCGCCATGCGGATGACAATAGTTTCTTAAGTTATACTGAAATGGCCGAAGACCTTGTGGGGTATGTTAAAGAAACAGGATTTACACACGTAGAGTTTATGCCCGTAATGGAATATCCCTACGATCCTTCTTGGGGGTATCAATTGGTTGGGTATTTTGCGCCAACTTCTCGCTTTGGAAATCCTCAAGAGTTTATGTATCTGGTAGATCGTTTACATGATGCAGGAATTGGAGTAATTCTAGATTGGGTACCGTCTCATTTTCCAGATGATGCACACGGGCTAGGATTTTTTGATGGTTCAAATCTATTCGAACACCCTGACCGCAGAAAAGGCTACCATCCCGATTGGAAGAGTTTGGTTTTTAATTATGGTCGTAACGAGGTGCGTTCGTTCTTGATAAGTAATGCTTTGTTTTGGTTGCACCATTATCACGTGGATGGACTGCGAGTGGATGCTGTAGCTTCTATGTTGTATTTAGATTATTCCAGAGAAGATGGGGAATGGGAACCAAACATTTTTGGTGGACGCGAAAACCTAGATACCATAAGTTTCCTTAAAGATTTCAACGAAGCGGTTTATGCGAATTACGAAGGCGTTCAAACCATAGCAGAGGAAAGTACCTCATTTCCTATGGTTTCTCGTCCAACTTTTGCTGGTGGATTGGGCTTTGGAATGAAATGGATGATGGGATGGATGCACGATACCTTGCATTATTTTCAAAAAGAGACGGTTTATAGAAAATACCATCAGAATGAGTTGACTTTTTCTATGACCTATGCTTTTTCTGAGAATTTTATGTTACCACTTTCTCACGATGAGGTGGTCTACGGAAAACATTCCATTGCAGGAAGAATGCCAGGCGATGAATGGCAAAAGTTTGCTAATCTCCGTTTGTTGTATGGTTATATGTTCACACATCCAGGAACAAAATTGCTGTTTATGGGGAGCGAATTTGGGCAAAGCGCTGAGTGGAATTTTGAAAGCAGTCTCGATTGGCATTTGCTGCAATACCCTTTTCATGATGGAATAAAATCGGTAATCACCGAGCTGAACACACTCTACAAATCACAACCAGCCTTATACGAAAAGCAATTTAGTCCTGAGGGATTCGAATGGATTAATTACTCTGACCACGAAAATGCAGTTATGACTTATATCCGAAAAGGGAATGATGCAAAGAACGATTTGATTGTGATTTGTAATTTTACCCCAGTTGTTCGAGAAAACTATCGCATTGGGATTCCTAAAAAAGGGGAGTTAATCGAAATATTCAACAGTGATGCCAAGATATTTGGTGGTAGTGGCGTGCAACAAACAGGAAAGTTAAAAGTCGAAGCCACACCTTATGATGGCAGAGATTATTCCATTGCCCTAACGTTGCCTCCTTTGGCTATTTCCGTGTTTAAAATAAAATAACATAGCGGATTCAAAATAAAAAACGTTTGTAAGACATTAGTTTTATAAACGTTTTTTTTTTTGGCGTGCCCTCTTCTAGCCAGAAAAAGGCTAGAGGAGGTCGTGCTGTACGTTCCCGCTTCCCGATAGAAAAATCGGGAGAGCTCCACTGCCATCACTCACGCAAGCGTCATCATAAGTACTATTTTGGAATCAAAGAAATTTTGCTTTCAATTCAGGAGTTGGTATCAAGCAGTGTTCTTGTTGGCCATACCATTTGTACCTGTTTTTGGAAACATAATCGTAAACGGAATTCAAAAGGGGAGTAGGAAGGATTTTAAAAACAATAGCCAAACTAAAAATGCCACCAAGTTCTTTTGCAATATCCAAAACCGCCTCCGATTTATAAGAATAGGAAACCCCAGGTGCATAAAATACAAGACTGTCTATTTTACGCGCATCAATCCCAATATGTTTTTGTAGGGCTATACCCAACTCACTTTGTAAAGCCACAAATCGGAACACGTCTTTTTTATCGTGTTGTATAATGGTTTGCACGGCAGTATTACACAAATTACAAACACCATCAAAAAGGACGATTTTCTTGTTTTCGGGAAGCGATAACAATTGTTGCATTGATTTATAGATTTTAATTTAGGTTTAGGAATGTATATAATTACCGCAAGTTCGCAAATTGCTTTTTAGTCTAAATTTAATTATTGACTAGTTGAATTTTCAAATGTTTTATTAATTCCTGCAAGGTTTTCAAAAACTTGTAGGTGTGCTTATCGAATTGAAATAACTACAAGGCCAAAAAGAGACCTTGCAGGAAATCAAATAAATTGACTTTAAGCTACACGACCTGCAAGGTTTTCAAAACTTTGTAGGTATGCTTCTTTAATTCAAATACCTACAAGGTCAAAAAAAGACCTTGCAGGAAATCAAAGAAATTGACTTTAAGCTACGCAACCTGCAAGGTTTTTAAGAACCTTGTAGGTCTAATGTATAGTCAAGATGTTCGTAATACCTACAAGATTCTGTGTTGATTTTCAATTAAAAATCATAATTTTTATTAATTTTGTTCTTCAAGACAGTCATTGAACTAGTCTCTATAGCGTGTTAAATCATTTGTGTTTTCACGCTTTTTTTTTGCTATATACTTATTTGTCATAATCTATTTCATTTTTGAATAATACATATATCAGTTCAAATATCTTTCTCTGAATAGCTACCAATGCTTTCATTTTAATTCCATGCTTAGATATTAGCCTTGCGTATATCTCTCTAAAATTATCATCCCATTTTACTGCTGTCAATGCGGGTAAATGCATCGATTTTCTTAAGTTTCTA
>CAUPCW010000035.1:0-30013 GCA_963509895.1 uncultured Flavobacterium sp.
AATTAAAAATCAATAAAGACGGAATAATCATCAAAACCGAATAGCTATGGTAAAAATAATCACTTTAGTAACAAAATTCATCATTGTTACGCTGACCGCTTTACTGTTTGCCTCTTGTAACTTGTCTACAAATTTCAATTCTATCACAGGAAGTGGTAATGTGACCACCGAAAAGAGAATTGTAAATGGCGATTTTAAAAGTATTGAAGTAGGAAACGCTATCGATTTGGTACTAGAACAATCCGATAAAGTTGAGATTATAGTAGAAGCCGATGATAATTTGCAAAAGGAAATCACTACCAAAGTAGAAAACGGGAAGCTTATTATTGGATGCAAATACAGTTCATTCAAAAATATTAACTCTAAAAAAGTTATTGTTCGAGCTCCTATCATAGAAAGCATTGAGGCCAATAGTGCTTCGACTGTAAGTAGCAGATCAACTCTTAAAGCTACCGAATTCAAGATTGATGCATCGAGTGCAGCATCTTTAGATTTATCTTTAGAATCTGAGAAAATAATTTGCGATTCTGGAAGTGGAAGTAGTATTGAATTGAAAGGTAAAGCTATTAACCTACAAACCAGTTCTTCGAGCGGAAGTTCTATCAATGCTAGCGATTTGTTGGTAAACGATATCAAATCTGAGGCTTCATCAGGAAGTATTCAATCGCTACATCCGTTGGTGAGTCTTGATGCCGAAGCGTCTAGTGGAGGAAATATCTCCTATAAAAATAAGCCGAAAAGCCTGAAAAAAAGCCAAAGCTCTGGTGGTTCTATAAGTCAAGAATAGTTTTTGGTTGACACAAAAAAAGTCCTTCTTCGTGAAGGACTTTTTTTATGACTAAATTTAAGTATGTAACCCAAAATTCTCATTGCTGCTCTTTAGCCCCGATCGCAGTGGTAATCCTTTGTTGCCGGGGTTCGGCAACAAAGATTATAACGGAGAGCGGGACTTTGCTCACAAAAAAGCGTTTTGAATACTGCTTCTAAAAAAATTACTCTTTGGCAGCCAAATAACGTTCAGCATCCAATGCAGCCATACAACCTGTGCCTGCGGCAGTAATGGCTTGACGGTACACGTGATCGGCGGCATCTCCTGCTACGAAAACTCCTGCTACGTTGGTTTTTGAACTTCCCGGAACGTTTACGATATAACCCGTTTCGTCTAAGGTCAAGTAATCTTTGAAAATATCGGTGTTGGGTTTGTGACCAATGGCTACGAAAAATCCTGTTGCTGGAATGTCAAAAACTTCATCGGTGGTTTTGTTTTTTACTTTGATAGCCGAAACCACTTGCTCATCTCCTAAAACTTCAACGGTATCGTGGTTTAAAAGGATTTCGATGTTTTCGGTTTTGCGTACTCTTTCCTCCATAATTTTGGAAGCTCTGAATTTTTCGCTTCTAACCAACATTGTTACTTTTTTGCATAACTTAGATAAGTAGTGCGCTTCTTCGCAAGCAGAATCTCCTGCTCCAACGATTACTACTTCTTGATTTCTATAGAAAAATCCATCACAAACGGCGCAAGCAGAAACTCCGCCACCCATTTTTAAATAATGTTGTTCTGATGGCAAGCCTAAATATTTTGCTGAAGCTCCGGTAGAAATAATTACGGTTTCGCAGTGCAATTCGATAGTATCATTAATCCAAACTTTGTGGATATCACCAGTGAAATCAACTTTGGTAACCCATCCATCGCGTACATCAGCACCAAAACGTTGTGCTTGTTGTTGCAACTGAATCATCATTTCTGGTCCAGTCACACCGTCTACATAACCTGGGAAATTTTCTACTTCGTTGGTCGTTGTCAACTGTCCGCCTGGTTGCATTCCTTGGTACAAAACTGGATTCATATTGGCTCTAGCAGCATATATGGCAGCTGTATAACCCGCAGGTCCTGAACCTATAATTAGGCATTTTATTTTTTCGATAGTATTTGACATTGTGTTTTGAGTTTTTTTTATAAATACACGCAAAAATAGGATTTTAAAAAATAATAACTTGCTTTGAAGTATTTGTTTTGATTATGGAGTAATAAAAAAAATCCTTCTGAAATTCAGAAAGGATTTTGTCTGCGTGGCTGAATGCTTTACGATTCTGTTATTTATCAATTGTATCACTCTTGTCTAGTTGGTACAAAAAAAACAACGAGCCATGTTACTTTTTACGAAAATAAAAGCTAGAATATTATTTATCAAATACTTAAATAAATATAAAATTCAAGTAGCAGCACATTCTTTTATCTATAATGAACAGCTATTTGACCTAATTGTCCTACAATTTTTACGGAATCTTTCATTGACAGTTTTGATCCATCAGCATGAATCCATCTGTTCAAAGGTTTTTCTAAAATCATCCCTTTAGTTTCGTTGAGTCCGTATATTTTTTTCATTCTCATAAAAATTTCTACGTCAAACAACCACTTGGTAATAAATTTTTCTTGGAAAGTTTTTTGAACAATTTCCTTTGTCATGATTTTGGCACCACATTGTGTGTCATTGATTTCCATAGACAAGGTTTTACGGATGATAAAATTAATGGTTTTACTGATGATCGCTCTAGCAGATTCTTTAGTGATATCGGCTCCCATTCTGGATATTCGTGATCCAAAAACTAACTTATATTTTGAATTAGAAATGGCATCCGTTAAGTCATTAAAATCTTCAAAATTAGTGGATAAATCAGCATCTAGAAACCCTACATAATCAAACTGAGATTGTTTGGCTAAATGTAACATTCCCAGACGAACGGCTTCGGCTTTCCCTCCATTTTTTTCACAGTCATAAATGCTTATGTAATCTTCTTTTCCTTTGATTAATTCTTGAAGTACCTCGAGGGTTCGGTCTTTGCTTCCGTCATTAACAAAACAAAGATGATACCCTAAATTTTTATGTACAAATTTTCTAAAATCTTCTCCCAAAAGGCGTTTCTCTTCGTTGTAACAAGGAATAACAACACCTACACATTTGTTTTGAATGTAGCGTTCTTTTCTATCAATTTGTATGTTTGTTTGGCTGCCTAGTTTTTCTGAACTACCAATTAATCTTTTAACTCTTAGTCCTATTTCACTTAAACTTAATGGCTTTTTCATGTAGTCATCAATACCTAAATCAAACCCTTTTATGATGACTTCTTCATCAGTATTCCCGGACAAAACCATTATTGGGGTTAGCGCTTTCCTATCATTTTTTATGTATCTGACGACCTCTAATCCTGAGCTTTCAATATTTAACTCTTCTCCAGTTAAATTAATATCTACAATTACCAACCCCGGAGAATGCGCGTCATACTTTTCAATAGCTTCGGAGATTGTAGATGCCGTAACCACCTCATATCCAAGATCGTTCAAGGATTTTTCTAATGACAATAATACTAATTGCTGATCATCTATAATTAAAATTTTCATAAGTATTGATTTTTAGGTATTGCTAAATTGAACGAAATGCTTGTATGTACATATTGACTATTTTATCAATTGTCAATGAATTTGCTGCATTAAAATTGGTCTTGGCAATATTTATTCGATGGGCATCATCCAGAAGGATCTTTTGAATAGCTGTTGCTAAGGAATCTACATTGTCTGGTATAAAAAACTCTCCTTGATAGCCTTCATCTTTCACTAACAAAGCTAAATCGCCTAGATCAGGCATAATTACCGCTTTGCCATAACTTCCTGCTTGATGCAAAACTCCTGAGCTTCCAGTGGTTGAAGTATAAGGAAAAACGACAATAGAACTTTCTGTAAAGATTCTTTCAACATCGTTTTCTTCTACATAACCTGTAAAAACATTTCCTCGTATGTTTTGGTATTTTTTTTGAACTGACTCAAGATATCCAGGCGTATTGGGGCTGTCAGTCCCTGCAATGACTACAACTAGCTCTTCGGGGTGAACTTTTCTAACTTTTTCAACTGCTTCTATAAGAATTTCGACTTTTTTGTAGGTACCAAATTTTCCAAATGCCATGATTTGAATAGGCTCTGATTTTTTTTCGAAATTTGGTTTTTTTATCATTTCGAAAGTTCCATGCGGAATCAATATTACTTTTTTAGTATTGTATTTACTTTCTAAAATCTCTTTATACTTATGAATAGTAACCGCAACCCTATTAGCTTTTAGCAAGCATTTTGTCAAATTTGAACCAATAAAGTTGTAAATGCTAATTAAAATTTTGCTGCTTGTAAAACCCGCTTTTTCTAAATCTACTTGTTCGAGTATATTATGCAAAAGCACTATCGTTTTGAATCCCATGAATCTTAAAAACATTGGTGCAAGTAATCCTAAAGCCGAAGGAATTTTTTTATCTCCAAATTTCACAAACTGCAAATTGAATAAAACATAATCTGGTTTAGTCTTGTGAACTCTATAGAGAATACGAAAAAGAGTTCGATAGCTATTGAATTTCCAACATTCTTCAACTCTAATTTTTTCTTTATTTTTAAAATCCAATTGTTTCCTTTCTTTTGTTTCATCAGAAAGTAATATCAGTTCAGATACCTCATCATTTTGAACAAAGTTTTTAACTAAATGATACCCGTATTCATTAAGGGTTACCTTGCTTGGAGGATAAGCGGTTACAATTGCTAACTTCATATTAAAAAATATTAAATTACTAGATTTAACTACCTCTATTCAAAAGAAAAAAAACACTCTGTGATAATAACAATAAAAACATGGCTATTAGCTGCATATTAACAACCTGATTCAAAGAGCTATGGTATAAAAGAATTAAAACAATTTGGACACCACCAAAAAAAGCAGAAAAACCAATAGGAATGTATTTTTGTATAGATAAAAAATAATAGGCAAAAATATTTGAAATTGCAAAAACCGATGTCGCCAAAGCATACTTCCAAAGTAAATTAGCTATAGACAGGTACTCTGCTCCAAAAAGGATTTTAACCATTAGTTCTGGAAATAAAAATGTTGTTCCAACAATTACAACTGACAAAATAATTACATAAAAAACATATTTAAACAAGATTCCTTGGGTTGCTTTTCCTTCTTTTTTCAGTAAAAGTACTTTAGGTAGAAGCAACATTACGAACATCCAGGCCACAAAATAAACGACGCGTCCTATTAAAGCTAATGACGCATATAGCCCTGAATTATAGTTGTCAAAAAAATGCTTTACCAAAAAAATATCGCTGTTATTTATAATTATTAATGTACATTCATAGAAAGCAGTTATTAAAAAAAACAACATTATGGGTTTAGTTTCAATGGGCGTTTCAACTGCTATTTTTGCCTGCGTAATTTTCTTTTGAAAGGGAATTAATCCAACAATTATAGAGATCAAAATACCAATGGACACATAGACCGAAGATATGTTTTTGGGACAAAAATAAATCAAAATAAAAGTAACCGATAATCGACAAAACATTTCATAGAAATAGGTTTTTGAAAGATCATATAAATTAATTTGCCCTTGATACAATCCTCTATTTACACTCATTAAAAAATAAAAAGGCAGAGAAAAAGAAAACAATGTAAAAATAATTGAGTTTTGAGTATTTAAAATATGACTTAAATAATCACTACATATTACACCAAATACAGCCAATAAACAACCAAAAACAACTGCTCTAGTGGCCATAAAATGCAAAAATTGCGATAAAAAGGAGTCAGAAAACAAAACAGTATATTTAGCTGTAACAATTTGAAAAGTCATTCCAATAAAGGAAAGCACCAAAAGTAACGTAATTAATATTGCTGCATCTGCAAATGCTGCAGGTCCCAAAATTCGGCCTAATAACAAATTGTATATATAATTACCAAAATTGACAACAAACATGGTAATCATAAAAAATTTATCGGGACCTAAATTTTTGTAAACCTGTTTTAATTCCATTCTTTAGAATTTGATATGGAGCACTATTGCCATTTTTTTTAATCTCAAGTATTCTCATGCATATCTAGCTGATAATCAAATATAACAAATAAAAATTAAAATTCGTTATTTTAATTTTTATTTGAAATTAAATAATACTTTCAACTAAATTGTAACAAGAACAAAAATCAGGGTACACTTTAATTTCTAAACCAAAAAAAAGGTGCAACATATAAAACACATCCATATTACATTTTTAATTGACAACATAACATGGTAAAATCATTTCCGTGCTAAATTTTAAAACAAAGAAATAAACCATAAAACAAACAATACATATTTAGTGAAACTAAAACATTATAGTCAACCCAATTTAACCTGTTTTAAAACGATTAACTAACTTGAGTTGCAAATTAATTTTCATTCAACGACACTTTATTGCATTTCATCTACACCAAAATGCAACTTATCGATTATTGGACATCTACAACCAATCAATTAATTAAATTTACAGTGTTCAATCATTAAATATAAAAAAATGACAAATTCACTCAACATACTTTTAATAGAAGACGATTCGATAGAAATTATGAAATTCAATAGAGTTTTGAATAATCTAGGAGCAAATCATAAAATTATTGAGGCTAATAATGGTGAAGAAGCTCTTGAGATATTACAAAGCAAAACTATAATTCCAGACATAATCGTTCTTGATTTAAATATGCCTAAGTTAAATGGTATTGAATTTTTAAAAATCCTAAAATCAGATCCTGTATTAACCTACATTCCATCCATAATTTTAACTACTTCTAGCAATCATCAAGATCTTTTAGAGTGTTATAAAATTGGGATAGCAGGCTACCTATTAAAGCCTTTAAAATACGATGATTATATGGTAAGAATAAAAAATCTATTAGAATATTGGGGAACAAATGAATTGATTGCTCAATAAACAAAAATTTCAAATAAAAAGAAAGCCGTTTCATGAATCGTAATGAAACGGCTTTCTTTGTTTAATTAAGACATTTGTTTTTTTTCCTACGTAAAAATACTATATATTTGATATTTAAGTAATTAAAATGGCAATATAATATTTTAGTGTAAATATATTTCATACATTAGTTAAAATATATTAAAAGAATTGTAATCAAGATTTTTTTAATGTCATTGATGTTTTGTAGTTTTTTAATCTAAAATTTCCCAAATTTTTAATTTATGGATAATACTCATTACAAATTAGATAGTAAAACTTTTAATTCTTTGTTTCCTTTTCATATAATTACAGGCAAAAATTTAATAATAAAAAAAGTTGGTCTTTCAATAAAAAAACTATTCCCTACCATAAAAGTTGGAAATAGTTTTTCTGAATTTTATTCCCCTAAAGAAGTGGAGCCTTTTACTAATTACGACACAAGTAATAGTAAAAATCACGAAGATATCACCGTGATTTTAAAAAATAGTGAATTTGATATGATTCATTTCAAGGGACAAATCATCACACATGAAAATGAATATTTATTTATCATCTCACCTGTTTTTACGCATTTAAATGAAATTTTGGACCAAAATATCATCTATACTGATTTTTTAGATCATTCCCCGCAAATAAACTTTATAAAAGACCTTAAAGAACATAAAGATGAATACTTTCAATTTAAGTCAAGACTAGACTCTCCAGAAAATAATTTACACATTTCGGGTTTAGATAAAAAAAATCAGCTAGATAAAGCATCAACTGAAGAATTTGCAAAAAATAATGGCGTTGTTTTTTGTAAATCTAATGGTCAGATTTATTGGTGCAATGATGAATATGAAAAATTAACAGGATTTGATAAAAGTGAAATTTATGGAAAAACACCATTAGAGGTTGGAAAATCTGCAGAAAGCGATGAAGTAGAAATAAAAAAAATGATTACTGCCTTTAAAAATAAAGAATCTTTTCAAATAGATTTGATCCATACTACAAAACAAGGTGGGAAATTTTGGTCAAGAAGCAAAGGACAACCAATTATAGGAGAAAACGGTCAATTTCATTATTTTGCAATGATTGATGACATCTCTGATTATAAATTAGGCGAGGAAAAGCTACATATTCTATCCTCTATTGCTGATAAAAACATTAATGCAGTAATTATATCCGACAAACACGGTAAAATTGAATGGATAAATCAAAGTTTTGAAAAAATGACAGGATATTCACTAGCAGAAGTTGTAGGTAAAAAACCGGGGACATTTCTGCAAGGAGAAGATACTGATCCTGAAACCGTAAAGTATATTAAAAATCAAATTTCAAAAGGAGAACCCTTTAATTGCGATATAGTAAATTACTCAAAATCAAAACAAAAATATTGGGTTAGAATACAAGGTCAGGCGCTAAAAGACAAATATGGAAAAATATTCAATTTTTTCGCGATTGAACAAGATGTTAGCCTTGAGAAAAACTTTTTAGAATCAATAAAAGCTGAAAAGGAAAAATATAGTAATGTAATTGCTAGTATGAAAATGGGGCTTCTTGAAGTTAATCTTTCAGATGAAATATTGTTTGCCAACGAATCTTTTTGTGAAATGACTGGTTATGCCATTTCTGAATTAATTGGAAAAAAATCAAATTTCTTTTATGATGTTAATGAAGATATAGATGCATTAAATTTTAAATATGTAAAAAAAGATGAATCCAATTCTTATGAAATTAAAGCGAAAACAAAAGATGGAACAATAAAACACATACTAATTAGTGGTGCGCCCAATTACAATATTAGAGGAGAATTAATTGGTTCTATCGGGGTACATTTAGACATAACAGATCAAAAAAATCTTGAAAATCAAAAAGAACAGCTATTATTGCGTTTAGAAAAACAAAATGTTCAACTCAATGAATATGCACAAATTGTTGCACATGATTTAAAATCTCCGTTAAGAAGCATACATGCCTTAATTTCTTGGATAAAAGAAGACAATCCAAATGCCTTTAATGCAAATACACTTGATTATTTGAACAAAATAGAAAGTAAAGTTGAAAAAATGGATCATTTTATACAAGGCATATTAACCTATTCTAAAATTGATACCATTGAACTCACAACTGACTCAGTAGATGTCAATGAAATTATCACAAATTTAGTAAGTATCATTCATATTCCTGATAATGTAACTGTAGAAATTGCAAGAAAATTACCAGTTATAATGGCCGATAAATATCGATTGCAACAATTATTTCAGAATTTAATTGGAAATGCTGTAACTTACGTAGACAAAAACCCAGGGTTAGTAAAAGTAGATTTTACTGAAGAAGCCAGCAGTTATATCTTTTCTATAGAAGATAACGGTCCGGGAATTGCTAAAGAGAATCAAAAGAAAGTATTTGCTATTTTTCAATCGTTTACCAAAAATGAGCATTCAACAGGTATAGGACTTTCTATCGTAAAAAGAATAATTGACAATTATAAAGGTGAAATTTGGATTGAAAGTGAAGTTACAAAAGGCACCACATTTTTTGTAAGAATTCCAAAAATAATCACGTAATTGTACATCAGCTTTCTTTTTGTATTTTAAATTCAAATCTCATCCATAATTTAATTTAAAAAATTTGACTATGAAAATTATACAAGCTTATTTATTGCCGAATAAAGATTGGTGCTACTTATCACCTAAAATCGAAGTTATCAATCCTTTAGTACTAATATTTGGAAACCGAATGCTACTGGAAAACGAAGCAACTATTGATGCTGTTCGAAAAGAATTCCCATACGAACACTTGGTTTTTGGATCAACTTCGGGTGAAATTATGGCTAGTAATGTTTTTGACGAATCCATTACTGTAACAGTAGTAGAATTTGAGAAAGCTTCTTTTGTAATTAAGAGAGCCAACATATTAGAATATGATTTGGATGCAAAAAAATTAGGTATTGATTTGTATTCTCAGTTTACAGAAGAAAATTTGAAACATTTATTTCTAGTATCAGAAGGAAGTTTCGTTAATGGAAGTGCCTTAATTCAAGGGGTAGAAGCAAATTTAAAGAATAAACATATCATCTCTGGAGGAATGTGCGGTGACGATCATAAGTTTGAAAAAACAGTTGCTTCATATAAAGAAAATCCTAAACCAGGTGAAGTTGTTTTAATTGGTTTTTATGGAGATAGCTTAGAGTTTTCTGTAGCTAGTGTTGGTGGTTGGAGTACTTTTGGTCCGGAACGAATGATTACAAAATCAGATAAAAATGTGTTGTATGAAATAGATGGTTTACCAGCATTAGAATTATACAAAAAATATTTAGGAAATTTGGCACAACAATTACCCCAATCTTCACTTTTATACCCATTAAACCTTACTAAGGAAAACAAAGAAAAACCCGTAATTCGTACCATATTGAGTATTGACGAAAGTAATAATTCAATGACTCTTGCCGGTGATGTCCCCATGAATTCAAAGGTACAATTGATGATGGCCTCAAATGATGAATTAGTACAAGGAGCTTTTAATGCAGCAACTAGTGCCATGAAAAATAGAAAAAACCCACCACAATTAGCATTACTAGTGAGTTGTGTAGGTAGAAAATTAGTAATGAAGCAAAGAGTAGAAGAAGAAATTGAAGAGGTACACAATGTTATTGGCGAACAAGTAGCTATCTGTGGATTCTATTCCTACGGCGAAATGGCCCCTTTTTCTGAAAATACTTTTTGCGAATTGCATAATCAAACAATGACTTTAACATTAATCAGCGAATAATGAATCCACTTTTGATACGACAACTAAAGAAAAAATTGAAACCTGAGCAGTTAGAAGAGATTCAGGATTTTCTTGATGTTGTCAATGCTTCTTACGATGATTTTGACCAACAGCTAGATATGCTGCAAAGAGCCATGAAAATTAGTTCAGATGAATTATTTTTTGCTAATCAAAAACTACGTGAAGAAGCCGAAAGTTTAAAAGAAATAAATAAAAAATTAGAAGAAATATTTGAATCTATGAATGTAGAAGTATCAAAAATAAATAAAGATACTGCCTTCAATACAGCCGAATATTTAAAAAAACAAGCCCTTGAAATAGTTACCATTAATGGTCAAAGAGAAATTTTACTACAAAATTTAGAAAAACAAAATAAAGAATTGAGTGAATATGCACATGTTGTATCCCATGATCTCAAAGCGCCTTTGAGAAATATAGATACTTTGACACGATGGTTTGTAGCGGACTTTGAAGGAGCAATTCCAAATGATGGAATGAATTCCTTAAAACAAGTGCTATTCAATGTAGAAAAAATGGATTTACTCATTAAAGGTATTTTAGATTATTCAACTATAGACAAAATTGAATCAGAAGATCGATTGGTAGATTTTAATATTTTATGCGATGAAGTTGTTAGAACAATCATTGTACCCAAAAATATAAACATAGAAATTCAACAACAATTGCCAATAGTTCATTGTAATTTTGTTAGATATAAACAAGTTTTTATTAATTTAATAGAAAATGCAATAAGAAATTCTGACAAAAGCGAAGGTCAAATATCACTGGGTTGTACAGTTTCTGATGATTTGTATGAATTCTATGTAAAAGATAATGGCAAAGGAATTAATCCAAAATATTTTGAGAGAATTTTTAATGTGTTTACCAAATTAGAAAATGACAATCAATTACCTGGAATTGGTTTGGCAATTGTAAAGAAAATAGTCAACCGCTACAAAGGGGATGTTTGGTTAGTCAGTGAAGAAAAAAAAGGAACCACTTTTTATTTTACCTTACCGAAAGACAATGGAAAATCCTAATCTAGAATATATCAATCAACTTTCTGCTGGAAACAAAGAATTTGAAGTCAAAATTATAACAATCTTAAAAACTGAACTTCCAGAAGAGATTGTGACTTATCAACAAGCAATTGAGACAAAAAATTTTAAATTAGCATCAGATTGTGTACATAAATTAAAACACAAAGTTTCCTTTTTAGGTTTAATAGAAGGATACGCTATTTGTGAAAAATATGAAAACGCCCTAAAAAACGATGAAACTGAAATGAAAATTGAATTTGAAGAAATCTTAAACAAGATGCTAAATTTTGTTGTAACTTTATGATTATGAATAACCTATGAATTGTATAATCATTGATGATGAAGAATTAGCTAGAGCAGTAATAGCACAAATGATCTCAACAGAGGAAAAGCTAAATCTAGTTAATCATTTTGATAATGCTTTGAATGCCATAAAATTTTTAAATCAAAACGAAGTTGATTTAATCTTTCTAGATATTCATATGCCTGATTTTACAGGATTTGAGTTTATACAATTGATAAAGAATCCTCCAAAGGTTATTTTGGTGACATCTGACAAAAATTTAGCTATTGAAGCTTTTGAATATGAATGCATAATAGATTATCTAGTTAAACCTATTACCTTGGAACGTTTTCATAAAGCAGTCCAAAAAGTATTAGTATCGCAAAACATAGGGCAATTTGAAAAACTCAACACACTATTACCTGTTGATGATACGAAGGAATTTTATGTAAATATTGATAGAAGATTAATAAAAATTGAATTTAATTCCTTAACAATTGTAGAAGCAAAAGGAGATTACATTCACATCATAACTGAAAATAAAAATTATATAGTACATTCTTCCTTAAAAAAAATAGAAGAAAAACTACCCAAACATTTATTCTTAAAAGTACATCGTTCATTCATAATTAATATCACCAAAATTATTGACATTGAAGACAATAGTGTCTTAATTAATAAGCAGTTAGTACCCGTTAGTCGATCAAATCGACCTGAATTAATGAAACGTTTAAATTTATTGTAATAATAAATTTTTTATGGTGTGTCTAAAATTTAGACTATTTAAATTTTAGAGTAAGATCTTAAAGCAATCAATAGCTTAATTTTTCTGAACCTCAGGAAAAATGCGCATCTTATTATTTTTCTAATCGACATTTTATTGCTGTTCACCGACTGATATCCTCAGTTGGGCTATTATTATCAATTAGCAATAAAAGTATCTTTAATTTAGTTTCAAATTTAAAATAACACGCTATGAAAACAGCACTACTTTTTTTGGCATTATTATTCACTACATTGGGTTATACACAGGGCTTTAATTTTTTAGGATCCTATACTTCTGATGGTACACCAAAGTATTTTGCAACAAGTGATGTAATTAACAATGCAACTTTGACATTAGTGTCAAATTCTTTACCTGAAAATTATCCTGTCCCAACCTACAATCCGCAATACATATCTTCAGGATATGATACTAATATTGTGGTTTCTCAACCGGCAGATGTTTGGGTAACCTTTGTAAGTGAGGGAGCCGGTTACAAAAATGTTTTGGGGTTTTATACGTACAACATTAACAATCCTCCAACAACAGCCCCAACTAGTTCGGATATAACGATAATTTTCCCAAACGTCTCCGCACAAGGTAGTGGTGGATCATTAGTAGCTGGAAACAAAGTGAAAATTGGTACTTTCCCAGCAGGCACAGGAATCGGATGGGTATTGTTAGCCAATGGATGGAATGGCTCAATGGTTACCAATGGTTTATGGAGATTGTTTTCGGACACTCGATTTAATCCAGAGTCAACTGCTAGTCTACGTCAACATAATGTTTTATTAAATGACACTGCCAATCAAAGAATTCTACTGGGTTTTGAAGATATTAGAAGAGATAATAGTTCTTGTGATCAAGATTTTAATGACGCCATTTTTTACATTACAGCAAATCCCTACAATGCTATTACCTCAGAGAATATTGCTGATGTAAGTATTTCCAATAATGTTACTTCTGGTAATAATGGAGGACTTGAAAGTGATGGAAGTTTGGCCGTCTTAATTGCCAAAAGGAATTTTAGTAGAATAAAAAACAATTCCTTTAATGATAAAAAAGAAAAGCAAAAAAAATATATAAAATCCAATATATCCGCTAAGAGTGCAACAGGAATCGCTATCAATTCCTTACTACCATTAACCGCCATGTATGGAACAGAAACAAGTACCGTTTCTAGCCCTAATGATCTAAAAAACATCACTAATGCCACGGAGGTATTTTCAGTAGATTATTATCAGCTTGATGAAAGAGTAGCCGCTGTATTGGCTACCACAACTCAAAGTGAAGTATATAGCCACTCTAAAGCAATTTGTGATCGGTTAAACAGTTCCACTTTAGAAGACATTCGAACCATCACAATTGATGAATTTGAAATGATAATGAGTAAAATCAAAAGAGAAAATGGAGCGCTCGAATATACTTTGCATTTTTCAATTATAAATCCTAATGGTAATGCAAAAATAGAAAGTTATTGGAATTTGAGTCAATATCCAAAAGGGGAATATTTAAACTTTCAAGTTTGGGGAATGAATATGGGACAAGTATGTAGTATTACCAATAGTATTATAAAAGAATTTAAGACCAAAGCAGCGTTAACTCAAGATGTGGTAGCAGATAAGATACCAGCCGTTTTTGTACGAAAAGGATCTTATAAAGATGGAAAACTTATGTTATCTATTGTAAATAAATCCAAAGCTACCTCAGTGGTTTTTTCAGGAAATAAAAAAGTAACGGAATTTTCTAATGTAGATAATTTTACCACAAATTTGACTTTAAGTGGAAGCTATACCGAAAACATTGAGGTAAACACAGGTCATTTGTTCGATTTAGGGCTTTCTATTCAAGAACCTAATACCTCAAAATTTGATGCTGCTTACATGGCTGATGGCCCTTGGGGATTAGATTATCAAGCTACTGAAACCACTATTTCAAAATTTGAAATTAACAATAAATCATTGAAACAAGAAGCAAATAGTAAAGCGGACTTAAATGACTATATTGTAGAAAGGGATGTTAGAGTTGAAGGTACTGTAAAAGGTACTGTAAACTTATTTAGAAATTTGCTGCCGGGAGAATTAGTTTTAGATGCTTCTGGATTTTCATATGTGAAATTTTACGTAGAGAACAATAAATCTTTAGAAATAGTCTTAGTAACAGAAAATTTGACGGATTGGAGTAAACGATATCGTCTTCAAGTAGATCCAAATACAATATTGAAAGAATTGAGTATTAGTTTAACCGATTTTAAAAACGATCAGGGACAAAGCTATAACAATGAAAAATTAAAAGGATTTGTTTTTTCAACTATTGGTGATTATGCTTCATTTCAAAATTTTGCAATTACAATTAATGATTTGAGATTGTCAACCAATGGAACTTTAGGGATAAATGATTTTTCTTTAGCTTCAAACAAAGTTTTTAATTACCCAAATCCATGCAGTTTTGAAACCACTATAGTTCTACCCGAAGCTACAGAGGAAGCTACTGTAAAGATTATTGGTGTTTTGGGCAATTTGATTCAAAATTATAATCAAAAAACGGGGTCAAATGAAGTGAAGTTAAATGTTGCTAATTTGAACAAAGGAATCTACTTTTTTGAAGTTACAACAAAAGAAAACAAAAAATACAATAACAAATTTATAGTGAATTGATTAGTTAGTTATTTTGTGTTAATGATGAAAGCCGCCTTTTGCAAAAAGGCGGCTTTTTTTTTGAATTGCTATACATTTTGATTTTGAAGTGCAAAGTACACTTTATGGAAGAAGCCTAATTTTGAAGTGTGCTATAAACACTAACAAAATTGTACCCTTCCTAGGACACAAATTACATTGCTAAAAAAAATAGAAGGAATTTAATAGAGCATTAGTTTACAATTTAAAAATTGGAAGTTTGTATAAATACCATTTTATTCGTAAACCAAATTCAGTATAAGTAAATCCTGCTACTGTAACAGATGCAATATTGCTTCGTCCTCCATAAAAATTCATAAGGAGTCGATTAGAGAACTTATAACCTATTTTGGCTTGTACGCGGTAAGTAAATTGTTTTTTATTGTCTTCGATAAATTGAAATCCTGATGCCGCATTTACACTGTAAAACCAATCTTTTGCTAACGTTATTTTTTCATCTTTTAAGCAATCTATAAAAACTTCAAAAGCATTGAATTTACTTGGGCTAAAATAGGTGTTTGGCACTTGATTTTTGAAACTTATGTATTGATAATTTAGCCCTATTTTTGCAGCGGGTTTTGGTAGAATATTATAATAAAGTGATGTAAAGAGTAAATTTCTTGTGTTGTCATCGGTTTGAGTCGTGAAAAAATATTGTGTAAACCAACCTAAATTAAAATTACTTGAGATATTATAATTAAAATAATAATTATTAGCCGCTATTTTCTCTTCTATTAAGTCTGTATTGAAATTTTGTACTTCTCTTTTATAGCCTACTTCTAAATCTTGTAATTTATATGGTTTTATTTTGAAAAAGGAATGTAATAATGGTTGAGAATAACTTATTCCTGTTGCATTTGCGGTTGTTAAACCGCCCTCAAAGCTCAAGCTTATTTTTGGATGAAATTTATATTCAAAACCTAATAAAAAATCATTTGAATTGGCTTCTATATCAGTTTTTGAATTTCCGGTTTTCCTAAATTGATAAGTAGCATTTATGGCCAATTTTGTGGATATTGGAAAAAATAGTAACGTTCTGAAAGATTGGGCTGTATTATTTCCATTATCAAACGAGTAACTTATTTTTTCTTCCAAATAAGGGGAAAACTCTTCTTTTATCTTGTTTAAAAAGTTTGTTGCATCATTTTGCTTTTTAAAAATTTCGAGTGTTTGATATACCGCTTTAATAGCATCGTCGGTTTTTCCTGAAGCATAAAAGGCATTTGCAATTCCTAGATTTCCATCAAAAGATTTACTATCATTTTCGAGTATTTCAGAATAATTTGAAATGCTATTATTAAATTCACTTCTATAGATAGCCAGAGTAGCGGCCAAGGATAATACCCAGTTTTCATTAGGGTATTTTTTTATTAACTCGTCTATTTTGTCTGCAGCGGGAGTGTATTTTTTGTTCCAAATTAGTGCTTGTACATAGCGCTCTTGTGTTTGTTTGACCAATTCGATTGGGATTGAAGAATTTAATTCTCCCAAAGCTTTATTGGAGTATTCTAAAGCTTTCTTTTCTTTTCCATCAAGATGCTCTAATAAGGATAGCCCATTTAAGGCAAGTATTGGATTGTCTTTAGAAAGTAAAGCGTAGGTATCTTTTCCTTTGGTAATATTTTTTGTTATCAAATACAAATTAGCTTTATTTAATAAGGTTTCTTTATCTCCAGGGAAATCAGTTAGTATTTCGTCATAAAATTGATCGGCTTTTTCATATTCTTTATCGCTCACTTTATCGTTTGCATAGCCAAGTTTTATGTATTTTCTCGAAACTAAAGCTCCTTGATTCCCTGGAGAAATTTCAAGTGCCCTGTTGACTTGTTGCAAGGCATCATTGTATTCTTTTAAATTAGAAAGGGTGTTAGCATATCCTAAATGTGCTACAAAATTAGTTTCATAATCTGTAACAAGTACTTTGTAAAAAAGCTTAGCGTCATCAAATTTTTTATTCCAAAGTAAGGATTCAGCATAATTTAGTTTTATTTCAAGATCATCAGGAAATTCAGCCCTTAAAGTGGTGAATAATGCTAACGCTTTTTGAGGATCTTTATTTAACCCCACTGCTCTGGCGTAACAAAGTCTTGCAGTCTTATTTTGGGGGTAATCTTTTAAAATAGTGTTGAAGAAAATTTCAGCTTGATCAAATTCTCCTTTTTCTAAATTAGAAAATCCGGATTGCATGTTTTGCGAAAACATTAGTGTAGGCATCAACAATAAAAGAATTAGCAATTTAACTGAGTTTTTCATTGGTTGGCTTTTATAAGTGTTAAGAAACTACAATGTTTTTATTTATTACATTGATAATCAATGTCTAATTTACGAAAATAGTTACAACTTTAACCCATTATATAAGATAAATGGTAAACTGTTATATGAACTTTTAAATTATGATGCGTTATCATGTTTTTAAAGAAAAACAAGCTTAGTAGTTGATATACTGAAAAGAGGCTTTTTTGTTTCCTTTTTCATTAATAAAACCAAATTTTTTCTGTCTTAATTTTTGCCAAGGCCATTTTCCGGCCACAATATCTGGGACTTTTGGAAAATCATACAACGTCCAAGACATAAAAGAGACGTTGTTTTTTTTGAAAAGTAACTGTATTTGTCTATGGTATTCTGCTTGATCTTCTTCGGTGTAGCCATTCCAATTCCAAATTCCTTTATATGATGGGATTCCAAATTCCTGGACCACAATAGGCTTGGATGTTTTTTTGTTTAATTGAGCTTGTTCATTATCAAAATCAGAAATCGAGTTATAGAAATGATAGGATATAAAATCTACTTTATTTTTTAAATGTGTTGCTTCTATAGAATTTGACCAACCTATTGTAATTAGATGATTTGGGTCGTTTTCTTTTATTAAGTTAGCCATTTGTTCCAACCAATTTAAGACATTATTTTTTCCACGATTTTCAAAGTCTAAATTGGGTTCATTTTTTAAATCCCATGCCAAAATGGCCTTATGCTGTTGAAATGTTGAAACAATTTTCTCGGCATGTCTTAATGTTAACGACCAATCTTTTAAAGAATAGTCACTATAAAAATCAAATAAGGTTACAATTACTTTTAGTTTTTTGTGTTCTGCCAAATCTAATACTGCTTTTAGTTTTTTTATTTTTTCTGGATTCACATCAGCTTTACCAAAATCTTCATACTGTATAAAAATTCTAATAGTGTTTAGTTTTGCTTTACTGATAATGTCAAAATCTTTTGCAATAGTGTCTAAATTGAAGGATTTTCCAAACATGTCCCAAGCCGAGTTTTTGGGATAATAATTAATTCCTTTAATTACAAAATCATTGGATTTGAATTTTATTTTTTTGCCTATTATTTTAAAATCCGGTGTAGAGGAGACTGTGTCTTTTACAAAAGGAACTTTTGGCGCTTTATAAAAATGACGAATTCTCCAAAAACCATCTTCTAAAAGCATCACAATTTTATAAGTAGCGGTGTCCTGTATTTCAGCAATCAGAGTTTTGTCTTTGTAAACATGTTGAAACTCAATCACGTTTTTATCTGTTAATGCAATTTGTTGCCCATCGGCACTGTAAAATTCTATTCTAGGATGATGTTCGATTGTAGTACTTTCGATATGGATTTTGTTTTTTAAATTATAGTCTATCGTTTTGAATAAATTGGCTCTAGAGCTTTTGGTATAAAAGTCTTCTATCCCATTTTTTTTATTTTCTTCTAAAGCATTATTTTTTATATACCAAGAAAAGAGGTAATGTTTTTCTAATAATTTCAAGGTAGTAGGTTCCATTATTCGTCCTTGATTATCTATTTTCTCCCATACTACTTTTGGCAGGTAAGTGTTTATGGTTTCTTTTTCAAGGTGAAGAATATTTTTTCTATCAGCTCCTGTATTTAGGTATTCTAATACTGAACTTAATCCATACAACAGAAAAACATTTATTAAAATAAATGAACTAAATAAGACCAATCTGATGATTCTTTTATTGTTTATAAGGTTCATATTTTAGCGTTTTTGTTTTTTTAGTAATTCCCATTGTGGTGATTTCAAATCTGTACTTTTTTAGAGGATAAAACTCTTCGAGAAACTCAAATTTTGCTACTCCATTTGTAGTTTCTCCTTGTATCATATTGATATAGGTGTTTTTATTATAAATTTTTACTGCTACTTTAATGCCATCGGGTATCAATTGCTTCATGAAGCTTTTTAAAGGTCCTACTTTAAGAGTTCTATTATCTTTAGAAAATTGATAATTAAAAGTTGAAATTACGGGAGTGTAATTTATGGTAACACTATTACTTTCGGCAATTCCGGTAACAAATCCCTGAACTGTGTATTTTTCTGCATGATCTGGGTGCAAAATTGTTGCTGTAGCAATTCCGTTTATAGTAGCTCCAAAACTTTTTAGGATATAATCATTTTTTGTTTTAATAATAAAGTACACGAAAGTACCATCACTTACAATATTCCCATAGACATCTTTTATTTGTGAAGTGCTAAATTTGGTAAAATGATTTCCATCTGCAAAGCTATGATTCCTGTCGTAAGAAATACTGAAATTTGTTGGAATATTGGGATAAATTTCGGTTTCAATTTCTTTCGTGGCTATATTTTCACATTCGGATGCCGCCAATAATTTTCCTGATTTTGTGGGGGAATAGATAGAATACCAGGCAATAAAAAAATTTGTTTTTAAAAGAGTGGTTGTAATATTTTCTAGAAATTGGTATTTCACTAAAACGTTAGTTTGGTCTTTTTTAGGGTTGTCATAAGCGTCTGTTGGAATAGTTACAAGCATCGTATATTCTTTACCACCAGCAAGGATCGTCCTGGGTCCTAAATAGTTTTCTATTGTTGTTTTTGTTTCATCATTGGGTTCAATTGTGAAAACCCCATTTTGAATTGTTTTGCTTTTTACTATCAAAAACCAAGATACCGTTCCCGTTTTGAAAGAAAAACTTTGGGGCATTTCAAAAAAATAAATATTGCCTTTTTTTGTTGCTGTTAAAACAGTTTTGCCATAAGAATGAATGATAAATAATTGTGGTTGTGCATCACTAGCATTGCATTTAAATGCTAATGAAATAGTATGTCCTGCAATATAAGGGGTAGGTGATTCAAGGAATTGGAAAACCACTTTTTTATCAGTCAATGAATATCCAAATCCAAAAAGGAACAGCAAGAAACCTGAGACTATTATGTAATGTCTTTTTTTCATTATCTTGGATTACCTACGAAATTATTAATTTCAATTTTAATATAACTAAAACCCTTTCCACTTACTTTTTGTAGTTGTTGTGGTGCATGTTTATACTTTCTGTTGGGGACAATAGCGTTCGAAATAGATTCATTTCTTAATCCATTTACAAAACAATTTTTTAAACTAGAAAGAATCACTTTGCATGTGGTTAGATTTTTTAATTCATAATCAAAATAATTTTTACGTTCTACCCTTACGCCATCTCCTAAGAAAAAATGATCTACATATATAAGTTCTTTATTTTGATCATAATATGAAATTAATAATTCAGGAATGGTACTCTCTTGGATTCCATAATTAAATAAGGTCCCCTTGAGATGATTATCTTCAATTACTAATTCAGATAATGAGACTTGATTGTACAAATCAGTTATGGCAACGTTTCCTGCGCTTTGAATATCAAAAGTAAATGGCTTATCATTGAGTTCTGCAGGTGTAAACTCGGTTGGATCAAAAGTTTTTGGTTTAACATCTGTTTTTTTTGCCCAAGCAATATCTTCAAAATTCACTTTAAAACTAGTGATTTCTTTAGGTAATAGTTTGTGTTTTATTTCATACTTGGAGTTGAATGCGGCGACCATTTTGTTGTTTTTATTATACAAAGTTGATTTCAACACCACATCTGCGGGCAAATCATCTACGTTTTGTAATTCACCAATAATTATATATTCTCCATTAAAATATATCAATTTTGCTACTAAAATTTCAAGTACGGGTTGTTTTAAAATATCTTCATGGTAGGTTACTTGAGTAGATACCGCACGTCTACCATGTTTATAATACTCGGTTGTATTATTGGCTACAAATTGATCTGGTGGAACGTCTAAATCAATTTTTTTTGGAATAATGTACCATTTCCCTTTCCGTTTGATTACTTCATGTAGGTATTCTTTTGATAATTTTCTAACGGGTGTTACCCATTTTGTAAAAACTTTTATTTTGGCTCTATTGGCAGAAATATTGGTGATTTTCATGTCGATCGCATCGAGTTTTGCGTAGGAATTTAAAATACCATCTTGTACTGAAGTTTCTAACATAAACTGAGACAAAGATTTATGGTAAGAAGGATCCAAAAACGAATGAGCTTTCTCAAATTCCTTATAATCTAATGCATCATAATATGCTTTGACTACATTTTTTGGACTAATTTGAGCGGTATTATTAATATAAAAAAGAAAAATACCGTAAGATAAAATGACAAGAAGTAATAAAATCCAACCATGTGTGATTTTAATAACGAGATTCGAAAAACGCTTATAATCAAGAGAATATTTAATAAAATCAGGCGGAACAAGGGGCTTTATCTTTAAAGCTCGGTAAAATATCATTTGAATATTAAGTATAAAAGCAATAATAACGGTCGTCATAGGTGTAATAGCCCATAGCAATTTTTGATACACAGGTACTTCTTCAAAAGGTAAAATTTTGGACAAAGGCGGTACATTAAGTTTCTCCCAAACCATGATACCATTTTCTAATTGTGATAAGCGATGCCATCCGCAGAAATACAAAATAGGATCATAAAATTTATCATTAGAAAAGACATATTTTAAATTGTATTTTTCAGGAACAGTCAAAAATTGTTGTAACGATCCAATACCTTCGAGTCCTCTAAACTTAGAATTTTCTAGTCGTTCGATGGCTCTCGATGTTAATTCTGGTAGTCGCCTAGCCGAGTGATAGTTTCCATCTACCGTCATCGCTTTGGTTTGATAAGATAGAACCGCCATTTGATCGCCAAAACCCAATGGCAAATAGCGCCATTTATCATGTTGGTCTTGATTTAAAAAATTGACTATTGGGAGCGTATTTATCTTTTGAGGTTGTAAAGGACGAAAATAGCTTAGCGTAATCGTGAAAATTGCCATCAACAAAAAAGCACCCGCAAAAAGGCCACTTATAATTTTGTAATAAACCGATCCAAATTTTGCTTCCAAACTGTCTCTCAAGTCACCTTCAACCAATCGATATATCAATTCGCCAAAAAGAGGTAAACTCATAAAAGTCGCCCATAAAGTAAAGCGGTCTAGGGTAAGAATATTAAAAGCATTGTCTCCTAATATTTTTAAAGGAATGGGCGTGGTACCTCCAGTGCCCAATAAAGCTAGTAGCGAAAAGGATAATCCAAAAAAGATATACCGTTTACTAAAATAGCGATAAAAAAAATAAGGCAATAAAAATAGTAAAACACCCCATGGAATCATAAAAAACATCAATCCTGATGAAGTTACTTCAATAAAATTGTCTCTACTGCCATGAGGAATAGGTACTTGAGTAATTGGGTTTTTCTTTGAATTTATCCAATATGGAAGGATACAAAATACAATTAAAAATACGGCCGTAGCCCCGAACATAATCATTCGCTTTAAATGCTGTATGGCGGTGAGGAGGAAAATTTTAAATGTTACTTTTTTGTAATTCTCTACTTTATCTCGTGCAGCATCCATAACCGCTGTACCAATCAATGGTAGAATAAAAAATATCATCCCAAATAAAGGAGTAACATGATGAGAACAAACCGTAACAGCAATCAATGAGATTGCATTAAAAAAACTTTTTTTCTTGCCGCTTTTAATCCAAATATAAATTTCAGGCAAAGCATGCATCAATACAGAGATGCCTATGATACTAGGTAATTGGCCAAAAACATGCAAGGTTTCAACAAAAGAAGAGGAAAATATAGCTAAAAGTGATGCGTATCCGGCAACGTTTTTATTTCCTGTCATTAATAACGAAAAACGATAAACTCCAGTGATAAATAGAATTATTCCAATAATGGCAACAGTATATAATCCAAACTTTAATCCACCAATTAAGGATAGTAGTCCAATGCTTTGATGTACCAGAGGCGGATATCCCATTACAGTAAATCCTGTATACCAGCTGTAATTCCATGGTTCAAACCAACTATGCGCATAATGATTACCAAAAAACAAGTGAATAAGCGCATCATACGTGTTCTCTAGAGTGTAAAATATGGCGCTCGAATGGAAGACCACTCCAAATAACAAGGCGGTGAGAAGATATTTATTAGATTTTTCTCTAATCAAGGGGTACTATTTTGAATATGAGTTATGTAAATATAACAATTATTCTTATCACTATTGCATTATCTAGTTTAAGTGATTTTTCGTACACAATAATTTACTCATTATTTAGAGTTGTGAAAATATCTTAAATTTAAACTATAAAACAAGTCGGTGAAATCTGTAAAAAACCTTCCATAGAAAAAACCTTCTTATCGTATTAAAATAAAAAAAATACTAGTTTTCTGAGCGTTAATTGTAATAGTGAAAAATTACCAAAGCGTATAAAGCATCACAAAAATTTTGTAGAGAAAAAAAATTCTAAAGAACCAAACTATATGAACCCAAAAAAAGACTCAAAGTTCTAGAATTAAAAAAAAATACATTAAAAAACCATTGGCAAATATTAACCATATTAGTACACAAATTGACAAGTTGAATCGTTCAAAATAAACACTTGATTTTGCTATTAATTATATTATTTCACATTGTAACCGTAATGGAATGAAAAAAATAAATATGTCTTTTTTTTAGACAATATTGAGCATACTCAATTATAAATCAATAATTTAAAAAAAATATTTTTTTGTTCGTATTTATTTTTTTCCTACATTTATAAATGATGTTGCGCTTTTGAACAAATACAAAACAAAAATAATAGAATAGAACGGCATTACTAAAATTAATAACGTATTAAAAATAGCACAAAAATACAAACGAACAACTAAGGAAATAGTGCTATTATTTTTTTGCAAAAAAGATCCTTTTTTTATTTTTTACCCGACTTTTTTTTAACAATACCGATTGTAGTAAATAATCTCCAACAAAACATTTCTAGATGACAATAAATGTAAAACGTTTAGTTAATTTTTTCTCACCCGATCCGAAACGTGTAATTGTTAGGTTTTTCATGCCAGGCGGTGAAAGCAGAGCTAAAAAAATTATTATAAGAATATTTAGTATGGATGATGAAGATGTTACACAAGTTCTGAATCAAACACTCAGAGATTTTAGCAATCGCCATCGAAATATCACAAAAATATTTTTAAATCATTTTGATAAGGTTTCGTTCCTTTTCGACCAGATTGATATTGACTTTAATAAATTATCAAAAGAAAGAAAATTACTAATTGGAGCCTATTTTACACATGAATATTCTATAGAGTCTGCTGCTTTTTTTAATCCCTCAATGGTCGAAGATCCTGATCAATCACATCTAGAAAACGGTCAAAAGCGCGTGATTGTTAGTTTTAGAGCAACAGGAGAAGGACACGTATCATCCATCGGATTTAGAAGTGCTATTTTAGATAGAGAAAACAAACTCCATTTTAGTCCAGTAAGTAAGTTAGTTGACATGCCTGAGACCATTCAATTACACGAATACAACAAGAAAGATTTCATTCATAAATTACTTGACATGAATTTCTCTAATACTAAAACAATTTACGATATTTTATCGCCCTTAAATGATTCTTTTTTATTCAGAGATTTACAAAACAAAATGAATGCTTTTGTAAAAGACAACAATCTTACCATGATTGATAATACAATTATAAAGGCCATAAGATTTACTGCAAATGCACAATACAAAATTAGCTTCTCCCTTGACACCTCTTTAAGCGAAAGGGTAATTTTTCCAGTAACTGATTCTGAAAGCAATGGAATTGAGGATGCAAGATTTGTGAAATTCATAGATGAGGATAATACCATAAAATATTATGCTACTTACACAGCTTATAACGGCTTTGTAATTATGCCTCAATTAATCGAAACTCTCGATTTTTACACCTTTACTGTAATGCCAATTTATGGTAAAAATGCTCAAAATAAGGGTATGACCCTATTCCCAAGGAAGATAAATGGGAAATTCGCCATGCTTACAAGGCATGATGGTGAGAATAATTATCTTATGTATAGTGATTCTATTAATAATTGGGATGGCGAGGCTATTTTATTGCAAGAGCCAAAATTTCCCTGGGAATTTGTACAATTAGGAAACTCAGGCTCTCCTATTGAAACAGACCAAGGTTGGTTAGTTATTACGCACTCCGTTGGAGCTATGCGTCGCTATGTATTAGGTGCGATTCTCTTGGATCTAGAAGACCCTTCAAAAATGATTGCTCAACTTAATAATCCTCTTTTAGTGGCTAATGAAAATGAAAGAGAGGGTTATGTTCCTAATGTAGTATATTCTTGTGGGTCAATCATTCATAATAATAGTTTAATTATTCCCTACGCCATGAGTGACACAAGCTCAGGATTTGCTTGCATTGAATTACAAGAAATCTTCGCTGAAATGCTCAAAAATAAACCCGTCCAACATGTCGAAAAAAAACAAATTCTACTTGTTGAAGACGACATCTTTAGCGCTACAATTGTAGAAAAAATACTGGTGGATGTTGGGTATTCGGTAGAAGTTGCCAATGATGGCTTAGTTGCTTTATTAAAAGTGGGAGAAAAATCATTTGATTTAATTTTAACCGATGTAAACATGCCAAAGTTTAGTGGATTTCAGTTATTGGATTTTTTACAAAAAAATAATTTAAAAACTCCAGTTGTCCTCTTGACAGGTCGAAGCGATCATAAAGATAAGATTAAAGGCTTACAATTAGGCGCTACGGAATATCTAAATAAAACCATAAGTGCCGAGCTTTTATTATCAAAACTCGCCAATATACTAAAAGATTAATCCATCGAACAAAGTTATTTGAGTTGCTAGCAATTTAAATTATCCTATTTAGCTTAAAAAAAACATTCAACCTTATCTCCCTTATGTCGTAGTAAAATTTGCTTTATTCTAATTTATAGTTTTTTTTACACAATATAAAAAGATTCAAATGCGTCAATTTTTTTTTGCTAAAAAAATTAAATGGTTACCCTGATTGGTTTAGACAATGAGAGGGAATTGACAACCAAATCTTTTTTTTCATTCTTCGGATCACAACATTTCTTTTGAATAGGCAATGTTGCTTTCATATCTCGTTCTGCTTCCCATAAAGCAAGATAAGCCAAAAGATAGGATATTGTACTTTCTGCACCTTGATTTCTGTTAACACAGGTATATTCTAATCCATCACTACAGCCTTTTGTTTCCGCATCATACAAAGGTATTCCTAAATCATTATTGCCAATAAACCAAGTAAAAGCAGTCTGCATTTTGTTGTAGAATTCAGGGTCCTTCGTGATTTTCCATGCTTTATAATACATCATTACCAAAGCCATCGCATCTATAGGCTGTTGCCCTATTGATGCTACTTTTGATTGACCTTTGTAATACCAAGAATTACCAATAAGCGAAACAAAACCATTTTTGGTACATTGCTTGTCTAAAAACAGAGTAGTCTCTTTGGCAACAGCTAGTGTTTTTTTATCGTGTGTTATTGCATATGCTTCCCATAAAGCTAAGGGCAAAATCGCGTTCTCATAAGACAATACGGGTTCATACCAATGCCAGTCTAGTTCTTTTTCCACATCATATTGATTGGTCAATTTGCTTATGAGTGTATTTAACACACACATTAGTTTTTCATTATCGGGATAACGCGCTAAAAAATTACAAATGCCTATTGAGGTTGTTGCTAATGCTCTTATTGATTTCAGTTGATCGAAATGATCCAATGATTTGAAAAAAACATCTTTTGCAAATTGAAAGTGACTGTCATTTGGGGCTAGTTTAATCAAATATCCCATGGACCACATGGTTCGACCAAAGGCATCTTCAGAGCCGGTTTCGTCTAAAAACTTTTTATCAAAACTCATATCGTTATGAAACCTTCCGTCCTCCATTTGCATGAGTTTAATGTATTGCAGATAGACATCTGCGAGATGAATAGACTGCTTGTCCAAACCAAGCTCATTAACTTTTAAAACTAATATCAAAGCTCTTGCATTATCATCCAAACAATACCCTTCTTTATAATCTGGTACCGAATAATTTGCATGCTCAACAATACCTGTATTATCAGTCAATCTATTTAAATGATCTAAACTAAATTTAGGCAATTGGCTAAACGCTGTACTTTTACTTGAATCCTCTATTACTACTGGAGCTGCAACAATTTTAGTCAATAAATTTTTATATAAGATCCCTATCTTATTCCAATACATTTCTTTTCCGTAGTCGTAAGCTTTTTCTTTTATGGTATTAATTTTTTTTGGAGACGCCAAAAGACTAGAAAGTTTTTTTGCTAAATCTTCACAATCTCCAAAAGCAAATGTTACCCCTCGCCCATTGGCAAGTAATTCTTTGGCATACCAAAAAGGAGTTGACAAGATGCAGGCGCCCGCACCTAAAGCATAGGAAAGAGTTCCACTCGTAATTTGACATTCATTTAAATAAGGAGTTATATAAACATCAATTGTTTGCAAAAAAGTTTTCAATTCTTCCTCATCTATAAATTCTTCTTCAAAAATCACATGAGAAGCAACCCCATTCTCATGAGCTAATTTTTTCAGATAATCTCTATATTCTTCTCCACAATGACGTTTTACATTAGGATGAGTTTGCCCCATGACCACATAAACCAAATCTGGATTTTGAATTACTACATCAGGCAATGCATTTATTACCGTTTCAATCCCTTTGCTTCTGCCTAAAAAACCAAAGGTGCTTATTACTTTTTTTCCTGGATAAACAAATCTTGCATTTGTGCTTTTACTTTCTGAAAAATCGGGCACTCCATGATGAATAAAAGAAATTTTTGGGATTGGAATTTCATAAATAGTATTTAAAAAATGTATGGCAAGTTTGCTCATCACAATAATTTTCTGTGATAACTCGCCTAATTTCTTAATTATTTGCTTTTCATGATAAGAAGGAGTTTGTAAAACCGTATGAAGTGTGGTTACTACCGGTACTTTTAATTGTTTCACAAGCGACAAAACGAAAACACCGCTTTCACCACCAAAAATACCAAACTCATGCTGTACAATACATACGTCAACATTGGCTAGATTAATATAATCCGCAGCTGCAAAATAATCTTCTTTTTCTTGCTGTCTAATTGTATGTTTTACAATATCTGGATAATTATAATCTACACCATTTTCATTTATAGCAATTATAAATATTTCATCGGTATTTGAGGTGCTATTAGAACCAATGATTGAATCCGTAAGATTTACTGTAAACGTAGCTATACCGCATTTTCTGGGTAGATAGTTTCCTAAAATTGCTATTTTCATAATTTATACATCAGTTTAATTATTTTAAAAAAAGTAAACATCAAACAAAATAGAAAAGCGTATTTCTAATAAAATTTAGACTTGATAATTCTGGGTATTATTGGTAAAGCATAAAATAATTTACAAAAACAATAAACAGCTTAAAATCAGTGCATAAAAAACACCTGTAGCATTAATTTTAAATGAAGTATAAAACTATACTCTACTCAAAGATAACAAAATATTACATATTGACAAGAAAAATAGGACTTAATATTCACAAAATGAAATAGATACAAAACAAATGTATAAAACTACAATTTACAAAATTCTAGGACTACATATTGCATTGGAAACTCCAAAAATGCAATTAATTGTACTTGCAAGTTGGGATCAGCTCATTATCTGATTTTCATCCAAATGAATTAAGCTATCAAACGGGAGTTCATTAACCTATTGGGATTACATATTCAAAATCTCAAAAACAAATAGTACGTATTTAATATGACTTGAATATTTTAAGAAGTAAAAAAAGCAAACCATAGTTATCCAAAAAAAAAGCCTTCTAAATATCAGAAAGGATTTAGTCGTTCATCCATAACCATAGAAATCAATATACTTAAGTAAGAGATTTTAGATTGAAGATCAATGATTCTTGATTTAAGATTTTGTGCTAGTAAATTAAAATCACTTGTTTTTCAGTGGCTACCTATCTGAAATCCAAAATCGTTAATCAAAAATCAGCAATCAAATTATTGATTTTTACTTAACATAATGACATTGCCATAGAAGTATAGCCAACATAAAACTTGTCAGCGGATTTTGAATATAATATGTAAACTGTAAATCCCATAAACGCAAAAAATCCCTTCTGAATAACAGAAAGGATTTAGTCGGGGTGGCAGGATTCGAACCTGCGACCTCCTGCTCCCAAAGCAGGCGCGATAACCGGGCTACGCTACACCCCGTAATGCGGGTGCAAATATAGAATACTTTTTTGGCGGCACAAACATTTTAACAAAAAAAAACAAAAAAACATTTTAAAACTAGCACACCCACTAAATAAAACCTAAACATCAAATCATTTCGGAAAACATTCACAAATGTTAGAAAATAGATTTTCAAAAACGATAAAAAATTGTATTTTTACCGCTCAAAATTCAAAAACAAATGGGCAAAATCATTGCGATTGCTAATCAAAAAGGAGGCGTTGGAAAAACCACAACATCCGTAAATCTTGCAGCATCATTAGGTGTTTTAGAAAAAAAAGT
>CAUPCW010000036.1:0-29258 GCA_963509895.1 uncultured Flavobacterium sp.
AGGAGCCAATAAAAGGTACGCATTGTGCTATTTTTTTGATGATTCAAATATATCATATTTATCGTATTACAAACGAGAAGAAACAACATTTTATTATCTCACTCCAATCGAGAATCGTAATTAGGAACAGAAAAATAAGGCGTTTTTGAACACAACGTCCTGCTCTACACTATATCTTTTGTTACGCTACCGCTTCACAAAAGGATGCCGTTTCGATCAGGGTTAAAAGCCAACATTAGTGCTTTTTTGTAAGCATTTAAATTCTACTTAAACGTACCTACTTTGCTTTATACAACAAAACAAAACCTTTCGCTATTACAATTACCCAACGCAGCAACAATCAAACTGATGATTTTAGCTCATTAGCTTCGAATTTATTTTGAATACAAAGGCTAACTTCTTACTTTTACGCAATAAATCACTTCAATCATGTCACAAACCGTATTAGCTTTACACAACGTAACCATTTATCAAGAAGGAAGAACCATTTTATCCGATGTGAATTTAGAGGTAAAACATGGTGAATTCATCTACTTAATAGGAAAAACAGGTTCAGGAAAAAGTAGTTTACTCAAAACCTTATACGGTGATTTGCCTTTAACAGAAGGTACTGGACATATTGTAGATTACAATTTAGAAACCTTAACTGAAGAAGAAATTCCTTTTTTAAGAAGAAGAATCGGAATCGTTTTTCAAGATTTCAAACTCTTACCAGACCGTTCTATAAATGACAACATGTTGTTTGTACTCAAAGCAACGGGTTGGACAGATTTGAACGATATGAATAACAAAATCGAAGAAGTGCTTACCAAAGTAGGGATGCAAGATTTTGGCAACAAAATGCCGCACCAACTTTCTGGAGGAGAACAACAAAGAGTTGCTATTGCAAGAGCTTTGCTTAATGATCCAGAATTCATTCTTGCCGATGAACCTACAGGAAACTTAGATCCACAAACCAGTGCAGAAGTATTAGAAGTACTAAAAAACATCAATGCTCTTGGCAAAACCATCATTATGGCCACTCACGATTATGCTTTGTTAATGAAATACCCTTCAAAGACCTTAAAATGTGAGGATACCAAAATTTTCGAGGTAGTTCAGCGCACAGTATAATGCTTTCCATACTTATTCCGGTATACAATTACGCGGTATTTCCATTAGTTTTGGAAGTACACAAACAATGTATTGCCGCCGGAATACCATTCGAAATCCATTGCCAAGACGATTGTTCTTCTTCATTTATCGAAGAAAATCGTATTGTTGAACAATTATCCTATTGTTCCTTTTCTCAAAACAAAGTCAATTTAGGCAGAGCAAACAATCGAAATTCATTGATTCAAAAAGCACAATTCGATTGGTTACTGCTTTTGGATTGCGATACCTTTCCTAGAGATTCTTTTTTTATCAAAAACTATCTTTCGTTTATACAAAAACCTGTGGCTCCTTTGATCTTTGGAGGCATTATGTATCATCCCAAAAAACCACACACCCCACAATTGTTACGCTGGGTATATGGTCAAAAAAGAGAAGCTTTATCATGTGAATTCAGGAATAAAAAACCTAACAGTCGCGCACTTACTTCTAATTTAGTTATACGAAAAGAAATCGCACTACGCCATCCATTTCCTGAATCGGTAAGTGATTATGGGTATGAAGACTTGTCTTTTCTATCGAATTTAGGACAACAAAACATTACCGTTTTTCATATCGACAATCCTACTTTTCATCTTAATTTGGAAACCTCCGCTCAGTTTTTGGCAAAAACAGAAATCGCACTAAAAAACTTATCCCTATTGATTCAAACGAAAACAATAAAGCCCAATGAAAGTAAAATAATAGCGATATTTTTATGGGTCAAAAAACTACATTTGATACAATTTATAGCTTGGCTATTTCAAAAAACCAAAACAATCACTACAAAAAATCTATTGTCTGACAATCCTTCGTTGCTTCTTTTTGACTGGTACAAGTTGGGTTATCTTTGCCTATTGCAAACGCTTAAATAAGGTCTTCCACTGTAACATAATCACATCCAAATCATATTTCGAAACACTTTGCCGAGCATTGGCTCCCAGCTTTTTTCTTAAATCTTTATCCTCAAAAAGCAGGGCTAATTTCTCCGCAAAAGCAGTTGCATTGCCATCCTCAACCAAAAAACCATTTACACCATCCGTTATAATTGACCTTGGGCCAACTGGACAATCGTAAGCCACACAAGGTAAACCCGAAGCCATAGCCTCAAGTAGCACCAAACCCAATCCTTCTGAACGAGAAGTCATCACCAACACTGAAGCGTTTGCATATAGCGTAGCAACTTCCAAAACAGGAGGATAAAAACGAACGGAAGAGGCAATTCCTAAAGCATTTGCCATCGGAATCAGATTTTCTTCAGGAGAAAGTGTTCCATAAATATCCAGTTTCCAATCAGGATGTTTTTGAATTAATAAAGACCAAATCTCTAATACTCTATCGAGTCCTTTTTCGTAAGAATTACGGCTAACAGCTAGTACTTTTTTAGCATCTAACGGAGCTGCCACATCTGATTTAAAAGACAATGGATTAGCAATAATCATACTATTGTTACTATTCCATTCTTGGGCACTTTCTTTATTCAACACCACAAAAGCATCAAAAGTTTTGGCACCCCATTCTTTAAGAAAAATTCCTATTAGAAACGATAATCGAGACAAAAAAGGAAATGTAAATGGTCTTTCATTTACATACTTTGAACCATGACTTTCAAAAATCACAGGTAAGCGCTTACCAATTAACAAGGGAACCAAGTAGCCTTTCAATCCATTATCCGCCACAATAATACTATGGGGTTGCACTTGTGATATAATCGTTTGCAGTTGCTTTTTGTAGGCATAAATCGCACTCAAAAAATGGCCTTTTCGTTCAATATCATGCCAAACAATTTGCGCATTAAATTCAAAAAAAGGAACCTCATAGCCTTTATTCTGGGTCATAATATGCACTTCATATCCGAAATTTTGAATAAAATAGTCGGTTTTGGCAGCCAGCACTTTTGCTACCCCGCTCGCTTGATTGACAGAAGGAACTAAATACAATAATCTCATTTTTTAGTTTCTAAAAAATGTGAATAATCTCGAATATAATCCGATTCTTCAAAAACATCCGAAGCCAAAACCAAGCATACCGCACCCGAAGAAAAATTCTGTAATTCTCTCCAAATCCCTGTCGGAATCAGTAATCCCAGCGAAGGTTTATTGAGCAAAATTGTTTTTTTATCCAAGCCATCATCCAAAACTACCTCAAAGCTACCACTTAAAGCAATCAAGACTTCTTGTTGTTCAATATGACCGTGTCCACCCCTAAAAGCACTACTAGGCACATCAAACAAGTAATACACTCGCTTAAAATCGAAAGTTAAGATATCCTTTTGAATGAATCCTAAATTTCCACGAGTGTCTTCTACCACTGGGATTGCAATCGTTTTCAGGTCTTTAAGAGTAGTTTTCATTGGGTAAGTTCTAAATATTTTTCGCGCCCATTAAACGCAAATTGAATGGCTTTGGGTGTTTCTTTTAGCCTTATTTTTTGCTGTTTTACATCATAAAACACTTTTTGTAAAACGCGATAAATCCAATTGTTCATCCCCACACGTTTCAAAAAAGCGCCTTGAATGTAATATCGTTGTAAAAAATCTACTCTATCAGTTGTGGTTTGGGTTTTATGGCTAGCAATTACTTTGGGAACAAATGAAATTTGCTGTTGCTTACGATACAAATCCATCAAAAAAATGGCTTCTTCACCCATTTCAAAAGTTGTTCCCAATCCAAAATTAGTATCAAATTCGATTCGCGACGTCTCTAAAACGGCTTTATTTATCGTTATTTCAATGGACATTACAGAAAACAAAGTCAATGGTTTTAAAAACTTTTGACTCTTTTTTGGATATTTTTTAAACAACTTCCTATTTTCGTTTTTAATCTGAAAACTAATTACTGCGGCATCGGGAAACAGTTCGTAGGCATTGCTGATTGTTTCTATAAAATCAGGTTCAAATATTGCATCATCATCTGCCAAAATTAAAATTTCTCCTTGGGAGTTTTTCAATCCCAGATTTCTACTTTTAGACAACCCTATTTCAAAAGAATTAATGACTTTGACAGTAGGAAAATCGGAGATTAAAATAGCATTTTCATGGGTTTGATTGACGATTAAAATTGAAAAATCAGCAAAATGCGCAAAAGGAAACATAGGAATCAAAAAATCCAACGAATCCCTATTCATCGTTGCAATTATAATTTCAATAGCCTCTTTTGTATAACGAATATTCAATTTGTTCTTACATTTACACAAATATAGAAAAATAGGGTTTGTAAATGAAAATACTTTTGATTGGCGAATACAGCAGGTTGCACAATTCTTTAAAAGAAGGCTTGGTGGCATTGGGTCATGAAGTGGTACTTGTAGCCTCGGGTGATGCTTTCAAAAACTTCCCTTCTGATTATTCGTTTCGAGCACAAATCATCAATAGCAATTGGTTTTTTAAGAAAACAAGAAACCTAATTTACAGTGTAACTCGAATTGAAATGGAACAGATAGAACACGCGATTCGTTTTTACCTTTTACTTCCAAAACTTGATAAATTTGACCATGTGCAACTCATTAACTCAGATGCATTAGCAACTTTTCCTTGGGTTTCGAGATTGCTATATCGCAAGTTATTTCAAAATGTAAAAAGTCGAAGTTTACTCATTTGCGGTGACGAAACGCCAGTCATTGATTATTTGCTAAAAAAAGAATTATCGTATTCTATTTTGACTCCCTTTTTTGAAGATGCTACACTCAAAAATCATTTTTATTACCCCTTAAAATACACGAAACCATCTTATAGAAAAACCTTCGAATGGTTAACACAAAATTGTCAATCGATGACGAGTTCCGATATGGATTATAAAATTCCGATGGAACGTATGGGATTCGATGCGCCCTTGATTCCTAATCCAGTCAATTGTGAAAAGATTCCTTTTGAAGCCATAAGCCATCTTGAACCCGTTGTGATTTTCTTAGGCATTAATCGAGGGAGTTACATTAAAAAAGGGATTCGCTATTTTGAAGAAGCATTGTCCGAAATTGAGAAAAAATACGGTACTAAAGTTCGTATAGCTATTTGCGAAAACCAACCATACGAAGCGTATCTAAAGTTGTACCAACAAGCTCATATTGTACTTGATCAGATTTATGCTATGGACCAAGGATATAACGCTTTAGAAGCTATGGCAAAAGGGAAAGTAGTTTTTACGGGTGCTAGCGAGGCGTTTACGAATTATTATGGTTTAAATGAAAATGTAGCAATTCACGCATTACCAGACGAGGATTACCTTGTGAACCAATTATCCCACTTAATCGAAAACCCAAGCAAATTAAAGGAAATTGGAGAACGAGCAAGAGCATTCATAGAAAAAGAACATCATTATAAAAAAATCGCAGAACAATATCTTGCGGCTTGGAAACTTTAACTCTTCGGTAAAAAGAGTTTTCTAAACACTATCAAAATCAATACAAAACCTAAGACACTAGCGCAGCAATACGCTTGAATCGCTCCTTCATATCCCCGAGTTTTTATCCAATACAGTGATAGTAGTAAATAGCTTAGATTAAAAGTTATTTCAAGAAAAAAATAAACTTTGAGTCGTGCTTTGACCAAAATTTGGTACCCAAAAGCTAAAGTTAGTATTTTAAAAAAATCACCTAAAAATTGCCAAATCAATACCGATTGTAATTTCAAAAATTCAGGGGTAAATACCCACTTCAAAATCCATTCTTTGGCAAAAAACAAAAACAGAAGCATTACCAAAAATAAAGGAACAAAAGACGAAAAATACACTTTTACTTCTTTCTTAAAAGCATCATCCGTTGATAGTGAAGCTAGTTTAGGCATATAATACAATGACAATCCAGAGGTGAAAAAAAGCATATAAAAACTAGATAGTTTGGTGGTAGCTTCCCAATATCCAGCTTCGACTAAAGAGCAATTTGTTGTGATTGCATTCCGTATCAAAAGTAAGGTAAGTGGTGCAATAATAGCTGTAAGCAACGCCATTGCCGAAAACTTTTGAATGGCCTTCACATATTCCTTTTTAATTAAAAACCGAAAATTAAATTGAAAAAGGCGTTTGTCTTTTATGACGAAAACAAAAGTAGCGAGCACCATCAGTAATTCACTTAAAGCAATAGCCCAAATCGCACCATCAATGGCATGAAAATAAATTAAACTTATGGTTACTATAAAAACCAAAACAGAAGAAACTAATTGTACTAAAACAATAGTTTTGAATTGTTCCAAACCATTATAAATGGCTAAACAAAATGTAGTAAGGAACGCCAATGGCAAAGACAAACCTACTATGCGAATTGGAGTAGTCCATTGGTTGGAATGAAACAAAAGCTGCGCAATACCCTCCGCAAAAAAGAAAACCCCAATGGCTAATAAAGAAGAAATAATAAAAAAAACGGATAGAAAAGTAGCATACAATTCCGAAAGTGCTGTCTTATTTTCTTTGTTTTCAGCGACTAATTTCACCAGTGAAGTACTAATCCCAAGCGTTGCAACGGATTTTAACATAGCTCCTAGGTTTCTAAAATTACCTAGAATAGCCATGCCAGAAGGCCCCAAAAAAACAGCAACCACTTTGTTCGAGATAAATCCCAATACAAAAGTGACTCCCATTGAAAAGGAATTTAGAGTTAACACTCTAAGCAACTTATTTTCTCTTAGGATTTTCAATGCGGCAACATTCTAATTATTCGAGCAGGATTACCAGCAACAATTGCATTTTTTGGCACATCCCGAGTCACTACAGTTCCATTTCCTACCACTGCATTTTCTCCCACAGTTACTCCTTTAAGAATGGTTACAGTCGAACCAATAAAGACATTATTTTCTATGACAACAGCTTGTCCAGAAGGCGGCTGATTTCTCCTATCAAATGCTAGCTCATGTCCATCATTGTCCATAATAGAACAATTGACACCAATTAGTACATCATTACCAATAGTAACTTTAGCATAAGTCACAAGCGAGAATCCATTGTTTATGGCAACATTTGAGCCGATTACAATCTCTGATTCTTTGTATCTGGCTTCTAAGTAGGTGTAATGAGAATAAAAATTAGGAGAAGAAATAACCCCAATTTGTACATTTTCACCAAATGATATACTTCCCTCACCTTTTAACAATAAAGGATGATGTTTTACAGGGCTTCCTGAAACTTTTTTACAATCCGATAACAATTTGTATTTCATGATACGTAAGTTCACAAAACAAAACACTTTTATTTTAGAAAAAACACTCATTAATATTCGTTTAAGGCTTTAATAATAGTACAAACTTCTTCGTCATCAAGAGCTGGATGTAATGGCAAACTCAAAATTTCTTCATGAATTTTCTCAGTGATAGGAAACGAGAGCGAATTCATTTTTTCTAAAGCCTTTTGCTTGTGCGGAGGAATGGGATAATGAATCGCTGTTTCGATGTCGTGTTGTAGCAAATAAGCTTGTAATTCTGCTCTTTTTGGCGTTCGAATCACAAACAAATGAAAAACGTGATTTTTTGAAAAATCCCAAAATGGCAAGATGATTTTATCGTTTTCAATTTCGGTCAAATAGCGTTTTGCAATAGTTCTTCTCTTTTCATTATCCACGTCTAAATTGGACAATTTCAGATTCAAAAAAGCGGCTTGAATTTCGTCTAATCTAGAATTAACACCGATAAACTCATTCTGATATTTTGTTTCGGAACCATAATTGCGGAGGGACTGTATCACTTTCGCCAATTGAGCATCATTAGTAACAACTGCTCCTCCATCACCCAAAGCACCTAAATTTTTACTCGGATAAAAACTGTAGGCACGAGCCCCCCCCGCCCCCGAAGGGGGAGATTTCTCAACATCATTCATTCCCCCTTCGGGGGTTAGGGGGATTCCGTGAGCCTGAGCCGCATCTTCTACAACAATCAAATTATGTTCAGTGGCAATAGCATTAATTTGCTCCATTTCTGCCAATTGACCATACAAATGAACCGCCAAAATAGCTTTTGTCTTTCGCGTTATTTTTTCTGGAATCAAATCAGGATTAATGTTATAGGTTTCTATTCTTGGTTCTACCAAAACAGGAACCAAATCAGCCGCTAGAATAGCTAAAATACTTGCAATATAAGTATTGGCTGGTACAATAACTTCATCCCCTTTTTGCAATTTTCCTAATTGAATATAGCCTTTAAAGATTAAAATCAAAGCATCCAAACCATTGCCCACGCCCACACAATGTTGAGCTTTACAATAGTTGGCAAAATTAGTTTCGAATGTTTCGACTTCTTTACCTAAAATATACCAGCCGCCCCCCAAAACCGATTTCAATATATCTTGAAATGCCGTTTCATACCGTTCGTTTATTTTTTTTAAGTCTAGAAATCGTATCATTTTAAGGTGATTTTATAAAAATCTTGATTCCATACGGTACAACCCAATTCTTCTTTTTGTTGTAATAAGCCGCTATGAAATCCTTTTTCGTCAGAGTCATTTACAATTCCCATATCAAAAAAAAGTTTGCCTCTTTTTTGAAAAATATCCAATAAGGAAATAAATAAAAAATCCAAAGCACGGTATTTTTCACCGTTTTTGGAAGTGGCACCGTATTGCGATTTCACTCCGTTTTCAAATTCAAAAATGGTGATTCCTGCTACAATTTTATCCTCTACATACGCAGAAAACTGTTTGATATTTTGAGGAAATCGCTCGTGAAGCAATTGAATTTCTGCCAAGCTATGAACTGGTTTTGCAGCATATTTTTCTATTAATCTTGGCTCAAGAATTTTATCCCAAAAAGGCTGAAAACTGGTTTCTTCTACCACTCGCAATCCCAATAATTCTGTTCGTCTAAAATGTTTTAACTTACTTTTAGAAATTGAAATCTCTTGATGCAAATGCGCTACCATATTCATTTCTTTTCGATACAGTTGCGCTCCTTTTTTCATTAAAAAAAAGTCAATCGCTGCGTTTCCTTGCGCTACATAAAATGATGGAATTGGGTGCAAATAAAAATGTTCAATCTGCTTGCTTTTGAAAAAATCAAACACCAAATCCAGAATCGTTTCTATCTTTTCTATTTTTAATTTGGAAGTATACACCAATCCGCCATAAGTTAATCCTTGATGCGAATAGACCTTATCTCCATCACGATTAGCTGGTAGAATAGCCACCAACTTCGTTTCTTGAAATACTAGGAGTGAAAAATCCTCAAAACGTTCTTTATGGTACTCCATAAAATCCCGATGAAACAAAAATGTAGCACTTTTAGCGTCACTCACAAAGGTGTTCCAAAGCTCATAATCGCTTTTTTCATAAGGCCTTACACTATAATTTTTCACTTTTATTTCAATTTTAAATCAAATGTAGGCAATGACCAATTGAACTTGACCACCAACAACCGAACAATGATAATCACTAGAGTGGTTACTAAATAAGTGATATCTTTTGAAAAGTCACCTTCTTTCATAAGAAAAAAAACAATGCCACCTAAAATACAGATGGTAGCATAAATCTCTTTTCTGAAAATAACTGGAATTTCATTACACAAAATATCTCGAATCACTCCGCCAAAACAAGCCGTCATAGTTCCCAAAGCGGTACAAATAATAGGATGTAAACCAATGCTAATCCCTTTTTCTAAACCAATAAGCGTAAAAACCCCCAAACCAATAGTATCAAAAAAGAATAAGGATTTGCGCAACTTATCAAATTTTTTTCTAAAAATAATCGCCAAAATATAGCTAATGAAAATTACATAAACATAATTGAGATTGAGCATCCAACCCACGGGAGTTTTGCCAATTAGCACGTCTCTTAAGGTGCCTCCACCAACCGCAGTGACAAAAGCAATGATCAAAACTCCAAAAGGATCCAATCGTTTATTCATTGCCGTAAGTGCCCCCGATAAAGCAAAAGCCATAGTCCCGATAATATCTAATAAATAAAACATGTTGCTCTTATTCGTTTACGCTTAAACAATGTTGTTTCTTGTTGAAGAAAACAAAATTAAAGAAATACTTACTAAATAGATGCAGTATTCTTTAAATATCCCAATTCAAGTTTAATCTAAGTAATACTCTGTGTATATTTGTCATTAAAAAAAAGCTTGAAACAAATTACTTCCATACAGAATCCGTATATCAAATCCTTGGTTTTATTACAAGAAAAAGCCAAAGCTCGCAAACAAACCGGCACTTTCTTGATTGAAGGACAACGAGAAATAAGCATTGCCATAAAAGGCGGATACGAAATTGAAACCTTATTATTTGTTCCCGAAATTTGTTCGGAAAGCCAAACCAAGCAATTGGCTCCAAGTGCAGATTTAATTGAAATTACTTCGGGAGTTTATGAAAAGTTAGCCTATAGAGATTCTACAGAAGGTGTCTTGGCTGTAGCCAAAACCAAATCGACTTTATTATCGGATTTAAAACTTTCCAAAAACCCATTGATTCTAGTGGCAGAAGCTCCTGAAAAACCTGGCAATATTGGTGCCTTGTTGCGAACCGCTGACGCCGCAAATTTGGATGCCGTAATCATTGCCAACCCCAAAAGTGATTTATACAACCCAAACATCGTTCGTTCGAGCGTGGGTTGCTTGTTTACCAACCAAATCGCCACTGGAAGTACGGCTGAAATTATTGCCTTTTTAAAAGAAAGAAATATTAATTTTTATTGCGCTACTTTACAAAACGCAAATAGTTATCATCTTGAAGATTACACTTCTCCAACGGCTATGGTAGTAGGAACTGAAGCTACTGGATTGACGCAAGAATGGCGCGATGCAGCTACACAAAATATTATTATCCCGATGCAGGGCGAAATTGATTCGATGAACGTTTCGGTTGCCGCGGCTATTTTGATTTTCGAAGCCAAAAGACAAAGAGGGTTTTAGATTTTAGCTTTTTGTAAGTTGAATAAAAATACCATAAATAACCAAAAATGAAAAAACAATATTTCTCCCTATTCTTAGTATTTACAAGTATTTTCAACACTTTTGCTCAAATTACCACAGAGCAAATCGATCAAGTAACCGAGAAAGCCATTCAAACCTTTAATGTACCTGGGATTGCCGTAGCCGTTGTTAAAGATGGGAAAGTAATTCATTCCAAAGGATATGGCGTAAAATCGATTTTGACCAAAGAAAAAGTAGATGGCAACACCTTATTCGGGATTGCTTCAAATAGTAAAGCCTTTACTACAGCCGCATTAGCGATGCTTATTGAAGAAGGAAAGCTACAATGGGACGATAAAGTAATTCAGTATTTGCCGAATTTCAAAATGTACAACGACTATGTTACCAACGAATTTACCATTCGAGATTTAGTAACGCATCGCAGTGGATTAGGACTTGGTGCCGGCGATTTAATGATTTGGCCTGACGGAAGCGATTTCACTTCAAAAGATATTATCGAAAACTTGCAGTACTTAAAGCCAGTTTCTGGATTTAGAACCAAATTTGATTATGACAATCTTTTGTACATCGTCGCTGGCGAAATTATTCACAAAGTAAGTCAAATGAGTTGGGCTGACTTTGTTGAACAACGTATGATGAAACCACTAGAAATGAACTATAGTGTAGCTTCCTACAAAAGATTAAAAGATACTACAAACGTCATTGCTCCACACGTTCCTGTAAACGGCCAATTAAAAGTAATCAAGCCTTATACCAACCAACTTTTTGATGGAGCGGCAGGTATTTATTCTAGCGTAAATGACTTGAGTAAATGGGTACTTTTGCAACTCAACAAAGGAAAATACGGGCCAGAAAATAAAACTTTATTCTCCGAAGCGCAGCAAAATGAAATGTGGCAATTGCAAACCATCATTCCAGCAGCCACTCGCCCACCTTACAACACGCATTTCAATGGTTACGGATTGGGCTGGTTTTTGAATGATGTTAAAGGATACAAACAAGTTTCGCACACAGGAGGTTTAGAAGGAAATGTCACTCAAGTCAGTTTACTTCCAGAGCTACAATTGGGGATAGTTGTGCTAACCAATCAACAAGAAGGTGCCGCTTTTACAGCGATAACCAATACGATTAAGGATAGTTATCTAGGTATTCCTGCTCAAGATTATGTAACGCTGTATCATAATCGAATCAAAGCGAATGTTGCTACTGCCGACAAAGTAACCGAAGAAGTTTGGGCAACTGTTGCAAAAAACAAAAAAGACAAAGTAAAAACCGATTGGAATACAATAGTTGGCACCTACAAAGACAATTGGTTTGGCGAAATTGAACTTTCAGAAAAGAAAGGAAAAATGTATTTTCAATCGAAACGCTCTCCACAATTATCCGGCGAAGTTTTCTTTTATAAATCAGGTAATCTTGTGGTGAAATGGAACAATGCTTTTTTTAATGCTGATGCCCATCTATTCCTAGAAAATGATGCTTCAGGAAAAACGATTGGCATCAAGATGAAACCAATTTCAGAATTGACTGATTTTAGTTATGATTTTCAAGACTTAGATTTCAAGAGAGTCTATTAATCAACAAGAAATATTGTGTTTTTGTCCGATAAAAAATGATTGTGTTTTTTATCGGACAAATTACTTTTAAACGCCTTTAAAAAACTATATAAGTCAATTTCACCTTGCAAAAATGGGATTTATTGCTTAGTTTTAGAAATTGAACCATGCCGTTATGACAGAATTAGAAATAGAGAAAGAAAATAAAGCGATTGCGCAAGAATACAAAGAACTTTTGCGAATCAGTTATCAAACGTTGACACCTACCGACAAAAAACTGATTCGGAAAGCTTTTGACGTAGCTGTTGATGCCCACAAAGACCAAAGAAGAAAATCGGGAGAAGCTTATATTTTTCACCCCATAGCTGTAGCCAAAATTGTGGCTTCAGAAATTGGTTTGGGTGCTACATCTATAGCCGCAGCATTACTTCATGATGTGGTTGAAGACACCCCAATGACCGTTGAAGATATTGAAAAACTTTTTAATCCAAAAGTAGCACAATTGGTCGAGGGACTTACCAAAATATCATTGGTCCAAAAAGATTTAAATGCCTCCATTCAAGCTGAGAATTTTAGAAAAATGATTCTTACTTTGAACGATGATGTTCGCGTAATTTTAATCAAACTTGCTGATCGATTGCACAACATGCAAACCATGGATTCGATGCGTGAGGACAAGCAAACAAAAATAGCCTCCGAAACCTTATACATTTATGCCCCATTGGCTCACCGATTGGGCTTATACAATATCAAAATAAAACTAGAAGATTTAGGATTAAAATACACAGAACCTGAAATTTACAATGAAATTGTAAGCAAAATCAAAGAAACCAAAGAAGAACAAGATGCTTATATCAAAGATATCTCAGATGTACTAAAAAACTCTTTAGATCAAGAAGGGATTGAATATCTAATCAAAGGAAGGCCCAAATCTATTTATTCTATTCGTAGAAAAATGAAGGCTCAAAATGTAAGTTTTGACGAAGTCTATGACAAGTTTGCATTGCGTATTGTGTATAAAGCACAACCCAATGAAGAGAAATTTTTGGCATGGAAAATCTATTCGATAGTAACGGACCACTACAGACCCAGCCCTAGCCGATTGAGAGATTGGATTTCATCTCCAAAATCTACGGGTTACGAAGCTTTGCACATTACCGTCATGGGACCAAGAGGACGCTGGGTTGAAGTACAAGTTCGAAGCGAACGAATGGACGAAATCGCCGAAAAAGGATATGCAGCCCATTATAAATACAAAAACGGCGCCACCGAAGAAAGCGGATTGGATGTTTGGCTCAACTTACTTAGGGAAGCTTTAGAAAATTCTGAAACGAATGCGGTAGATTTTGTAGAAGATTTCAAAATGAATCTTTATTCTAAAGAGATTTTTGTTTTTACACCAAAAGGAGAAATCAAATCGCTTCCAAAAGGAGCCACTTCGCTGGATTTTGCCTTTAGCATCCACTCTGAATTAGGGATTAAAACCAGAGGAACTCGTGTTAATGGAAAATTAGTCCCTTTGAATCATGAACTCAAAAGTGGGGATCAAATTGATGTTATTACTTCCCAATATCAAAAACCAACTGCCAACTGGTTGGATTATGTGACCACTTCAAGAGCCAAGACAAAAATTAAAAACGTTCTCAACGAAAACACCAAAAAAATTGGTGAAGAAGGAAAAGAGATTCTTACCCGTAAGTTAAAACATCTAAAAATCAACCTGAGCGAATCTGTCACCAATGAGTTAGTGAATTTCTTTAAGCTCAAAACGAGTTTGGATTTGTATTATAGAGTAGGAATTGGTGCCATTGAAAATCAGCAATTGAAAGATTTTGCGGCAAAGAAAAGTAATACTTTCATCAATTTCTTCAAGAACAAAATCAAACGGAATCAAAAAAATACAGCTGATGCTGATATCCACAAACCAGAAATCAATAATAATTATGACCTACTAGTTTTCGGTACAGAACATGACAAATTAGATTACAAATTGGCACCCTGTTGCAACCCAATTCCTGGAGACGATGTTTTTGGTTTTGTAACCATCAACGAAGGTATCAAAGTACACAAAAAAGATTGCCCTAACGCCATTGGAATGCAGTCCAACTATGCTTACCGCATCATGAGCGCCAAATGGATTGACTCCACGCAAGAAGAATTCAAGGCGCTACTCGATATTACAGGAATGGATGTGCTAGGATTGACCAACCAACTCACAAAAGTGATTTCAAATAATATGCATGTCAACATTCAAAGTATTTCTTTGAGCACCAATGCGGGGCTTTTTCATGGTCAAGTAGCTGTAATTGTTCAAAACAATACGATTCTCAAAAAAATGATTAATAACATCAAAAAAATAGATGGAATAGAAAAAGTAACTAGAGTTTACAATACCTAAAAACTGTTTTGATTTATAATTAATCACAAAGTTTAAAACTAGGGCCTTTAATCTTTAAACAAAATAATTTATCTTTGCCAGATATGACACTCATCTCCACAGAAAACAATAAAAATCAAGAAATTGTAAAAAATGTTTTTACACTATATCTTGAAAATAAAGGACACAGAAAAACGCCTGAACGTTATGCTATCCTTCAAGAAATCTACGATAGTGAAGAACATTTTGATATCGAAAATTTGTATATCAAAATGAAAAACAAAAACTACCGTGTGAGTAGAGCTACCTTATACAATACGATTGAATTACTTTTGGATTGTGCGTTGGTGCGTAAACATCAGTTTGGACAAAATCAAGCGCATTACGAAAAATCGTATTTCGACAAACAACACGATCACATCATCATGACCGATACGGGAGAAGTAATCGAGTTTTGTGACCCAAGAATACAAACTATCAAAAAAACCATCGAAGAAATTTTTGATATAGAAATCACCAACCATTCGCTGTATTTATATGGCAACAAAAAGAAAACTGAATAATTTTTATAGACTAAAGAAGACTGGACAACACAAGCGTTGTCCAATTCTATTTATTTAACAACAAACAATACACATAATGACCGTAGATTTATTATTAGGATTACAATGGGGAGATGAAGGGAAAGGAAAAATCGTAGACGTACTTACCTCAAATTATGACATCATTGCACGTTTTCAAGGAGGACCAAATGCTGGTCACACCCTAGAATTTGATGGAATTAAACACGTTTTGAGAACCATTCCTTCTGGTATTTTTCATAAAAAAGCTGTAAATATCATTGGAAATGGTGTTGTAATTGACCCTGTTGTTTTTCAAAAAGAAATTGAAGGTTTAGAAAAATTTAATTTAGACATAAAATCTAAGTTAATCATTTCTAGAAAAGCTCATTTAATTTTACCAACACACCGTCTACTTGATGCGGCCTCTGAAGCGGCAAAAGGAAAAGCGAAAATTGGTTCTACTTTAAAAGGAATTGGTCCAACGTATATGGACAAAACCGGTAGAAACGGTCTAAGAGTTGGAGATATCGAGTTAGAAGATTTCGCTGATCGTTATAGAGCTTTGGCAGACAAACACGAAGAAATGATTAAATTCTATGATGTAGCCATTCAATACAATTTGGCAGAAATGGAAGCAGAATTCTTTGAAGCTATCGAAGAATTGAAAAAATTAGATTTCATTGATAGTGAAGAATATTTACACCAAGCACAAAAAGCAGGAAAATCTATTTTGTGTGAAGGCGCTCAAGGCTCACTATTGGATGTAGATTTTGGAACGTATCCATTTGTTACTTCTTCTAATACCACAGCTGCTGGAGCTTGTACAGGTTTAGGTATTGCTCCGAACAAAATCAAAGAAGTGTACGGAATTTTCAAAGCTTATGTTACTCGTGTAGGTAGCGGACCTTTCCCTACTGAATTGTTTGATGAAGACGGAGCTACTATGGCCAAAATTGGTAACGAATTTGGTTCTGTTACCGGAAGACAAAGACGTTGTGGTTGGTTGGATTTAGTAGCATTAAAATATGCCGTTCAAGTAAATGGTGTAACTCAATTAATGATGATGAAAGGCGATGTGCTTTCTGGTTTTAAAACCTTAAAAGTATGTACTGCTTACCAATATAAAGGAGAAGAAATCACTCATTTCCCATACAATATCGAACCTGAAAATGTAACTCCTGTGTATCAAGAATTCAAAGGATGGGCACAAGATTTGACAGGAATGACTACTTATGAGGAATTACCTAAAGAACTAAAAGAGTACATCGAATTTATAGAAAAAGAAGTTGAAGTACCTATCAAAATAGTATCTGTTGGGCCAGACAGAAAACAAACTATTTTAAAATAAAAACCCAACGCTCTGAGATTTCAGAGCGTTTTTTATTCCATCTCAATTCTTGCAATATGAAGAAAAATAAAATTATAGTACTTCTGATTTTTATGACTATTTTTTCTTGTAACAAAGATGACATAGAAACAAATACCGTTAGTACTACAAAATACAGTATTGCTGGAAATAAGCTTCTTTTGGATCAGAAGCCAATACAACTTATTGGCGTAAATGCTTTTCATGTATTTGGAGTAGGAAGCACAGACATGAATGCTTGGAAAATAGACATCATTCGAGAATTTATAGGCAATACAAAGGAAACACCACTAACTGGTAGCCCAATAAAAGATGCCACGGGAGCGTATCTATATTCACTCGAAAATATCATTGCAGATAATAGAGCCAATAAAAGAGTCACCATTATATGTGCTTTTGGTTGGGATGGTACGCCAAACACCGCATTTACTGGAAAAAGCCCGCAACAGACCAATTGGTGGCAGGAATACAAGACCCGATTAAAAGAATGGGCCACTTACCTAAAAGACCAGCCCGATGTATGGATTGAAGTATGGAATGAACCCTACAGATACGACAGAACTGATGGCTATACCGACCAAGTTTGGCTACAAGATATGAATGAATTAGTAGCCATTATTCGGTCTACAGGAAATCAAAACATTGTCGTTGTACCTTGCGCCGAACAAGGGCAAGACGAAAGTGTATTACTAAATAAGGGCAATGAATTTCTTAACGGAAAAGCCAATATACTGTTTGATATTCATGCGTATGAAAAATGGCTTTTGGACAGCAATAGTTCTGTTGAAAATCGTCTGAATCAATTGAGAAATAAAAATATTCCGATAATTATAGGAGAAACTGCCCCTATGAATGCGGGAGTTTTAATGATTCCAAAGCCTTTTCTAGATCTTGTTTATGAAAAAGGACTATCCGTTTGTGCTTGGGTTTGGAAAAAAGAGGCCAACGATAAAGATGCATTATTGACCGAAAATGGCCAAGTTAACGACACTAACAATAATAATTGGGGAACAACATTCAAAGAGGTAACCAATAGAAGTAGAAAACCATAAAAAGCTATGTCAAATCCGAAATACAAAATCCAAAAGACCGAATTACTATCCGACAATTGGTATATTTTGAACAGGGTCACTGTTGATTATCAAAAAAAGGATGGTACATGGGATACTCAAAAACGAGAGGTGTACGACAGAGGCAACGGCGCTGCTATTTTATTGTACAACATTCACAAAGGAACGGTGGTCTTGACGCGTCAATTTCGATTACCTACGTATATGAATGGTAATCCAACGGGGATGCTAATCGAGGTGTGTGCTGGTTTACTTGACGAAGATGACCCAGTCGCTTGTATCATTCGTGAAACCGAGGAGGAAACAGGCTATCGCCTATCATCGGTGCGAAAAGTGTTTGAATCTTATATGTCCCCTGGAGCAGTGACAGAAATTTTATATTTTTTTGTTGGCGAATACGATGTTAGTATGAAAGTTAGTAGTGGCGGTGGATTAGATCAAGAACATGAAGAAATTGATGTCATTGAGATTCCATTTGAACAAGCGTATTTAATGATTGAAACTGGCGAAATTAAAGACGCCAAAACAATTATGCTCTTGCAATATGCCAAAATCAACCAACTGATTCCAAATGCAACAAGACTAGCTGATGATTATAGTAATGAGTAATTTTGCTATTATTTTTTTTGCTAACTTAAAGAACCCTTTGCTACTGACTATCCCCGATAGGAACGGCATCCTCCTGACTTGTGATCGAACAAGGCAGGAGATATAGTGGATAGCGGGAAACCTGCCTCCCGAAGAAGCCAACTGTTTCGATCCTAAAACATCAAATATTTTGCACTAAAAAGTACCAAAAAAGCAAAGTAAAAAAGGAAATAGGAATCCCAAAACCTATCATCATACTGCATAATTTTGGCTTTAATCCGTAGCTAGCAGCCAGAATACAACCCGTTATCATAGGCGCCATAGCGGATTCTAACAACGCTACTTGAATGACCTCTGAACGTTGCTGCAAGATCACGACATACAACAAAAAAAGAAACGCTGGAGCGATAAGTAATTTATAAAAAAGTCCTAGTCGCAAAAAAGACCAATGCTTGCTTTTGCTATCAAATTGCAACTGCAATCCCACCGAAAGCAGTGCCAAAGGTGTTACGCCTGCACCAATTATTTTGAGTCCTTGTTGAAAAAAAGCAGGTAATTCGTATTCGTAAGTATTCATCAAGCACGCGATGACAAAGGTGATAAAAGGCGGAAAAAAAGCTATTTTTTTGACAATTTGTAGGCCACTTGTTTGCCCTTTGGAATACAAGGTTGCCACCAATATTCCTAAAGTAGACAGTACCACAAAAGATCCTGGCTGATCGACTAAAATGGCGGTTTTCATTCCGCTTTCGCCATAGAGCGCAGTAATTATGGGGAATCCGAGAAAGGAGGTATTGCTGAGACCGCTACAAATAATTAAGCAGCCAGTGAGTTTTCGAGACCAACCGAAATGTTTCCCTAAAAGCGCAAACACCAACCAAGATAAGAGAAAAATAATCCAAGCGACTAGAATTGGATACAACAATTGAGCATTCCACTGGATTTTTGGAATGTAATACAAGGCCAAAGCCGGAAGACATATTTGAATAACAATCCAGTTGAGTTTTTTCGGAGCTGTTTTTGGGATTGAAGGCAGTCGCTGTAGTGCTAGTCCGAGAATCAAAAAAACAACGATACTAATAAAATTAATCATAGGGCTTGTTATTCAAGAGCAGTCAAAGAGTTGTTGCCCAAAAATACAATTAAAATTATTTTAATATTCACGCAAACCCGTAAGTTTTATTTAATTTTACTCTCAAAACAATTTTATCTTGGCCCATACGAATCCAAAAAAATCAGCGCTTCACGAAATTCCGGGTATTGCTGCACCCGAAAGTGTTAGTGCTGAAGCGGCTCACAGCATTCAATCGTTTCGAAAAAAAACGCCTACTCCTGCTGAACTGGTTCAAGGGATTTTGGCTGGTAACATTACCGCTTTGAGCCGTGCCATTACACTAGTAGAGAGCACCAACCCCAAGCATTTGAGTCAAACCAACGAAGTCATCAATTCGTGTTTGTTGCACGTAAAAGAATCTGTTAGAATAGGTATTACAGGAGTCCCTGGTGTTGGCAAAAGTACTTTTATTGAAGCCTTTGGAAAACACTTAACGAGTTTAGGCAGAAAAGTGGCTGTTCTTGCCGTCGACCCTAGTAGCACCATTTCGCACGGAAGTATTTTGGGCGACAAAACCCGAATGGAAGAATTGGTGAAAGATAAAAATGCTTTTATTCGACCTTCGGCATCTGGAGAAACCTTGGGCGGTGTGGCTCGAAAAACTAGAGAAACCATCACCTTGTGCGAAGCTTTTGGTTTTGACACTATTATCATTGAAACCGTAGGTGTTGGTCAAAGCGAAACCGCAGTGCACAGTATGGTCGACTTTTTTTTATTGCTAAAAATTGCCGGAGCTGGTGATGAATTACAAGGCATTAAGCGAGGCATTATGGAAATGGCCGATGCGATAGTCATCAACAAAGCGGATGGCGACAATATCCGAAAATCAAATTTGGCAAAAGTGGAATTCAACCGCGCTTTGCATCTTTTTCCAGCCAAAAAATCGGGTTGGACGCCTACTACAACTACTTGCAGTGCCATAACAAAAGAAGGCATTCCAGAAATTTGGGAAACCATTTTGAGCTATATAGAAACCACACAAAGCAATCAGTATTATTTTGAAAAAAGAGCGGCACAAAACCAGTATTGGATGCTCGAAACCATCAATGATTATTTAAAAAACCATTTTTATAATCATCCAGAAATAGTTCCGCTATTAGAAAAAAACAAAGAAGCTGTGGCTCAAAATGCCCTTTCTCCATTTGCTGCTGCACAGGTTATTTTGGATACCTACTTCAAAAAGTAAAGGAATCCATTTTGATATGAATTCCTTTAAAAATTTTTTATTTGCAAAATTATTCCTCTTCGAATCGTTCTATTTCGCGATCGTAAAAAGTATTCGCTTGTTCGATTAAACCTTCCATTTCGGCGTTCAATTCGGCTTCATCTAAATCCTCTGCCTCCTCCATGAATTCCACCTCATCATCTTTGAGGTTGATGATAAATCTTGGATAATCCAAGTGAATGATAAAGATATCGTCTGGAAAGTCGGTATTGTCGCCTAGTAAAAATTTTGGTAATTCCATTGTATTGAGTTTAAGTATTGAATCGTATTTGTGTTTATTGGTTACAACAGTTAACCGATTAAACGAATAACCGGTTAACCAAAAAAACTATTTATCAGAAAGAATCACAGGTGCACTTCCTTTTCCCATAAAAATAATTTTGGTGTTGGGTGAAGTAGCGATTTCTTTTTGCGCTTTGATTTGTTCGTATTGTAATTGTTTATCCGTAAGACCTAAAGAAATGATACGTTGGTAATCTGCGATACCCTGTGCTTCTACCCTTTTACGTTCCGCTTCTTGTTTTTCTTTTTGCAAAACAAAAGTCATTTTTTGAGCATCCTGTTCGGCATTAATCTTACTTTCGATGGTTTTCTTTACGGATTCTGGCAAATTGATATTTCGAATCAACAATTGCTCTAATACCAATCCTCTAGCTTTAAAATCGGCTTCAATACTTTTGAAAATTCTTTGTTGAAATTCATTTCTTTTGGTCGAATACAAGGCCACTGCATCATAATAAACAGCGTTATCACGAATACGGGTTCTGGTTACAGGACGTACAATTTTATCGGTGTAGCTTTCTCCAATTCCTTTCAAAATTTTAGGTGCTTCATTTGGGATTACGCGATACAAAACGGTCAAGTCTATGACAACTTCCAAACCATCATTTGACAGTACTCTAATCGCATCATCACCTTCTTGCGCTCCTTCATTATGAACCGCAGACATCGTATAATTTTGTGTTTGCACATCAAAAACGGTAATTTCCAAAAGCGGATTAACTACGTGAAGGCCACTTTCTAAAACATCGGGTTGTACACTACCGTAAAGCGATTTTACGCCTACTTTACCTGCGTCGATTTGCTTGAACATCGAGGAGAAAACTCCGATTAACAGGAATAAAACACCAATAATTTTTATAAGATTAGAAAATTTAGATAAAGGATTAGCGTTGTTGTTTACAGTAAAACTAACGACTAACAAAATTATTCCGAGAATAATAAATACTATCATTTTTTTTAGATTTAGTTGATATGCTTATTATACGAGGAAATAAAACAGAAGTTACATTTATAAGAAAAACTTTATTCGGTTGTGTTCAAAAGAACCAGTTTCTTGGTCAATCTAGAAAATCGAATGTATAAAAATATAGCCGCCGCTGTTAATCCCGCCAATAATCCAATCCAAATTCCCACCGCATCTAAATCTGTATATTTTCCTAAGTAAAAGGAAACCGGAAACCCAACCATCCAATAGGCTACAAACGTAATATACATTGGAATTTTCACATCTTGAAGCCCTCTCAAAGCTCCCAAAACGACAACCTGAATACCATCAGAAATTTGAAAAACTGCTGCAACTAATAATAATTTAGCCGTTATCATTATAATTTCATTGTTATCGGCCAATTGAGAAACATCAGCTGTATTCAAGAATAAATGTGGCAAATAATTATGGAAGACAATAAATAAAATGGCAAATAGCGATTCAATCAGGATCGCCAATAAAAAAATAGAACGTGCTACAACAATTAGTCCTTTGAAATCGGCGGCTCCCTTGGCGTGACCTACTCGAATCATTGCGGTTACATTCAATCCCATTGCTACCATAAAAGTAGAGGAAGCTAAAATCAATGCAATTTGATTGGCCGCTTGATTGTTTTTACCCAAGGTTCCTGAAAGCCAAATCGCAGCTGTAAATAAAGTAACCTCAAACATCATTTGCATCGCTGATGGCAAACCTAAATTGATGATTTTTTTTAAAATCGTTTTTTTGATTTCTTTGAACGTAAAATTTTTAAAATAGCGTTTCATTATGGCATTCTGTTTCATAATGTAATGCATGAAAATCACCATCAAAATTCTAGAAATCACTGTGCCTAAAGCAGCTCCTATAATACCTAACTTTGGAAAAAACCAAACGCCATAAATCAAGACATAGTTGAAAAACACGTGTATCACATTGGCAAAAAATATGGCATACATAGAATATTTGGTTTGCGATAATCCATCGGCAAATTGCTTATACCCTTGATAAATGATTACAGGAATCAATGAAAAAGCCACCCAATCAATATATGGTGCCGCCAAAACCACAACCGCTTCGGGTTGGTTCATCAAATACATTAGTTGCTTGGACAAGACGGTCAAAGCAAACAAAACTACCCCCAAAATAGTACACAACAACAAGCCGTGATGAAAAGTCGTTCGGATTTTTTTGGTGTTTTGTTCAGCATCCGCCTCTGCAATCAATGGAGTAATAGCTGTAGAAAAACCAATCCCTACAGAGAGCGCCAAAAAAATAAAACTATTGCCCAACGAAACCGCTGCCAATTCTGTAGATCCCAAATTACCTACCATATAATTGTCTACAATACCAATTAAGGTGTGACCTAGCATTCCTAAAACAACGGGATAGGCTAATTTTATGTTATATGAAAACTCTTTGGTGTATTGTGACAAGTTCATTGTTATGCTTTTTAGGTCGGCAAAGGTAATCAGAAGAAATTGATTCTTTGAATAGAAATTAGTTTAAAAAAATCATTTTTGAAACCTTCCAATCGACCTTGACTAAATCACTACTTACCAAACAACTTTCTTAATTTCTCTTATCGGTAAGGGTTTTCATAAATGCAATTAACTGTTTCTTTTCTTTATCCGAAAGCAGTAGTTGATCCTCGGGCAAGGTTTGATTGGGCACTTTAAATCCAAGGCCAATACCACCGCCTTTGTTATAAAAATCAATGACTTCTTCTAAATTTTTAAAAACACCATTATGCATATACGGAGCCGTTAACTCAATATTTCTGATGGTCGGTGTTTTAAAAGAATTTCTATGAATTTCGGCTTGGGTCAATTCATATTTTCCTAAATCGGCATCTAAATAATTATGCCTGTTGGGTACTCCTAAAATTTCGCTTTCTGTTTTCATAAAATTAGGTGGGACTGTCCCGTTGGTTAAAGGAATAAAATGGCAAGTAGCGCATTTAGCTTTACCTGCAAATAGATTAAAACCTGCTTTTTCGTCTGACGAAAATTCGACTTCATCACGCATATATTCATCAAACTTTGAATTGTAATTACTCAAAGAACGAACATAGGAAGCCAAGGCGTTTTTGATTCCGAATTCGTTAATCTCATTTTTAGGAAATGCTTTTTTGAATTCGGCTACATACTTTTTATCATTTTGTAAGGCTTTCACTGATTTTTCAAGGGAACCGTGCATTTCGATTTCATTTGTGATGACAGCCACAGCTTGGTCTTCGAGATAACTTACTTTGGAATCATAGAAGAAAGCACGTTGAAAAGCGATGTTCATCAAAGTGGGCGTATTTCGCTTTACTTTAGTTTTGCCATCCAAGGAAATGGTTTGCTCTAAACCATCTGTAAAAGCAAGATCAGAATGGTGACAAGAAGCACAAGAACGCGTATTATTGCCAGACAAAATAGGGTCATTGAATAACTTTTTTCCTAAGGCAATTTTTTCTGGAGTGGTTTTATAATCAGGAAAACCATTGAAAGCTTCTATATCAAAAGCCTCTTTATCAAAGAGCGTTTGCGCTGTAGTTTTTAGAGCTCTAGTCTCTTTTACAAACGGAATCGAAGCACTTTTTTGACATTGATATAACTGTTTACTCAATGGATTAGCTATATTTTTTATAAAATACGCTCTATCAAAAGCATTGAAATTGGTATGAGTTGCTAGGTATTTTGTTCCTTGAGAAAGAGTAGCTGAAAACGCTTGAAATGACTTAGCATCCAAAATGTTTTTATAAAAAGTTACATTTTCCGCTATGCTCTCTAAAACTACTTTTGCTTCTGGGAGTGAATGTAGTGCAACAGGCGAATCAAAGCCTGTAATTCCTAGGGTAATCATTCTAAAAATGGATAGTCGCAACGCGTCAAAAATATAAGTATCCGCTAGAGTTGTTTTTTCTGAAACCTTTTGCAGTCTGTTCAAATTAGACCTCAATACGCCTATTTCCATTTCTAAATCTGATTTAATAGCTACATCATATTTTGGAAACAAAAATTCTTCTATTACTTGAAAGCCCTCAGGAGGAACTGTTATGCCATCATTTTCTTCAAACTCAGGAATTGCAGGTCCGTTAATTGATTTTGAAACTGTTGGGTAATAGTACTCGCTCATCCATTCCAATTTTTTGTAGCTATTTCTAGCTTTTAAAAATTGATTTTGAATCGTTGAAAGCTTGGCATCTGAGGCTACTAACGCTTTTAATTGATCAACTTCGAGAATTAATTGTGTGACGTTTCTGGTGAAATTGGATGAAATAAGTTCATGTGGATTTTCTTTTTTTTCGCAAGAAAGAAAAGAAAATAATAGCAATAAGAAAAAATATTTTTTCATAAATAAAAGGGGTTGTTGCATTTACAATATGATCATAAAAGCGGATGCAATAAAAAACTAAAACCACGATTGCTTTCATACAATCGTGGTTAAGTTGAAACTAAAAAAGGTATTATCTAGCTAATCCTTTGATTAGAACTATCTGACTAGCTTGATTTTCTGTAGGGCGTTTTGTTCCTCCGTCTACGCCTTTATATTTATCACCTCTCCAAGTATGAGGTTGCACTGATAATAAAAAGGCATCATCAATACCTAATTGCTCCGATACATCAATCATTGCACCATATTCCCAGCTTCCAAATTTTGAAGCAGTACCAACATTATAAGTAGCTGCATCGGAAGCAGTACGACGATGGTCTAATTCGAAAACTACTTTTAATTGTTTGGTAGCAATATTGTATTGATAAATATAAGCATCGTGAGTTTCATCACCGTAACCATTAGAATCTTCTTGAATATAAACATAATTTTTAGTTACACATATATTGTCTGGATTTTGAAATTTACCCGCAATTCCGTTACGGTCATCACCATCCAAAATCACTTCTAAGCTTCCTATTAATGGATTATTAGCATCTAAATTTAATTTATACACGCGACCATATTTAGCTCTAGAGGCATCAGCATTTATACCCGTATTATTCTGACCCGTTACGTTAAAATAAATTTCTCTTGTGCCTTCAACGCTTCCTTTTTTGTAATCTAAATCTTCAACACGACCAAATTTTAGTGCTTTCAGTGTATTGACAGAAGCATTGATTGCGGCACCTGTCAAACTTTTATGATTTTCAATTTTTACAAATGAAACAGGATATTTTTGGTTCACTGCAATATCTTTTTCTCTTTGATTGTCGTCATTACGCTTCATCATGTACAACGACCCATTTTGCAAATCACCAACTTTATCAGCAACATACATAAAAACCTGACCTCCATAAGTGTCTGAATCATCATCACCCAATAGAATTACAGTTTTTCCAGGGTAAGCCTTTGCATTTAATGGCACTGCATTTTCGGCATTTAATCTTCCTAAAGCTTCTAAGCCTCTATTTTTAGATGCTTCGGCTACACTAGCAAAAGGATCTAAACCATGCGTAAGCGATTCTTCTCCAGACTCTCCAGAAGTTAAAAATAGTGGTCCAAATCCATGTTCCGATGGAGTCACCATTGTTGCACTACATAATCTCCAAAATCCTCCGTCTGAGTTTAATAAATATTCTCCTTTCAAAGGTTTGAAGGTTTTATCAAGAGTAACTCTCGAAACCGCAAAATTGTCTTCGTGATTTACCAAGAAAGTAAATGTTTCATCGGCATTTTTCAACAAACCAGTTCCATCAGCCGAACCTCCAAAAACGAATTTTGGACTTCCAGACAATACATCATCAGAAGAAATTAAAGAGAATAACTCCACGTTTTCAAAACCTGCTTTTTTAGTAAGCAATACTGGAGTTACGGATTGATTTGCTAACACCACGCTTGTAGGCTTAGCATCATTAGAGTCGTTCTCACAAGAAATAAGTGAGACCAAACACAATAAGGGTAAAATTAATTTTTTCATTGATTTAAGTTTTTTTTATCCCCACAAAATAAGGCTATGGATATAAACACATTGTCACTGTGGGATTAAGAAACAGCTATCAATACGTAAGATTTTAAGTTGTAATTTAATCTAAAATTTACATGGTAACAATAAGCACATATTGGGTTTAAATTGAATTAACAATTAGAAGTCAGACCCAACTAGCCATCTCAAAAAAAGTTCGAGAAGAAACTTCTAAAGTGTGTCTAAACAAAAAGATTCTGCCGACAAATCACTACTTTAGTTGCTTTTTAATTCATCTGTATTCCGCACTTTAATGGAATATTGATACAAATTTTATACTATAATGGAAAAATTCACACTCGAACTTTTATTCCAAATCATAGGAATTGGTGCTGCTTCTGGTCTTATTTACAAATCGCCTTCCTTATATGTTATTGGCGATAACAGCGGCTATTTGTACGAATACAATATGGAAACCAAAGACTTACAGCAACACGCTATTATTGAAAACGCCAGTGCAAATATTGCCAAAAAAGACAAACCCGATTTTGAAGCCATAACGAGTTTTGAAGACAAGTTGTATGTTTTTGGTTCTGGTTCTACACCGAAACGCAACAAAATGGTAGAAATCAATACAACCGAAAAAGAAATTAAAACCAACGATTTGACGGATTTGTATGGCGTAATGCAAAGCTTTGGTCAAATTAAAGCCGATGATTTTAATCTGGAAGGAGCTATTTATACGGGAAAAGAATGGCTACTTTTTAATCGGGGGAACGGAAAAAAGAGCAAAAATGTGATTTTTACGATTTTTGGCAAGAATTTGATCAACGAATTTAATATGATTAGCAACGAGTATAAGTTGCCTAAAATTAATGGCGTGCGTAGCAGTTTTACCGATGCTGTTTTGGTGGATACTAAAATTTATTTTTTGGCTACCGCCGAAGATACACAATCGACATATAATGATGGAGAAGTAAAAGGAAGTTTGATTGGGGTAATAGATGTAGCAACGATGAAACTAGAATTTACGCAAAAAATAAGCGATACGCATAAATTTGAAGGCCTTACCCTCTATCAGAATTCGGACAAAACAGTGGAGTTTTTGTTATGCGAAGACAAAGACTCGGAGGTGTTGGAAACGAATATTTATAAATTGACTTTAAATAAGTAGTCTATTTAAAAGAAAAAAACATTAAGAAATTAAGAAAATTAGGCCTTAGCAGAATCAACTTAATATCTTAATGGTAAAAAAAATTACACTTCTACATTCAAAAACTCCATACGAACACTTCCGTCTTCGTCAATTCGGGTCAATTGCACCTCGTGTAACGTATTCACTAAGGCTGGGTCCCAAGGGGTTTTCACTTTTACATAATTTTCGGTAAAACCGTGAATGTATCCTTCTTTATTTTCGCCCTCAAACAAAACTGTTCTTTGGGTACCCAATTGACTTTCGTAAAAAGCACGACGTTTCTTAACAGATAAACCACGTAACATTTTGCTTCGTTTGGCGCGAACGTTATTAGGAACTACGCCATCCATCACAACTGCCTCGGTATTATCGCGTTCTGAATAGGTAAAAACGTGTAAATAAGAAATATCCAAATCATTCAAAAAATGATAGGTTTCTAGGAAATGCTCGTCGGTTTCTCCTGGAAAACCAACGATTACATCTACACCAATACAAGCGTGTGGCATTACTTGACGAATATTGGCTACTCTATCGGTATATACTTCTCGTTGGTAACGACGTTTCATTTTACCCAAAATTTCATTACTTCCCGATTGCAAAGGAATATGAAAATGCGGTACAAATGTTCGGCTTTTGGAAACAAAATCAATCGTTTCGTTTTTCAATAAATTAGGTTCAATAGACGAAATACGAAGGCGTTCAATACCCTCCACTTCGTCAAGCGCTTTTACCAAATCAAGGAAAGTATGTTCGTGTTTTTTATTCCCAAACTCTCCTTTTCCGTAATCGCCAATATTTACACCCGTAAGCACTATTTCTTTGATTCCTTGTTTCGAAATTTCGGCAGCATTTTGCAATACATTTTCTAAAGCATCACTTCTAGAAATTCCTCTCGCTAATGGAATCGTACAGTAGGTACATTTGTAATCGCAACCGTCTTGTACTTTCAAAAAAGCTCTTGTTCTATCGCCAATAGAATAACTGCCTACATAAAAATCGGCTTCGGCAATTTCGCAAGAATGCACTTGACCAAAATCGTTTTTGGATAAATCGTTAATATAATCTGCTAATTTGAATTTTTCGGTGGCACCCAGAACCAAAT
>CAUPCW010000037.1:0-29141 GCA_963509895.1 uncultured Flavobacterium sp.
ATTAATCTGAGTTCAATTACATTTTTTTATTAAATTTATTGTCATTTTTGCGAAATCGATATTTTTAAGATAAATTCCTATCTTTGTTCTTTTAAAACGGCAACTTATGAATCCAAAAATATTAATCATTGGCGCGTGTGGCCAAATCGGAACGGAACTGACCCAAAAATTGAGAAAAATTTACGGTACGGAGAACGTCATCGCCTCCGATATTCGAAAACTGAATGTAGATGTGGTCAACTCGGGTCCTTTTGAAGTCATCAATGCGCTCGATTTTAACCAAATCGAACATTTGGTCGAAGTGCACCAAATCACCGATGTCTATTTGATGGCCGCTTTGCTCTCGGCTACTGCCGAAAAAAACCCAGCCTTTGCTTGGGATTTGAATATGAATTCCTTGTTTCACGTCCTGAATTTGGCCAAAGCCGGAAAAATCAAAAAAATATTTTGGCCTTCGAGTATTGCGGTTTTCGGACCTACTACTCCCAAAGAAAATACGCCTCAATACACCATAATGGAACCTTCGACCGTGTATGGCATTAGCAAACAATCGGGCGAAAGATGGTGCGAATACTACCACAACCTTTTTAGTGTAGACGTGCGCAGCATCCGTTATCCGGGCTTGATTAGCTGGTCTTCGCCTCCAGGCGGCGGCACTACAGATTATGCGGTAGACATTTACTACAAAGCCCTCGAAAACCAATCCTACGAATGTTTCTTGACGGCCGAAACCAAAATGCCAATGATGTATATGGACGACGCCATTGCGGCTACCATACAAATTATGCAGGCGCCAGCGGAGCAAATCAAAATTCGTTCTTCGTACAACTTGGCCGCGATGAGTTTTACACCTACCGAAATCGCTGCCGAAATCCAAAAGCACATTCCTGATTTCACCATCAGCTATGCGCCCGATTTTCGTCAAAAAATTGCCGACAGTTGGCCTGCGAGCATCGATGATAGCCGTGCGCGCGAAGATTGGGGTTGGAACCACCATTTTGCCCTCGACAATATGACGGTAGATATGCTCGAACATTTGAAATAAAACGGCCACTGGCTGATGTTTTCGAACTTTTAAGTCATTGAAGTTTTTCGTGTAATAGCAAACTGACAGTAGCGCATAGAAGTTGAATTCGTGGCTGCTTTTTTAAAACCATGTAAGGCACATAAGGACATTTAAGTTATCCCTTTCTTAACTTAAATCCTTTATGTGCCTTAGTTTTTTGGACAATTCATTAGGAGCACACGAACAGATTTTACCACGCTTCCCCTCCCGTGATACGCTATATCTTTGCTGCCGAACCCCGTCAGCAAAGGATGCCGCTCCTCCCGGGGCTAGAAGAGACGCATCGTTTTCAAAACGCTTAGTATAAATAAAACCCTGTCAGAGTTTAAAACTCTGACAGGGTTGTTAAAATTTACACTACTCCTGCAAGGTTTTCAACACCTTGTAGGTGTTTTTAGTGCAATATTTTAAAAGGCTATCAAATAAATCTTTTATTAAATGTTTTGCAGGAATAATTAAATATATTTGAAATTAAATAAAGTAGAATGGACAATTGCTAACCTTCTAGATTAGAAATTCACATATGAAAATTTTCGCATATGTACTAGTTACCTGATGTTTTCTAACAGCCGAAATCTTAAAATAAAATTTAAAAAATGAAACAACTATTTATTTCAATTATTTGTCTTTTAATTATACAAGTTACATTTGGTCAAAATAAAATTATTGAACAAGAATTAATCAAGAAAAATCAAAATGCTATTATTGAAGAGTTTGTAACAAATGGTGCTGAAAATTATAATTACAATTATCAAATGGCTGAATGGCAAAATTGTTTGGATGAAGGTCTAAAAAAAGACAGCACTGTAGCGTATTTGTGGCAACAAAAATCAATGCCCTATTTTAAAGCAAAGAAATATGAAATTGGAATGAAATATATTGATAAAGCGGTAAAATATGATCCTGAAAGATGGCAATCTTATCGAGCATTCGTAAAATGTATTTTTGCTAAAACCTATAAAGAAGCCATTATTGACTTTGAAGATTGCAAGAAAAAATATGGTAATAATTATGTGATGGATCATACTTATAATTTTTATATTGGCTTGTCATATTTACAACTTAATGAATATTTAAAAGCAGAAATGCTTTTCAACGAATATATAGAGGATTTGTTTAAAAATAGAAAAGGTTTGGAACATCCAACAGCTTTATTTTATTACGGAATTTCAAAATATGAACAAAAAAAATGGGGAGAAGCAATAATTGAATTTGATAAAGCATTAAAAATATATACGAATTTTTCTGATGCAAAATATTACAAGGCAATTTGTTTGGCAAGATTAGAAAAACAAGAAAAAGTTTCCATGTTATATAAAGAAGCAAAGGAAGATGCTGAAAAAGGATTCACAATTAACGAGGATAATATAGCATATGAAACATATCCATATCAAAAAAGATGGGCAAATTAGAAACTGTAAAAAACGTTAGATAAAAACTAGAGTTTCGTTTCCCCCGCTAGTGCGAGCGTCTCGCTCGTACTCATCGCTAGCGCGAGCATCTTGCTCGTGCCCGTAAAGTGTAAGTACTGAAATTAAACTAAAAGTACTACATTGTAATTTAATTTTGTGTTTTATAAAAATGAGTAGAAAATATAAATTTGCAGAAAAAGAAGGCGCTTATTTCATCTCTTTTGCTAAAGTTTATTGGATAGATGTTTTTACAAGAGAAGCCTATTTTGATACGATAATAGAATCATTAGATTTTTGTAGAAAAAATTAGGGAATGGAGATTTATGGATATTGCATAATGCCAAGTCATATTCATCTAATTTTCCGTTCATCACTTGGAGACCCATCTGGCTTAATTAGAGATTTTAAGGGTTTTACATCCCGAAAAATGCTTAAATTAATTGAAGAAAACCAGCAAGAAAGCAGAAAGGATTGGATGCTATGGATGTTTGAAAGAGCTGGAAAGAAAAATAGCAATGTCAAGGAAAAACAGTTCTGGCAACAAAATAATCAGCCAATAGAAATTTGATCGCTAAAGGTATTTGAACAAAAATTGAATTACCTTCATAATAATCCTGTAGTAACTGGTTTTGTTACCGATGGTGTCGATTGGAAATATAGTAGTGCCAGAAATTATGGTAATAATGACCAAACTATTTTAGAAATTGATATAAATTAGTTGCGGGCACGAGCAAGATGCTAGCGCTAGCGGGGGGAGCGCAATGTCATTAAGTTAAGCGTTTTTTGTGTCATTCTGAGGAACGAAGAATCACATAATGTGAACAACGTGTGCGATTCCTCCTCTGTCGGAATGACAAAATCAAAAGTCGTTTTCTTTAACTTAATGACATTGAGTGCGAACGTCACGCTCGTACCCAATATCATCAAGAGCATTTAAACTTCAGCGTCCTTCTGACAGATTTGAAATATTTATCCTTGTGCGCACGAGCCAGAGGCATCGCGCTAGCAGTTGAACATAATTCAACTTTAAAAATTTAGGAATATTTTCAACAAAAAACGAATAACTATGAAAGCGTATAAAAACATTCAAACTTTTGACCAACTTATTGATGTTGAGCACGGAAAAATTGGTACAGAAAGCAGAAACACTTACGAAGAAAAATCTCAGCTATTTATCATTAATGAAATGCTCAAAGAAGCCAAAAGAGAAGCCAAAATCAAAAGCTAAGAACACCCCACGCTAGTGCGAGCGTCACGCTCGTACACAATATCATCAAGAGCATTTAAACTTCAGCATTCTTGTGACAGATTTGAAATATTTATCTTTGCGGGCACGAGCCAGAGGCATCGCGCTAGCTAAAGGGACAGCCATATTGTCCAAACGATATTGCTGTTTTTCTAATGAAAACAAAAACCCCTAGCCTAGCCCCGATTGTAGTGGAAATCCTTATGACCCGGGGTTCGGGGCATAAGATTACAACGAAAAGCGGGACAACTCGTGTGGTACGCAAAGAAGTGCTGCTCCTAAAAACATAAACACGAACGGGCACGAATTCGTAGTCAAATGGTAGTTCCTTCTTCAACCCTGTCAGAGTTTTGAACTCTGACAGGGTTAAATAAAAAAAGTCTAGCTTTCACTAGACTTTTTAAGGTATTTCGAAAAAATTATTTCACTTCCAAAATGTTGTTGGCGGGTTTTACATCAGCTAGTAAACCACTAGGATCGATGGTAATTTTTTTGATGGCTGATTTGGGTTTGCCAATCGTTAATTCATACGTTGGATACGCCCAAGCCCAATCTTTGGCCACCGTTCTTTTGATGGCTGGCGTAGGATTTTCTTTTTCAAAACTCATCATTCGCAACGGAATGTAGAAGCTTTCGGTAGTGCCATCGGTGTATTCTATATACAAATCGATAGGCATTGGCATACGCCCAATGCGTTCTAACGTCACCACGGTTTTGTCGGCTGCTTCTTTGGCGTCTTTTATGGCGTAATCAATCGTGTTGGTAGTTTGTGTCCAATCGGTCAAATACCAGTCCAAATTGGCGCCAGAAATGCGTTCTGCGCTTCTTTTGATGTCATTTGGCGTTGGATGTTTGAATTGAAAGTCTTGGTAATACTTTTTCAAGGTTTTCAATAAATTGTCTTTCCCAATCAAATAACTCAATTGCGTTAAGAAAACTTCGCCTTTGCTGTAAGAAGTAATGCTGTACCAACGGTTTTTGTCGAATCGATCAGCGTGCGTACTTTGCGGTTGCTCTTCACCAGAATTGGCCATAGAAAGGTAACCTTTGTAGGCATTGATAAAAGGATTGTCAACGGGTTTGTCGGAAATGGCATTCAGACCAAAATCTTCTAAAAACGAAGTGAATCCTTCGTCCATCCATCCGTGCTTGGATTCATTAGACGCCAAAACGTGTTGGAACCAAGAATGCGCCATTTCGTGACCGGTAACTCCCAATAATCCCTCGAAAGTTCCTTCGCCTAAAATCAAGGTGCACATGGCGTATTCCATTCCGCCGTCGCCACCCTGAATAACAGAATATTGCTTGTAAGGATAGTTGCCAACGGTTTCATTATAAATTTCCATAAGCTTTGCGGTCTTGGGTTGCAAGGCTTTCCAATTGGCAATAATCTTTGGGTTGTTTTTGTATAAAAAGTGTAAATCGACATTGTTCGGTCCTTTTACCACATCGTGCAAATACTCTTTATCGGCAGCCCAAGTAAAATCGTGCACCTCGGGAGCATAAAAATGCCAAGTCAGCGTTTTTGCTTTTTTGTTGACTGGCACCGTAACGCCAGCATCTTGATAGCCATAGCCAATGTCGTTTTTGTTTTGTAAATAACCTGAACCACCCAAAACGTAGGCTTTGTCAATCGTAATTTTTACATCAAAATTTCCCCAAACACCGTGAAATTCACGAGCGATATACGGATCGGCATGCCAACCTTCAAAATCGAATTCGGCCATTTTTGGGTACCATTGCGTCATCGATAATTCAACACCTTCTTTGTTATTGCGCCCAGAACGACGAATTTGAACCGGAACTTGTCCTTCAAAATCTAGTGTGAAAATGGTTTTTGTGCCTGGTAATAATGGCTTGGCTAAGGTAACTTCAAGTATTGTTCCTACTTCTTTTGCCGTAGCAGCTACTCCATCTTGTTTAAAATTAAGAATATGCAAAAAACCAATTTCATTGGGTTTTAAATCTTTGATGCGGCTTTGTTTGGTCTCAACTCCATTTACCGTGGCTTTGTGCACCATACGCGCATCAGGATCTTTGATGCTTTGGATTCTCGCATCCATCTCGCTTCCAGGTGAAAAAGCATTGGGATACAAATGATAGAAAACTCTAGTCAAGGTCTCAGGCGAATTATTGGTGTACACCAATTCTTGTTTCCCTTTGTATTGATAGGTTTTGACATCCATTGACACCTCCATTTTGTAATCGACGTGTTGTTGCCAATAGCTAGTGTTTTGAGCCGAAAGCCATCCAAAATGGGTAAGTAAAATGGAGACTAAAACTATTTTTTTTATTCGCATAACTATATATTACATTAATTACTGAAAGGTTTTACCCTTGTATTGTCATTTTCGCTTTTGGGTTTTTACTCAATTGCTCTGCCATTTTAAAAGCATTATAAGCATTAACCATAGCAGCCGATTTGCCTACTTCGGAAGCGTTTTTCAATTCTTTCTTTTCGCCAACAACTACTTTTGATGGTAATGGAGTTCCAGAACTCATCAAGATTTGTTTTACTTGTTTGGCCGACAATTTTGGGAAATAAGAACGAATCATCGCCGCTACACCCGCTACATTTGGAGAAGCCATAGAAGTTCCTTGCAAATATTTGTATTTGTTATTCGGGATGGTAGCATAGATTTCTTCCCCTGGAGCAAAAACGTCTACATTGAAAGCGCCATAATTAGAAAAACCAGCAATTACTCCTTCGCCATAGTTATAGTTTAAAGCGCCAACCGTAATTACATTCGAAGCAAATTCTATTTTATTATCGTCTGAATCATTTGGGAAATTAGCATTTTCGGCTAAATCTATATTAAGTCCGTCATTACCCGCTGCGTGTACAAAAAGCACATCTTTTTTCTCAGCGTATTTGATAGCGTCATACACCCATTGCTTGTGTGGTGAAAAACTTTTTCCAAAACTTCCGTTAATGACTTTAGCGCCATTGTCTACTGCATAACGAATAGCCAAAGCAATGTCTTTATCATATTCATCTCCGTCTGGAACGGCACGAATGGTCATAATTTCAACATTGTTGGCAATTCCATCTCCACCTAAATTGTTGTTTCGTGATTGTGCAACAATGCCCGCAACGTGAGTCCCGTGTAAAGCCTCTTCTTTGTCTGGACCAAAAACAATATTGTTTCCGTATTTGGTGTTTTTGATATCTTCTGGATTGTCTCCAACCGCTTTACGTCCGTCTAACTCCAAATTCAAATTGTAGTTCAATTGATCGTACACATACTTTCGGTATTCTTCGATTTGCCCTTTAAAGTCTGCTCCAGCATTGGTCAAAATTTGAGTCATCACGGCTTTCGCATTCGTCAACTCAGGCTCTGTAGTCGTGATAGCTTTTACTTCATCTAAAGTATATACCTCTTTTTGCAAGTGTTTTTGCACGACTTTGTCAACATTGATAATAAAATCAACTTGTTGCTTGCCTTGCATCGCCTCTGCATATTTTTTGTCATAAGCTGCTTTGGCTTGCTTGTAAGTAGCTGAACCATCGTCGCCTTTTTTCACAATACGCGTCATTTCAAGGGTTTCGTGTAAATCGTTACCCAAGAAATTCCAACCGTGTACATCGTCGATAAACCCATTCTTATCATCGTCAATACCGTTGCCAGCAATTTCTTTCTTGTTGGTCCAAAGCACTGATTTTAAGTCTTCGTGCTCGATATCCACTCCAGAATCGATGATACCTACAATGACTTTATTGCCTTTTTTATCTTTGATTAACTCCGCATACATTTTGTCGACACTCATCCCTGGAATGCTGTCTGTAGCCAAATCTAAATGCGACCAACGTTGCAATTGTTGCTCAGTTAATTTTCCCTTTTTACCTGTAAATGTCTGTGCGTTTCCTGATAAACAAAAAGCCAAAGCGACTGCCAAAGCCCATTGTGTATATTTTATTTTTTTCATTGATGAAGTATTAGAATTAGTTTTTCTGTCCAAAAATAAGAGAAGTGAATTAGATAGCGTGCAATTGTTAACGGTTTTTTGTGAGAAAAGCAGCTTTAATGCCTATAAAATTTACAAAACAAAAAAAGATTGATTATTCTTAATAAATTTTATAGCTAAAACAAAAGGATTTTCATAAACTTGTAGTAATTTATTACAAAACCCATTTTTATTATGAAAACAAAATTACTTTTGATGTTTTTGTTTTTGACGATTACCCTGCAAGCCCAAACCAATTTGGTGCCCAATGGTAATTTCGAAAACTGGACATCCTCCTCTCAACCAGATAATTGGTTTAGATCTTTAAGCGGCGGATTAGTATTCCAAAGCAATTCAGCCCAAAATGGAAGCTCGAGTATCAAAATGCAAAACACTAACGGAACCTTTAATTACATCAATAGCGATTTTTTTCCGGTTATAGCTGGCAAAACTTATCTCGTCACAATGTATCACAAACTCGTTAAAGGCACTTTTTCGGCAATTGACCTAAGTTTGTATCACAAACCAGACACTTTTAAATCGGAAATTACCAAAAAAACAGATGCCGTAACTACTAGCACCGAATGGCGAAAAATACAATTCTACTACACACCAACCATAAGCGAACCTATCGAAATCGATATTTGGACAACTGGTTCGCTAAACTCAGAAATCTTGGTAGACAATGTTTCTGTGGTTGATGTAGCTACAATTAGCTCAGCCTTTACTTTAATTCCAGATCTTAATTTTGAAAGAAAATTAATTGAATTAAAGCTGGATTCAGGTGCTCCTGATGGAAAAGTGCTGACTGAAGATATTAATAAAATAAAATCTTTGAACGTTTCATTTAGCTCAATTAAAGATTTGACAGGAATACAAAATTTTGTATCTTTAAATGCCCTTTATTGTGATGTAAATCAATTAACCACGCTAGATCTTTCTAAAAATGTGGCTTTAGTAAAGCTTGAATGTGACATTAACAACTTAACCACACTTGAACTTTCTAAAAATGTAGCTTTAAAAGAACTTATTTGTTATAGAAACCAATTAACAACGCTAGATCTTTCTAAAAATATCGCTTTAACAGAACTAAGATCTTTTGAAAACAATTTAACCACGTTAGATCTTTCTAAAAATGTGTATTTAACATATCTTTATTGTAGCAGCAATCAATTAACAGCGCTAGATCTTTCTAAAAATTTTATTTTAAATACACTTGATTGTTCTAACAACCCACTACTAAGCAGCTTGAATCTTAAAAATGGGCAAAACCATTTAATTGATTATAATAAATTAAACCTTAAAAATAACCCGCTACTAAATTGTATTACTGTTGACGATGTTACTGTTGCAAATTCCGTATGGAAAAATAATAAAGAACCTTTTGCTATTTACTCGCCATATGATTGTAGCTTAGTGACACAAATTCCTGATCCTAACTTTGAAAACAAACTAATTGCGTTAGGCATTGACACTGATGGAAAAAATGGTGTAGTATTGAATTCAAGTATAGTATCGTTAATTTCATTAAATGTTTCTAATAGCTCTATAGTAGACTTAAAAGGCATTGAAGGATTTAAAGCCTTGACTACTTTGGATTGTTCGAAAAATCGATTAAAAAAAATAGACCTCTCTAAAAATACAACAATAAATACTTTAAATTGTTCAAATAATCTATTAGAAAAATTAGATTTATCTAAAAATACAACCATAAACACTCTAAATTGCTCCATTAATCCTAGTTTAAGTTGTATTCAAGTGGCAGATATTGCTGCCGCAGAAAAATGGGCCACTACCAAGGATGCTAATGTTAGTTTTAGTCTAGATTGTACTAAATACACCCTAATTCCAGACACTAAATTTGAAGATAAACTCATCGCCCTTGGGATTGATAAAGATGGCAAAAACGGAAAAGTAGCTACAGAAAGCATAGCTGACATAACCCAACTTGATGTTTCTTCTAGTTCAATTACAGATTTGCAAGGAATACAGGATTTTGTGGATTTAGATTTACTTGTTGTAACAAACAATCAATTAAAAACGCTTGATCTTTCTGGAAATGTATCTTTAGATCATCTTTTTTGTGAAAATAATCAATTAACCATGCTAGATATTTCTAGAAATACGATTTTAAGTGTACTAAATTATTCGAGCAACAAATTAACTACGCTAGATCTTTCTAGACATACTAGTTTAAGAGTACTAAATTGTTCAAGCAATCAAGTAACCACACTAGATATTTCTAAAAATATGGATTTAACAGAACTATATTGTTCGAGCAACAAATTAACTACGCTAGATCTTTCTAGACATACGAATTTAAGAGCACTAAATTGTTCAAGCAATCAATTAACCACGCTAGATATTTCTAAAAATGTATCTTTTTTAAAAGAAGTAAATTGTTCGAGCAACAAATTAACTACGCTAGATGTTTCTAAAAATGTATTTTTAAAAGAACTTTCTTGTTCAAGCAATCAATTAACTACGCTAGATCTTTCTAAAAATATGTATGTAACATATCTTGATTGTAGTAGCAATCAATTAACCACGCTAGATCTTACTAAAAAACTGGATTTAACAGAACTATATTGTTCGAGCAACAAATTAACTACGCTAGATCTTTCTAAAAATGCGTATTTAAAAAAACTAAATTGTTCGAATAACCAATTAACAATTTTGAATCTTAAAAATGGGTATAATAAATTATTTCTAGAATATCTATTACTTAAAAATAATCCTAATTTAACTTGTATACAAGTAGATAGCAGATCCTATGCTGATGACCATTGGTTTTTTAGTAAAGATGCCACTGCATCCTATTCTGAATCTTGTGCTAATCTATCTACTTCGGATGTTATTTTTGAAAAACTAAATGTGTATCCTAATCCAACAAAAGGTGCACTATTCATTGAAAACGTTTCGGTTAATAATTTGAGAATTTATGATGGCTTAGGAAAACAAGTCAATGTTCCGTTTAGTAGTAATGGCACTAGTACTACGGCTAATTTGGAACAATTTCCAAAAGGAATTTACTATATGTACATAGAAAGTGAAGGGGAAACTACTGTTAGAAAAGTAATAGTGGAATAATACATAAAACCTAACTAATCCTTATAAAAAAGGCTATTTCAATTTTGAAATAGCCTTTTTTTTGTATCCAAATAATCGTTTATAAAACCTCCTCACATGTAAAAACCTCTTTTAAACGAACACCTTTTTCGGTGTGTTGTACCGTAATGATTTCGTTGTGGGCATCGTGTTCTAGGAACAAAAAGTGGTTGTGATCGGCAGCGGCGGTGAGCACTTTATTTTTTTCTGGCATAGTCAACAACGGGCGCGTGTCGTAGCCCATTACATAAGGCAACGGAATATGGCCTGCTGTAGCGAGCAAATCGGCACAAAAAACGATGGTTTTTCCGTTGTATGAAATGTGGGGTAACATTTGTTTTTCGGTGTGGCCGTCGGCGTAGAAAATGTCAAAACCCATTTCGGTTGATGCACCAAAATCACCTTCTGGGCGCTGGATAAAATGAAGCTGACCGCTTTCTTGCATGGGCAAAATATTTTCGGACAGAAAGGAAGCTTTTTCACGCGCATTGGGTTGTGTGGCCCATTGCCAGTGGTTTTCGTTGGTCCAGAATTTGGCGTTTTTGAAAGCGGGTTCATAGCCTGTTTTGTCTTTATTCCACTGAATGCTTCCGCCGCAATGGTCAAAATGCAAATGGGTCATAAAAACATCCGTAATATCGTCGCGATGAAAACCGTGCTTTGCCAAGGAAGCGTCTAAAGAATGACTGCCCCAAAGCGAATAGTATCCAAAAAACTTCTCGGATTGTTTGTTGCCCATTCCGGTATCGATCAAGATCAAGCGATTGGCGTCTTCGATTAACAAACAACGCGCAGCAATGTCTATCAAATTATTAGCATCGGCGGGATTGGTTTTGTTCCAAATGGTTTTGGGCACCACGCCAAACATGGCACCACCGTCGAGCTTAAAATTTCCGGTCTCTATAGCGTATAACTTCATTTTTGATTTTTATTTCAAAAGTATGATTTATTGTGATGATAAAAAAGACTAGTTTTTTTCAGTGGTTTACCTATCTGAATGAGAAATCGTTATTCAAAAATCTGTAATAAATTATTGATTTTCCCTTAACTTAATGACATTGTGCGTGAGTGATAGTAGTGGAGCTCTTTTTAGTAAAGGCATTTTTCTTGCCTTTACTAAAAAAGCGGGAACGGATAGCACGACCCGAAGTTTTTACGGAGGGGCACGCCCAAATAAAAAAAATCTTACTCTAAATCGCCTCAAACAATTTTCCTGGTAAGGGACGAATGACGCCTTTGAGTTCCATATTCAAGAGTAAACTTGAAAGTTTGTAAGTAGGCATTTGACAATCTATTGCAATACTGTCCAGAACTTCTTTGCCGGATTGTAGTAAGTAATCATAAATCTTTTGCTCTTCGGGATCTAACGAAACGAACAATTGTTTTTGAACGGATTTCGTTTCTGTTTGAAGGTCCCAATTAAGATGATAAATCAAATCGGCAGCGCTGGTGAGCAGTTGTGCTTTTTGGGTTTTGATTAAGGTGTTGCAACCCTGACTGTATTTGTCTGTTATGCGTCCGGGAACGGCAAATACCTCTCGGTTGTAATCGTTGGCCATATTGGCGGTGATCAACGAACCTCCTTTATCGGCAGATTCTACGACAATGGTGGCTTCGCTCATTCCGGCAACAATGCGGTTGCGGCGTACAAAGTTTTCTTTATCAGGATTGGAGCTGCTCCAAAACTCGGTCAGGAAACCGCCATTTTGCTCCATTTTGGCCATGTATTTTTTGTGTGTTTTGGGATAGATTTGATTCAAGCCATGAGCCAAAACACCAATGGTTTGTAATCCGTGGTCCATTGCTAATTGATGCGCTACAATATCGACTCCATAAGCAAAACCACTAACAATGATAGGATTTAGGGGTGCCAAATCTTCTAGGAATTTTTTACAAAACTCTGTTCCATTGGATGTGATTTGTCGCGTACCCACGATGCTAATGATTTTACGGTTGTTCAAATCGATTGATCCGGCTGAGAATAATAACAACGGACTGTCAAAACAATGCTTCAATCGTTCGGGATAGTTTTTGTCTTGAAAATAAGCCACCGATATACCGTTTTTTTGAATAAAATCCAGTTCGGATTGGGCTTTTTTATAAATGTTGGGATCTTTAAGGTTTTTGAGTAACACTGCTCCTATTCCATCAATAGCTGCTAATTGATGGGATTTTGCTTGGAGAACCGACTCGGGATCGCCAAAATGAGTAATTAATTTTTTGGCGACGATATCGCCTACTCCTTCGACACTTTGAAGGGCTAAAAGTGAAAATAATTCAGGTTCGGTCATGCGAATAGTTTGATTTTGGCGTATAAAATATAAAATAACTGCTGTTTTCAATTAAGAAAATCATTCATCAAGCAAGCTTTTGAGTTAGAAAATAAAGCTAGATTACGCTTTTTTGAGGACCTCAAATCGTTGCTTATAGCATTCTTTTTCATTAAGTAATTGAAATTGAAAAGTATAAAATTTAATCGAATTTGTTAATAAAAATTGTGAATAAAATTTTGATAACTATTTTGGATGGCTAACTTTGTTAACATGAAAATCGAACAATACATCGCTCAGCTTTTATACCGTTACCAATGTGTAGCTGTTCCTGGATTTGGTGCTTTTTTAACCGAAACTCAGTCGGCACAATTGCAAGAAAGTACTACTTCTTTTTTTCCTCCAAAAAAAATGATTTCGTTTAATGCAAATCTAAAAAACAATGATGGTTTATTAGCCCATCACATAGCTCAAACGGAAAACACTTCCTACGATTATGCCGTAAGTGCTATTCAATTTGAGGTTTTTAATTGGAAAAAGAGGTTGGAAACACATGGTATTCTTTCTTTCAAAAACATTGGTACTTTTCGATTAAATGCTGATGCTAATTTAGTATTCACTTCCGAAGAGACGAATAATTATTTGACGACTTCTTTTGGGTTGAGTCCGTTTGTTTCACCAATGGTAAAGAGAGAATTGTTTGAAAAAGCGGTGGAAGCCAAAACTTTGGTGGAAGAACCAGTTATCAGACACACGCTTACTTTAGCCCCTGAAGAAGAAGAGGAAGAAACAAGAGGACAACGTTACCCATTTTTGCGTTATGCTGCGATTTTTGTTTTAGGCTTAGGTATTACTTCTAGTGTAGGTTATAGTATTTATCAAAAACAAATTGAAGAACAGACGCTTTTGGTGGAAACTTTGGTTCAAAAAAAGGTGCAAAACAAAATTCAAGAAGCAACTTTTGTTATAGCAAGTCCTATACCGTCTGTAACACTTTCTGTAAATGCTAGTCCAAAAAAAGAAGTGAGCGCGCTTAAATACCACATTATGGCAGGAGCTTATAGAAGTGAGGAGAACGCCAATAAAGAACTTAGAGCACTAAAAAAACTAGGCTACGAAGCCAAAAGAATTCCTGAAAATAAAAGCGGTCTTTTCCCTGTAGTTTATGGAAGTTACGCTACTTTCGCTGAAGCTCAAAAAACTCAAAAAGAAATCATTGAGAATGAAAATCCCGATGCTTGGATTTTGATTCAGACCCTATAACAAACGAAACCTATTCAATTAAGAATAGGTTTTTTTTTGGTTATTCAGCTTCTTTTAGGAATTCCAACTAGCTTTAAACATTCTTAATTCTTCCCAGGTAAAAGTATCGCCATGTTTCTCTTTTAATGGCGCTAAAGATTCTTCTTGGTAGCCAAAGAAAGCCTCGGTTAAGGCGACAATTTTTTCTTCAGATAAAACGGCATTTATTTGGATTTTTTGCTCCGCAATTAATTTGGTCAAATGAAGCATTACCGTTTCTTTGGTAATCATTCGTAGTAAAGCAATTTCAGTAATCGATTTTTGCTGCAACCAAAGTTCGTACGTTTGCTCAACGGTAGTTTTCTTTTTCTCTTTTGGCTCTTTTTTAGAACTAGAATAACGAACAATTTCTGTTTCTTCTTCGAGTAAAGAACTGTTGATTTCGTTAAAAGCGACCTTTACTTTTTCTATTTTATGACTTATGTAATTCTTTATAGCCGGTGATGTTAGTTTTTCTTTTGAAATAGGTTCTCCTGCAACCACCGTAGCGACCAAAAGCTGGGCTTTCATAAGCTTCAAAACCGCTTTGGTTTGTAGTTCTTCTAATTGAGACAATTCTTCGAAAAAACCTTTGGCTTTTTTGCTATGTTGAGTTTCTTCTAATTTCCAAAGCAATTCTTCTACCAAGGCGTCCATTGGTTTCCAAAAATAAGTATATGCTGCATTCATTCGTTCTAAAATGTGATTCAAATCAACGGTTTCAGCAGCAAATAATTTTTTCAAATGCACCATAAATTTAGACGCAGGATCCAAAAGTTGTTCCATAGTTTGGGCCTGTTCTTTGGCCCATTGCGCATGTTTTGATTTTATAGAAGCTTCGGACACTTCGCCATAACTAAAAAAATGATTGCGCCATTCTTGTGCTAAATCCTTCCAATCGAATGTAGTACACAAATAATCTAAGATAAAATTCTTGGTTTCGAAATGCAATGCCGATTGTAAATACGTTTCGCTGGCTTTATTTTGAGCATAGTCCATTACTTCTTGATCATTCGAAATACCGTTCATCCTTAGCTGAGAAAGCAAAATAAGCCCATTTAACGAACGTAAACGCGACAAGGCAACATATGCTTGTCCGGGGAGAAAAACTTGCGATACATCAAGCGCGGCTTTGTCAAACGTTAATCCCTGACTTTTATGCACCGTAATCGCCCAAGCCAATTTGATGGGATACTGCACATACGTTCCCAAAACTTCTTCTTCAATTTCCTTGGTCAAAGGGTCAACTTTATAACGAATATTTTGCCATTCATACTTTTCAACTTCGATAGTTTTATTTTCTTCAGCAAAATGCACCCGAACTTCTTTTTCTGTCAATGAGGCGATAGTACCCATTTTTCCGTTAAAATATTGTTTATCAAATGACAAATCATTTTTGACAAACATAATTTGGGCTCCCACTTTTAGTTCTAATTGAGATTCTAATGGATAAATCTTTTCTGGAAAGTCTCCAGTAATTTCAGGATAAAAACGATATAATTTACCTGTTAATTCTTTTATAGATTCAGTATTAATAGCATCTGCTTTAACATTATGGGTCGTTAAACAGATATACCCATCATTCGTTTTTAAGTCAAAATTAGGCTGAACATATTGATTCAACATTTCGATATCTTCTTTCGTTATTTCATTGTTTCTTAAGTTATTTAAAACTGAAATAAAACGATCATCGGTCTGTCGGTAAATATGAGATAACTCTATGTACAAAGGAGGGTCTTGAACCAAAACATGCGAATGAAAAAAGAATTTTCCGCGATAATAGTTACGCAAAATACGCCATTCCTCATCTTTAACAACGGGAGGTAATTGTAATAAATCTCCTATAAATAAAATTTGAGCCCCTCCGAACGGTCTTGAATCTTTACGAACGGTCTGCATCATAAAATCCATGGCGTCTAACAAATCAGCGCGTAACATACTAACTTCATCAATAATAAGCAATTCCATATTACGAATAACCGCTTTCTTGAGTCCACCCATTTTAAAGTGGCGTTTTAGCGTCGATTTAGTTTCAAACTTAGAATTTTCTAAAAACTGAGGCTCAGAATAATCAGGAATAAATGCCCCAAAAGGTAGTTGGAACATCGAATGAATAGTAACACCATTGGCATTCAAAGCAGCAATACCTGTAGGCGCAACGACCACGGTATTTTTATGCGTAGTTTGAATTATTTCCCGTAATAAAGTGGTTTTTCCTGTTCCAGCTTTTCCAGTAAGAAAAACAGAGCGATTCGTTTGATTAATAAACTGAAGTGTGTAAGCAGCGGCTTGAGAAAGAGTTTGCATAAGGCGTATAAATAAAAAACTAAAATATTAAAAAATAGTAGAAGTAAACTATTGTAAATCAATAAAAAAATAAAATTCTGAGACTGAAATAACAAAAAAAAATATCTCAATTATCCAAAAAAAAAGCCTTCAATCTGAATAGATGAAGGCTTTTATAGCATTAAAAAAGCTTATTTCTTAACTTCTTTTTCTTCTTTAGTAGCACCTGCTTTGTATTTTTCATTCAAAGCTTTGATAATATCTTTAGTAATATCAAATTTATCTTCAGCATACAAAATAGAAGCAGCATCACCTGTACCATAGATATAAGCATATCCTTTTTCTTTTCCGTAAGCTTTAATAAATTTCTTTACACCACTTACTAAAGAATCCATTTCTTTACCACTTTCTGCTTGTAACTGCTGTGACAATGCTTGTTGTGCATATCCCAATTGTTGCTCTCTCTTTTGCAACTCAGCCCCTTTTTTCTGAGCCCATTCTTGTCCATTAGCTTGAGCTTGGGATTGAAAATTGGAAGCTTCTTGTTTAAAACGACTAATTTCAGCTTCTAACTGACGTCCTTTCTCTTGTGCTTGGGCTTTGTATTTAGCTTCAAGATCTTTTGCTTCTGTATATTCTTTCATTAATTCAGAAGTGTCCACATATGCCGTTTTTACTTCTTTTACTTCTGCTTTTTTATCACAAGACACAACAGCAATTGCAAGAGCAAGGATAAGTAATGATTTTTTCATTGGAGTTAATTTTATTTTTTATGATGTAGGACAAAAATATAAAAAAATAGTTAGCATCTACAGAAAGTTTGAAAAATGCCCCATTTTTACTTATATCAATTTTTATTATTAAAGAATGTTATTCCATAAGAATACTTGATTAAAATTGGATTTAATAGCTTTTAAATGCGCAATTAATTTAAAAAAGACATGAACTTGGTTAATCTTGATCAAAATTAACGCTTAAAAAGGCTTAAAATCAATTTTAGCTGTTTTTAAGCACATAAATATGCGAAGAATACTCTTTATTTTGACTTCCTTTCCAATTTGAACGTAAACCAATAAAAAAAGCTTTTATAAAATTCATTTTTCCAGTTTTGTACTTTTCAGATAATAAACTCACATAAAAAGAATCAAACTTCATGGGAAGGATTTTCGTTAGCGACATATTCTCTTTTTGAAAAAGCATTTGAATCGATTGTTTTGAAAAATGCCAAAAATGAATCGGTACATCGTAAGCTGCCCAAAATTTTTGATAATACTTGGCATCAAAAGATTTAAAATTGGGTACTGCAACAATTAAAGTTCCAGTAGGTTTTAATAACCGCTTTACCTCTTTTATTTGAAAATCCAAATCTGGCACATGCTCCAATACATGCCACATGGTAATGCAATCAAAACTTTGAGAAGCTAATTCGGTCGTATCGTTTACAAAAAATATTCCTTTTCCTTCTGCAATAGTTTTGGCTTTTTGACTGGGTTCGATTCCAATAGTTTTCCAACCATCGTTTTGAGCTACTAACAAAAAATCTCCAGTTCCTGCCCCAATATCCAAAAGTTGCCCTTTTGAGGATTGTTCGGTATTAATTAATTGCAGTTTGTTTTTTAAAGCAATTCCCTTTACAAAATGATAAGCTTTTTCAAATAAACTACGTTTGGAGTCCGTATGAGAAATATAGTCCACACTTTCATAGTACTTTCCTAAATTCTCTAAACTAGGTTGTGGATGTGTAATCAACATGTCTATTTCTTCATCGTGATACAATTCGAAAATTTCTTGAGAAACGGAATAATCTTTTACAGTAAGAAAATGTTTTTTTGATAAAATATTCATGAGTAGGTTAGTTTAATAAAAAAACTATTGCTCTTTGTATGAGCAATAGTTGTATAATATAATCTTAGGTTTCACGTGGAACAAAATAAACCTCTATTAGAGATAAAATTGATTAGCGTCCCATATAAATCAAAAGTACCGAAATATCACTTGGTGATACACCACTGATGCGTGAAGCTTGCGAAATAGTAACGGGACGTATTTTGTCTAATTTCTGCCTTGCTTCAATAGACATAGATTTAATCTTTGAATAATCAAAATTTTCAGGAATCTTTACTTCTTCTAAACGGGTAAGCTTATCGGCATTATTTCTCTCTTTTTCAATATAACCAGAATATTTAACTTGAATTTCGGCTTGTTCTAAAATCTCTTGATCTAAATTGTTTTGATCAATATAGGATTTGACTTTATCAAACTTCAAAATATCCTCTAAATCAATTTGCGGACGCGAAAAAATCTTAAACATTTTATCTCCTTGAGAAATCAATGCTGTTTCTTTAGATTCTAAAATAGGATTTGCTTCTGCCACCGTTACACTAGTTTCTTTGAAAAAAGCAACCATCTTTTCAGATTCATTCAATTTGTGTTCCATTCTTCGCAAACGCTTTTCTGAAGCTAAACCAATTTCATAAGATAAAGGGGTTAATCTAAAATCGGCATTATCTTGACGAAGTAAAGTTCTATACTCAGCACGAGAAGTAAACATACGATAAGGCTCTTCAGTTCCTTTTGTAATTAAATCATCGATAAGTACACCAATATAAGCTTCGTCACGTTTTAAAATTAAAGGCGCTTTTTCTTGAATTTTTAAATGGGCATTAATTCCAGCCATTACACCTTGCGATGCAGCTTCTTCATAACCTGTCGTTCCATTTATCTGTCCAGCAAAATACAAACCGTCAATTAATTTTGTTTCTAACGTATGCTTAAGTTGTGTAGGAGGGAAATAATCGTACTCAATTGCGTACCCTGGTCTAAAGAATTTTACATTTTCAAAACCCACAACTGAACGTAAGGCTTTAAACTGAATGTCTTCTGGTAAAGATGTAGAAAAACCATTTACGTAAACCTCACAGGTTTGCCAGCCTTCTGGTTCGATAAAAAGTTGATGTCTTTCCTTATCCGCGAAACGATTGATTTTATCTTCAATAGAGGGACAATAACGAGGACCTAAACTTTTAATACGTCCATTGAACATAGGAGAACGATCAAAACCTTCTCTTAAAATTGAATGTACATCGTTTGAAGTATACGTCATATAACAAGAACGTTGATGCATAAGTGGAGACGTTTCATCCGAATAAGAAAACTTATCAGGCTTTGCGTCGCCCTTCTCTTCATTCATTTTTGAATAATCCAAAGAACGACCGTCCACTCTTGGCGGCGTACCTGTTTTCATTCTTCCTGATTGAAAACCTACTTTAACCAAATCTTCAGTAATACCATAAGCGGCACTCTCTCCTGCTCTACCTCCACCAAATTGTTTTTCTCCAATATGAATTAAACCGTTTAAAAATGTACCATTAGTTAAAACCACAGCTTTAGATCGGATTTCCACACCCAGCGAAGTTTTAATTCCTTTCACCTTTCCTGATTCAATGATTAATCCACTAACCATTTCTTGGTAAAAATCAAGATTTGGAGTACGCTCAAGCATCAATCGCCATTCTTCTGCAAAACGCATACGATCGCTTTGAACACGTGGAGACCACATAGCAGGTCCTTTTGATTTGTTCAGCATCTTAAACTGAATAGCAGTTTTGTCTGAAACGATTCCTGAATAACCACCCAATGCATCAATCTCTCGAACAATTTGCCCTTTTGCAATTCCACCCATAGCAGGATTACAAGACATTTGTGCAATGTTCTGAAGACTCATTGTAACCAAAAGTGTCTTTGAACCTAAATTTGCAGCAGCAGCAGCAGCCTCAGATCCTGCATGACCAGCACCAACAACAATAACATCATACTCGTTTAAAAACATCGTAAAAGTTTAAAAGTAAAAATTAAGATAGACTGTTCCACGTGAAACTTTATTAAAAAGTTATATTTGTCGGACAAAGCCCAGAAACATGTTCCACGTGAAACTTAATCAAGAAAACACTATGATAACAAAAATGTTTCACGTGAAACACACAAAACAAACAATCAATTTATTGTTCCACGTGAAACAGTTTGATTTTTTCATCCTCTTTTTGACGCATTACCGATTCGTCTTTATCGGTTTTGTCTTTATAACCACAATAATGAAGAACGCCATGAACCATCACGCGTTTTAATTCTTCCTCAAAAGAAACATTAAAATCTAAAGCGTTATCTTGAACACGCTCGATGGATATAAAAATATCACCATTCAATTCATTTCCTAAACTATAATCAAAACTAATAATATCAGTTAATGTGTCATGGTTTAAATACTCAACATTGATGTTATGTAAATAATCATCATCACAAAAAATATAATTAATTTCACCTTCTTTTTTGTTTTCGGAAACAATTACTCTAGACAACCAATCAGAGTACAACGATTCATTGTCTAAAGTAAAATCACATTCATAATTAAAATCAATCATTCTTATTAAAATATTCTTGAACCTTTTGGTTAAAATTGGAGCGCAAAGGTAGTGATTGTCTATTTAATATTTCAACACTATTTATATATTGTAGTAAGTTATTAGGCAGCCCTTTAGAAGTGTTGTTAAAACCTTTTAGATTGGTTTCTGACTGACGCTTCGTGTCTTGACCTTGTTGCTGCAAAGCATTATCCAATTTAAGTAGTTCTTGATTTAAATTGAGAATTCTCTGTAACACTTCATTCTTAAAACCTTTGTTTAAAAGTTGTTTTTCTATCTGTTTCATTTGTTCTAAAGCATTTTGCCCAACACCGTTTAAACCATTTTTATTTAATTCGTTTTGCAAAGCGTCTCTCAATTGCTTTTGTTCTTTATAAATTTCCATGATAGATTTTGCGTCACCTTCACCACCTGGACCTTCTTCCCCTTGAGTGTATTTTGAATCGGGTTTGTTACCGGGTTTGCTACCACCTTTAGACTTACCCTCACCTTTCATTTGTTGTTGCATTTTTTCACCTAAACCTTTTTGCTTTGACATAATATCTGGTAATTGCATGCCTTTACCATGACCTGGTTTAGGATTTCCGCTACTCATACCAGATAAATCCATTTGCATATTATTCAATTGCTCACTTAAAAAATCAGCTAACTTATTTGCAGAAGATACACTAAATTGTTGGTGAGAAACTCCTTTAGAAACAATTCCGTTACCCAATTTATCAATGGCATTATCTAAATTATACTGAACAGTCCCTATTTCTTTAGTTACGTCTTCAGCAATTTTTGGATTACGAAGTGACATTGCGAACAAAGAATCATCAACATGTTTGAACTGCGTTTTTAAAGTTTGTTGCGTTTTTAAATATTTATTATATGTCGAAGAACCTACTTTGGTAGATTTAAATTGTTTCATAACATCTTCTTGAGAATTAGAAAAAGCCAATAAATTATCTAATATTTGACGTAACATTTTGATGTCTTCTTGTAATTGTTCCTGTTCTCCACTAGCCATTGCTTCTTTTAATTTATCACTCATTTTTTTCATCTTTTGAGAAGCATTTTTTTGAGACGATTGGGCTTTAGAAGAATTACGTTTGCCCAATTGTTCTTTAGCACTATTTAAATCTTGCTTAATATCTTGTTGTAAATCCTTAGTGTTAGGAAGATCCATAGGAGATTTTAAACTCTTATTTTCTTTCAATACATCATTCAACTGTTCTTCAAGAGATTTAAATTCATCGTTAATTTTATCTTGTTCTTTACTTTCAGTAGCAGGATCCTTAGAAAGTTTATTTTGTTCGTTAGACAACTTATCTAACTTTTCAGCTATTTGAGTTGCTTTTTTATCAACGTAATATCTTTTAGTTAATTCAACTAATTGTTCTAAAGTCTTTACTTGATTTTTACTGTTTTGTTTAAATTGTTGCAATTTATCTTGCAAATCTTCATTGTTCAACTTATCATTAAGTTCTTTTAACTCGTCTAATAATTGTTTATTTTTATCTATGGCACTAGTAACTTTATCTAAACGTTTTTCTAAAGTTTCTTTTGTTTTATCTTTATTCTGAGAGTTATCCTGATTTAAATTCTCTTTTATTTTTTCAGAAAAAGATTTCATTAATTGATCTTGTTGGGATTGTCTTTTGATAAAGTCATTAACCATCTGTTGGTCTTTGAACTCTAATTCCTTTTTTTCTTTAGAGGATTTATTTAGTTTATCTAAATCAGAAAATTGTTTAGATTGCTTTTGAAGCGTTTTCTCAAGACTATTTAGAGTAGAATTCTGTTCTTCTATAAGCGCATCTTCTTTTTCAGATGCTGTGCTTACTCGATTACTAAAAACAATGGAACGAGTACTTTTAAAATGATGAACAGCATCATTGTCGAAAATTTCAAAATAGAAATCATAAGAAATACCTGCTCTTAAAGGAAGGTTACCAGGGAAAGAAAATACAAATTGATCAAAATTACCGGACTTAGAAGGTAATGTTCCACGTTTAGAAGTGAACGGTTTCCCTTTTTCATAATAAACAATTTGAAGTTTCGAAAATCCGTAATCATCACCTATTTTTCCAATAAAAAAACGCTTATCCACTTTTAAACTATCAGGGGCTTGTTCCACATCAATAGTTGGGTACTGATCTTTAACAATAGCCAACTGATAATTCAATTTTTCAAAGTACTTCACATTACTGTTTGATGTAATTACTTGATAATCTGTATTTTGATTGATAATTTTTTTAAAATTAAAAATATTTGATTGTGATACAAATGAAGAAGGTACGCGAGCTTCATTAAAAACAATAGATTCAGTAGAAGAACTCACAATTTTCCAATTTACTAAGGTTCCTTCTGGAATAACAGCATTACCAGTACCTTTAACAACTTCCGATTTTCTATTTAAATAAGATGGAAAATGAAGAAACATTTCAAAACTAGAAATAGAAGGAACATCAATAACTTTTAATGTAAAACTAGGAGAAACTACAACATTAGCTTCAAGATGGAAAACAACATCTGAAGAAGGTGCAACAAATTTATACTGGAATTGTCCTGGACCACTATTTTCCATAAAATAACTTTCATCTCCAATGGTTAGCATCACATTTTCAGGTAAAACAGCACCAATCGTTTTGACACTTAAAACAAAATCTTTGTTTTCTTGCACTACCAAATTCCTATTTTGAATAACTAATTGAAAAGGAGCTGGCTTAACAAATGAAGCTTTATAATGAATTACGCGATCTAAGCTTTGAGAAATAATAGTGCTATTACCAGAAACAAAAAAAGCAAAAAGAAAGAGCAGAGGAATTAAAGCAATAGGTAAATATCTTTTATTTGATTTAAAATTGATGGCTTTGCCAAAAGGAATTGGTGCTAGATTATCAGATTTTTGTTGAATAGATGCCAACAAAAGCTCTGATTGATCAACTGTATTTTGAGATAATTGAATATAATTAAGCAATTTATCCTTTACTTCCGGAAAATGATTCCCAATAATTGTAGAAGCTTCTCGATAAGAAATTCCTTTTTGTAATTTAAATAATTTGAAAAGAGGAAATGCAATAAAACGAGAAAACAAGTACACTTCTACTCCAACAAAAGTCCAAAATAAAAAAGTTCTAGCGGCAGGTTGAAGCCATAAAAAGTATTCTATAAAAAGCGTGAAAAGAAAATATAGTAAACCAAAACCAATAAAAAGTAAGGTTCCACGTAGCAACTCATTCGTATAAAACTTCTTTATAAAAGCTTCTAATTTTTGATATATAATATTCGTTGAATTCACAGTAGATAAATTGTTAATGTAACCCATAAAAGTACAATATTATATGAATTAAAAAGATAAAAAATTCAACCAGAAAGTTAGCTCCACAGAAAAAGTAAAAGAAGTAAAGTGTACTAAAGTCGTATATTTGCAAAAAATTTAGATCATGTCAAAACCAGTACGTGTGCGTTTTGCACCAAGTCCAACAGGACCTTTACATATCGGTGGGGTGAGAACTGCCCTTTTCAATTATTTATTTGCAAAGAAAAACAATGGAACCTTCTACCTTAGAATAGAGGATACAGATCAAAATAGATTTGTAGCAGGAGCTGAAGAATACATTTTAGAAGCGCTAGAATGGCTAGGAATCGCACCAGATGAAACCATTGGTAAGAATGAAAAATTTGGACCCTATAGACAAAGCGAAAGAAAAGAATTATACAAACAATATGCTGATCAATTAATCACATCAGGAAATGCTTATTATGCCTTTGATACAGCTGATGCTCTGGATAAACTAAGAAAAGAATTAGAAACAGAAGGAAAGACCTTTATTTATAATCATGGTAATAGAGATCAATTAAACAATTCATTAGCCTTAACTCAAGAAGAAACAGATGGAAAGTTAGCTAGTGGTGAAGAATATGTAATTCGTTTCAAAACTCCTATAAATGAAACTTTACACTTAAAAGATATCATCAGAGGTGAGGTCAAATTTGAAACAAATTTATTGGATGACAAAGTGTTATTCAAGAGTGATGGCATGCCAACCTATCATTTAGCCAATATAGTAGATGATCATTTAATGGAAACATCACATGTCATTCGTGGTGAGGAATGGTTACCATCCATGCCATTACATGTATTGCTATACAGAGCATTTGGTTGGGAAGCACCAGAGTTTGCACATTTACCTTTGATTTTAAAACCTGTTGGTAATGGAAAATTATCCAAAAGAGATGGTGATAAAATGGGCTTTCCAGTGTTCCCATTAGAATGGAAAACTGAAGAAGGCGTCTCATCAGGATACAGAGAAAAAGGATTTTTCCCAGAAGCTGTAGTTAACTTCTTGGCGTTATTAGGATGGAATGATGGTACAGAAAAAGAATTATTTAGTTTAGAAGAATTAGCTGAAACATTTGATTTAAAAAGAGTACACAAAGCAGGAGCTAAATTTGATCCAGAGAAAAACAAATGGTTCAATCATCAATATTTAATTCATAAATCAGACGAAGATTTAGCCAAACAATTTCAACTCATAGTTGCTGAAAATACTGGAAAAATTGAAGAAATAGAACTCAATAAATTGATAAAAATTGTTTCCTTAATCAAGGAAAGAGCTCATTTTGTAAATGAATTTTGGGAATTAAGTGTTTTCTTTTTTGAAAGACCTAATTCCTATGATGAAAAAGCAAGCAAAAACTGGAAAGAAGAAACACCCGCTTTAATGTTACAATTAATTACTGTTCTTGAAGGAATTACTGATTTTAACTCAATAAATGTTGAGAACATAGTAAAAGATTGGATGACGAAAAATGAAATTGGAATGGGTAAAATTATGCAACCTTTCCGATTAAGTCTTGTTGGAGCACTGAAAGGTCCTCACCTATTTGATATTGTAGAAGTCATTGGAAAAGATGAAACAATATCAAGGTTAAAAAAAGCAATAGCAACATTATAAAAACAAAAAAGCTCCCAATTTGGGAGCTTTTTTTTATTAATCTTTAAATAAAGTTACTTTGTAATATTCCTTGTCTGATTCAACTAACCAAACTCCTTTATCCGAAAAACTAGATTTAAAATACAAATCATTATTAGATTTAACGTTTTTTATGTACTCTTCAACTTTTGGATTAGAATTAATTACTAATACAGTATTAAAATCGAATTCTTTATTTCTAAATTCTTTGAGGTTTTTAAAGATAGAATTGATACTAAAACTATTTTTGTTTGTATCATCGAATTCCAAAATTTGCGATTTTGTAACTTTTCCTGAAGTTTTACTAATCATACTATAATTAAAAAAATCTTTTGATCCATTAACCCTGATAGTGAAACAAACATTCTCATTCAATTGAACTAAATCAACTAAAACAGTAGTCATTAGATGATTTTTATTAAAATCAGAATCCTCAATAATATTAATTGATTCCCATAACTTTTTTCCAGTTTTGTCAAATTTAAAGACATAATATCCTTTTGGCTTTGCGCTGTTATTTAAATTTCCAAACTCATCTCCATATAAACCATAAATATAAATATCACCAGTTTTAACATCTACTATATAATTATTAATAGAAAGGTCGTCTTCAAAGAACATTAAACTACTAATAACTAATTTGTCTCCAAAAGACCTAAAATTATTACTATTTGCAGATCTAAGTTTACCACCATCATTACAAGAATAAAGAAATACATGATTAGGGATATTTAAGTCGAAAATTACATCATTTACTTTTTTTCCATCATCTGATAATCTAGTCTTATACAAAATAGTATTTGTATAATCTTTTGAAATTGATTTAGTAACCAAATCAATTGTTTCATCATAATTTACCCTTAATTGAAAACCTAATTTTTCCTTGACTCTAATTAAATTTGGACCTATTAATTTATCTAAATTTGGTTTATCAATTTTATAGGTTTGTTTTGTTCTTGTAAATATATCTTTAACCGATAAATAAACATCATCCTTTTCAAGGTCAATATCAAATTTTTCTTTCTTATTTCTTAAGTTATATTCAAATTTGGAAGTAAAATTTTGATTTTGATCATAAGATACAATGTTACTATCATTAAGTTCTGATTTACCTAATTCAATAAATTTACCGTCAATAAAATACATCGTTTTAGATTTAAATAATCCAGAGGAAATATCAGTTGTTAAAATGGCGTTTTCAGAATTTGAAAATATACTTCCTATCAGCATTTTATCAGTAATTAAGGGTTTCTTAATACCATTAATATCGTAACTACTTACATCATTAAAAACACTATAAACAGCTAAACCTTTAATAGTTTTACCTTTAGAAATGACAATTTGATTGCTGTTAGAGAGTAAATTAAAATTAATAACATTATTTTCTTTATCTTTCTTTTCCTCAATAATGGTCGTTTGGGCAAAGGAAAATAAAGAAGAAAATAAGCAAATGCTAAAAAAACATTGTTTCATAATATTATATTGATTAAATATTTAAGAAACAAACATACATAAAAATTAACAAGTAAATTACAAGACAATGTGTTTTATAAATGAGAATAAGAAATAAAATAAATAGAAATAAAAAATTCAATAAGCCTGAACCACATATTAGTAAAGTGATAAAGACAATCTAATAAAAAAGCTCGAAATTTTAAGTCTTATTTTATTTAAAGACAATTGATATAAATTGGTGCATCAAAAAAACCAAGAATATCAAGATTAAAATTTTCAGCTGAGGCAACATCAAATGAAGAAATTCTCTTAATAAGTGACGGACAATCGTCGAAGAAAAAACGTATTTTACCAAAAATATCAGACCTAATGGAAGCGGATTTAGGTCGTTTCAAATTATCAAAAATGTGGCTTTCTAAAACTGAATTCTCTTTGTCAACAATATAAAATTCATATTTAACTACACTCTCATCTTCTTCTTGAGATGATGATGAAAATAACAGTGTTTTAGTAGCAGACTCACATAAAACAAAAAAACCTTTAATCTCTTTTGTGTTCTTTAATCTAACCGTTTTGAATTTATTCTTACGGATAATAACATAGTCTAAATCATTGAAATTCATTTTAATTTCAGAAGAACCGCTAACTAACTTATAATAAATACATTTTTCAGCATTATCAATTCTAAAGAAATTTGGGTTAATATTGATCTGATCTCCGTTCTTATTGAAAATGAAATTATCAAAACTTTCAGTTGCAAAACCACTAAAAGATAAAAATAAAAGGAAGAAGTAAAATTTATTCATAGTACAATTTAAAATTAACCTCAAATGTAAATGGATACAAGAACAACTTTGTTATTATACTATCACGAGTATATTAAGAAATTAAAAACACAAAAATAAATTGTAACATTAAAAATATTCTTACGTATAAACAATAACTAATCTTAAAAAAAGAATCATGAATCCTATTTTAATTGTGTTACTAGTCTTCGGATTATTAATTTTATTGTCTTCATTCTTTACGGTAAAACAACAAACTAGCATTATTATTGAGCGCTTTGGGAAATTCCACAGCATAAGACAATCTGGTTTACAACTAAAAATTCCATTAATTGATAGAATTGCAGGTCGAGTAAATCTAAAAATTCAGCAGCTAGATGTTATCATTGAAACTAAAACAAAAGATAATGTATTTGTTAAACTAAAAGTATCTGTTCAATTTATGGTGGTAAAAGAAACAGTTTATGATGCATTTTATAAACTAGAATTCCCACATGATCAAATCACATCCTATGTATTTGATGTTGTTCGAGCCGAAGTTCCTAAACTAAAATTAGATGATGTTTTTGAAAGAAAAGACGACATTGCCATTGCAGTAAAAAGAGAATTAAACGAGGCGATGACAACTTATGGATACACAATTATCAATACGTTGGTTACAGATATTGATCCAGATATTCAAGTAAAGAATGCAATGAACAGAATCAATGCAGCAGATAGAGAAAAAACTGTAGCAGAATTTGAAGCTGAAGCCTCACGAATCAGAATTGTAGCAAAAGCACAAGCTGAAGCAGAAAGTAAAAAATTACAAGGACAAGGTATTGCAGATCAACGAAGAGAAATCGCACGAGGTTTAGTAGAAAGTGTGGATGTTTTAAACAAAGTGGGAATCAATTCACAAGAAG